>CALEHE010000266.1 GCA_937876415.1 uncultured Actinomycetes bacterium
TTGGCCGAAGATCGTCTGCCCGTTGTGCGCCGCATGATCTTGGCGCAAAGCGCAGAAGAAGAAGCCAGCGCACTTGAAGAACTTCGCAAGGTGCAAAAGAAAGACTTCATCGACATTTTGAAGGCCATGGACGGGCTTCCCGTCACCGTGCGTTTGCTTGATCCGCCGTTGCACGAATTCTTGCCCAATGTGCACGAACTCGAAATTGAAAAGGCAACTACTCCTGCGGGTGAATGGTCAAAAGAAAAAGAACAGTTATTGAAGGCTGCTCATGAATGGGCCGAACACAACCCCATGCTCGGAACACGTGGTGTGCGTCTGGGCGTTGTGAAGCCAGGTTTGTATGCGATGCAAGTGCAGGCCCTCATGGAAGCAGCAGCCGACCGTGTTGCTAAGGGTGGTAAGCCCATCGTTGAAGTCATGATTCCGCTCACTGTGACGCGTGAGGAGATGGCTTTGGCTCGTTCGTGGGTCGTGAAGGGAATCGCCGATGCGACCAAGGGCTCGGCCAAGAAGCCCAAGGTGTCCATCGGAACCATGATTGAAACTCCACGAGCGGCTTTGCGGGCCGACGAGTTATCACAAGAAGCCGACTTCTTTAGCTTCGGTACTAACGACCTCACGCAGATGACTTTTGGTTTCAGTCGTGACGACATTGAAAGCCGCATGATGCCGGCCTACCTTGAAGGCGGATTGTTGAAGCGCAATCCGTTCGAAACCATCGACCAAGATGGTGTGGGCGAATTGGTTGAAATTGCTGCCAAGCGTGGTCGTGCTGCCAAGCCCGGTATCAAACTGGGTGTCTGTGGCGAACACGGTGGCGATCCAGAGTCAATCGACTTGTTCTACCGAGTTGGTCTTGACTACGTGAGTTGCTCACCGTTCCGAGTTCCGATCGCTCGCCTTGCTGTTGCGCAGGCTGTCCTCGCTTCGGGCGGAAAAAAGAAGTCAGATACCAAATAGGTCCATGGCGGGCTACAAAACATAGGAGATCCATCATTCAAATTCAGACTCGACAGGGACCCGCTTACGGCGTGGCTCGAATTACCTTGGCCGGCAATGAACTTGTGCGCGTCGAAAGTGGGGCCATGATGACAATGTCAACTGGTGTCACATTGTCCGCAAAAGCCGAAGGCGGAATTATGAAGAGCCTCAAGCGCGCTGCGCTCGGTGGCGAAAGTTTCTTCGTGAGTACATACACGGCACCAGCCAATGGCGGATTTGTTGATGTGGCGGCGCGTTTGCCTGGCGACATCGTTTCTTTTGATGTCACTCCGGCAACACCGTTATTCATTCAAAAAGGTTCATGGCTCGCCAACGACACCAATGTCACTATTGATACTCAGTGGGGTGGCTTCAAGAACATGTTTGGCTCGGAAGGCGGATTCATTATCCGTGCTGAAGGTCAAGGTCCAGTTGTGTTTGCTTGCTACGGAGCCCTTGAAGTGTGGGACTTGCAAGCCGGTCAATCGCTGACGGTTGATACTGGGCACATGGTCGCGTATGAAGGCACCGTGTCAATGAATATTCGCCAAGCCAGCGGTGGCTTGATGCAGACGTTCAAGAGTGGCGAAGGTCTTGTGTTCGATTTCACGGGTCCTGGAAAAGTGTGGACTCAAACCCGCAACCCGAACGAACTATTGGGTTGGATTCAGAGCATGATGCCGACGGGTTCAGGCTCAAGTGGTGGATCAATTGGTGGATTGTTTAATCGCGCCTAGTGATTCGCGGTGTTTTTCCATGAAGTCGAATCGGGATAAACCCGCTCAGACACCGGTGGATTAGTCTCACCTGCATGGCATTTGTTGAAGACGACATCGAGAGGGTGCGGGCATCCACATCCATCGTTGAAATCATCCAACAATATGTGGCTTTACGTAAAGCGGGACGAAACTGGGTGGGTCTTTGCCCATTTCATACTGAGAAAAGTGGTTCGTTTAACGTCCGCGAAGAAACCGGTCGTTATAAGTGCTTCGGATGTCAAGCTGCGGGCGATGTATTTACCTTTGTTCAAGAAATTGAACATATTGACTTTGTGTCGTCGGTGGAAAAGTTGGCAGCCCGGGCGAATATCACGCTCACTTATACGACCGGTGGCGAAAGCCAAGATCGTCAGCGACGTAAGAAGCTGATTAGCGCGATGGCGGAGGCCGTTAATTGGTATCACCAGCGCCTTCTTCATTCACCTGATGCTCGAGCGGCACGCGACTATTTGCGCGACCGTGGTTTAGCCGGAGACGTTGCTCGGCACTTCCAGTTGGGTTATGCGCCCGATGAATGGGACGCATTAAGTCAACACCTCGTCAAAAAGGGGTTCGCGACCGATGTGCTCAGCGATGTCGGTTTAGCATTCACCAATAAGGCGAACCGTTTACAAGATTCATTTCGGGCGCGCATTATGTTTCCGATCTTCAGCGACAACGGAGATCCAGTCGCTTTTGGTGGCCGTATCTTGCCCGGAGGTGCCGACCCCGCAAAGTATAAAAACTCGTCTGAAACTAAGATCTATTTCAAGTCAAAAACCCTGTATGGCCTGAACTGGGCGAAGAACGATGTTGTCAAGGCCGATCAAGTCATTGTGTGTGAGGGCTACACCGACGTCATCGGATTTCATCGTTCAGGCGTGACGCGGGCAGTGGCAACGTGTGGAACGTCGCTGACCGAAGAACACGTTCGTATTTTGAAACGTTTTGCCAGCAAAGTTGTGTTGGCCTTTGATGCAGATGCTGCTGGTCAAGGTGCAGCTGAAAAGTTCTACGAATGGGAAAAGAAGTATCAAGTTCAAGTGTCGGTAGCCAAGTTCCCCGACGGCAAAGACCCGGGCGATCTCGCGATCTCCGATCCGGCGGCTTTGGCAGCAGCAATTGATGAAGCAGTTCCATTCCTGGGTTTCCGCGTGAATCGTGTTGTGTCTGGCAAGCCTTTACGTAGTCCAGAAGATCGGGCACGGCTAGCCGCACAAGCGATGGAAGTGATTAACGAACATCCCGATGTGAATGTGCGCAAACTCTATGCCGGTGAAATCGCCGCTCGAGTTGGTTTGCCAGTTGCCGATTTGAGTCGGTTGGCTGAACGTCGTTCGGCCCAACCAGTAGTGGTCGCGCCAGTTGCTCGCGGCGTCGGCGTATCTGAAAATGCTGAATTCATCGCGATTAGTTTGCTGTTGCAAAGTTGGGATAACATTGCTCCGTGGTTGATTGAAGCGCTCTTTGTCTCGGAAATCCCTCGGCGTGCCTTTCTCACGTTGGCAACTGCATCCGAAATTGAAACGGGAAGTTTGCTGAACAATGCCTTAGGTATCGCCGATCCCGAAGTCCGCGAGATTCTTGAACGTGCCGCGGTGGCCGATATTGATGTCGAACCAAGTTCGGTGGCCTTGAATCTGATTGGCGTAACAGTTCGTCGAATTCTGTCGCAGCGGACGCGCATCGCGATACCCGAAGAGATTCGCGAAGATCGTGACGCTCGTGTGCAACTTGAGAATCTTGACAATGAGCGCACGGCTTTAGCGGCTGCTGAGTCGTTGCTAATGTGGCTTGCAGCACGAACATTTCAACCGGGGGGTCGAGGTGACAACAGCGAAGAGTGATAGCAGCAATGAATTTGCTGGAGCATCTCTCGTTCCTGTTGTCGGTATCGATGAAGCAGAGTGGCTGGCGCTAATTGCGTTTGGTCGACGGCAAGGTGAGTTGTCAACTCAAGACATCGTTGATGCGTTGCGCGATATTGAATTGTCTCCAGAAGTGATTGACGCAGTGCGCGCATCAATTGAGAAAATCGGTATCAGGGTTGATCAATCATTTGAACTTGATGATTCGGGCGAGTTGCGTCGACCGTCTTTGAATGGGACGAAATCTAAGTCATCCGAGGGGCGAGTGGCTCGTCGTGAACGCGATAGCGATGACTCGGGTCAAGATGCCATTCGTATGTATCTGCAAGAAATCAGCCGCATCGCATTATTGACTGCTGATGAAGAAAAAGTCCTCGGCCGAAAAATCGTTCTGGGTAGCGAAGCGCACATTGAACTTGAAAGCCTCGGCGACTCTGCATCAGTTCTTGATCGTCGTCGGCTACAGCGGGTGATTGATCAAGGGCGTCGTGCTCGCGACGACCTCACGAACGCCAATCTGCGGCTTGTGGTAAGTATCGCCAAGCGTTATACGAAAGTTTCGATGCCGCTTGCTGACGCGATTCAAAGTGGAAATCTCGGTCTCATGAAAGCCGTTGAGAAGTTTGATTACACGCGCGGCTTTAAATTTTCCACCTACGCGACATGGTGGATCAAACAAGCGATCTCTCGAGCTGTCGCCGAAGAGAGTCGTAACATTCGTATCCCCACTCACGCGATGGAAAACATCAATCGGGCTTTGCGTGTTCAACGTGAACTCACTCAACTCAACCAACGTGAGCCAACAATCATCGAGATCGCCAAGACCCTTGGCGAATCTCCCGATCGGGTCGCCGAATATTTCAGTTTGGCTGCTGACACGACCAGTCTTGATCAAGCCACTCGGGTCGATGGAGACTCGACGATCGGCGACCACATTGCTGCAACCGATGTGGGTGATCTAAGTGGCGGTATTGAACTTGAAGACATGCGTGAAGCCATGCGGGCTGTCCTTGACGAACTTCCTGAACGCGAACGTGACGTCATGAAAATGCGCTTTGGGCTCGACGGTGACCAAGGAGCGACCCTTGAAGAGGTGGGCAAAGCCTTCGATATCACCCGAGAGCGGGTCCGCCAGATTGAGGTTCGGGCACTCTTTCGCCTGCGCCACGTGGCAAGTGGGCGGGCCTTACGCAATTTCGTCGAGGATTGACACTGGTTGTTCAGGGGTATCCTGAAACGGTTATGTCAGATCAAGAACCCCGTTCATACGTTGTACGCACTTTTGGGTGTCAAATGAACGACCATGATTCTGAGCGAATCTCTGGTCTTCTTGATGCCGACGGCCTTTTGGCGGTTGAAGAAGAAGATGACGCTGATGTCGTGGTACTGAACACCTGTTGTATTCGTGAGAACGCGGACAACAAGTTGTACGGCAACCTCGGAATGTTGAAGCGTTGGAAAGATGCTCGCGAGGGTCGGCAAATTGTGGTCTCGGGCTGCCTAGCCCAGAAGGATCGCGACATAGTGCAAAAGCGGGCACCGTGGGTTGATGTGGTGATGGGTACCCACAACGTGCACCGTGCAGCCGAACTTCTAGAGACCGCTCGCGTTGATGGGCCGGTGACTGAAATTTTGGAAGAAGCAGTGCTTGATGATCACGCGATGTTCCCGTCGGCCCTGCCGGCCAAGCGCGTGACCTCATATGACGCGTGGGTCACCATTCAGATCGGTTGCGATAATTCGTGCGCATTTTGCATCGTGCCCTCGGTGCGTGGCTCTGAAATCAGTCGGCCATACGACGACATTGTGTCTGAAGTTCGTGCACTGGCAGATCAGGGGGTCACTGAAGTGACGTTGCTTGGTCAGAACGTCAACAGTTACGGACGCGACTTGCAGTTAGGCAAGCGGCGTGCTGGCGAAGATGTTTCGGCACGACCATTGTTCAGCGAATTGCTTCGTGAAGTCGGAACAGTTGCTGGTATCAAGCGCGTTCGCTTTACTAGCCCGCACCCGAAAGATATGCGGCCAGAGACTTTTGCGGTCATGGCTGAAGTGCCAACGATTTGTGAACACTTGCATTATCCGTTGCAATCAGGCAGTGATCGCCTGTTGGCCATCATGCACCGTGGTTACAACGCCGAACGTTATTTGGAGAAATTGCATCAGGCGCGTCAACTCATTCCAGACTTGGCGGTCAGTACGGACATCATTGTTGGATTTCCTGGCGAATCCGAAGAAGACTTTGTACGTACGCTTGAAGTGTCGGCCGAAGCCGATTACGACTACGCCTACACATTTATGTTCTCGCCACGTGAAGGCACCGAAGCCGCCACAATGGTTGACCATTTTGTCGATCCAGCAGTTGTCGCTGATCGATTTGCACGTTTACGGGTCGTCGTTGAACATTCGGCGGTGATTCGTCACGAAGCGCGCATCGGACGAATTGAAGATGTTCTGATTGAAGGCCCATCGCGACGCAACCCTGAGGTCTACCAGGCACGTACTCGACAAAACAAAGTTGTGCACTTCAGGCCTAAGAACGCGATTCGGGCCGGAAGTTATGGATTGGTTGAAATCACCGAGGCTGCTCCGCACCACCTTCGTGGAATTTTGCGTGAGGTCACGTCAGATCCTTCGCACAAAGTACGTATTCCCGTCGCATCAATGTGATCACACAATGACGAGTCGTGCGCAAGTCGTCCCGCAGTCATTAGTAATTTTGGGTCCAACCGCGAGTGGTAAATCGTCAGTCGCAATGGCAGTCGCCACATCCGATATTGGTCGACAACTCGGAATTGAACTTGTCTCGATGGACGCGATGCAGGTCTATCGCAAAATGGATATCGGAACTGCCAAGCCCACGTCTGATGAACAGCGTTTAGTGCGGCACCACTTAATTGATGTAGTCGATGCAACCGCATCATTTACAGTGGCCGATTTTCAAGTGGCGTATCACTTGGCGGTTAGTGAGATTGAATCCCGTCAAGGTCGGGCATTGCTGGTCGGCGGTACCGGTTTGTATGTGCGGGCAATTGTTGATGCGATGACCTTGCCTGGTCAATGGCCCGAAGTGCGAGCTCGTTTAGACATTGAAGTTCTTGAATTAGGACCCGAGGTCTTGCACGCGCGGCTGGCGACTCTTGATCCATCGGCCGCGACAAAAATGGAACCCAACAATGTGCGTCGTATTGTGCGGGCGCTAGAAGTGTGTGAGGGGAGCGGCAAACCCTTTTCCTCATTTGGTCCAGGTGTTGATTCATACCCCGACAGTCCCGTGCAGCAGGTGGCCCTGCGCTGGCCTCGCGATGTATTGGCTCAGCGGATTGAACATCGTGTGCACATCATGATTGAGCGGGGTTTGCGCGATGAAGTCGAGCAGTTGCTGGTCGCTGGCTTGTCTCCGACTGCGATGCAGGCTCTTGGCTACAAAGAAATGGTGGATCATCTGTCGGGACAAATGTCGCTTGAAGAGGTGGTGGAAACCATAGTTTTGCGGACCCGTCAGTTTGCGGTTCGCCAAGAACGTTGGTTCAGGCGAGACCCCAGAATCACCTGGTTCGATATTGAGAATGATCCCGTTGCTGAAGTAGCCCCGTTCATTATTGAACGCCTTAATCAGCCCAATGTTTGATGAGTCATTTGGCGTAGTCTGAAGGCAACTCTTATGCAGATTGAACTCACTAAACACCACGGTCTCGGCAACGACTTTCTCGTTATGAATGTTGCTCAAGCAGATGCATCTTTTGATTGGCCGACTTTGGCGCAACGCTGGTGTGATCGTCGATTTGGGGTTGGTGCCGATGGGTTGTTGCTGCTCGACATCAAGCCGGGCAATCGCCTTGGAATGGTTTTGTATAACGCCGATGGCAGTCGTGCTGAAATGAGCGGGAATGGCATTCGCTGTTTAGTTCAGGCTGCGCACTGGCAGATCAATGGCCCGACTGGGCAACCGACAACATTCATTGTTGACACCGACGCCGGCGAACGGGTGGTCAGCGTTGAAAGTGATTGGACCGATGGTGCATTGCACATCAGCGTTGACATGGGTCGCGTGACTGATCTGCCCGAGCCAAACAATTGGTCGTCACTTGGGTGCAATCCTGATCGTCCCGTGCGTCATGTTTCGATGGGTAATCCGCATTCGGTTGTTGGTGTTGATGATGTACGCGTGGTCGACTTGGCAGAACTTGGACAAAAGGTTCCACAGGTCAACTTAGAAATCATTGAACCCGGTCCCGAGCCTCATGCGATCACGATGCGAGTACACGAACGCGGAGCCGGAATCACCATGGCCTGTGGAACTGGCGCTTGTGCCGCCGCTGAAGCAGCTGTTGCTTGGGGCCTTGTTCCAGCAACAACTCCTGAAGTGGTTGTGCACATGGATGGTGGAGACGCCAAGGTTCGTGTCGATAGCGCCACACGTGCAGTGACCTTGATCGGTCCGGCAGTCTTTATTGCTTCGATTTCGGTGCCCGCGTGACAAACACGAATTCGAATCCGAATTCGCCCTACAACCAAGCGCTTGGTCAAACGCTCATTGAGCGCACGATTCGTGAACGAATCGTGCTGGTTGGCGTGACATTGAATGGTCAAACGGAAGAAGACACCGAAGCCAGTCTTGATGAATTGAGTTTGCTCATTGATACCGCGGGCGCTGATGAAGCGGGACGACTCACGCAAAAGCGGGACGTGCCAGATCACACCTGGTTTGTGGGTAAGGGTAAGGCGGAAGAGTTGCGCGATTTGTGTTTGGCAGTTGATGCCGACACTGTGGTGTTTGACAATGAGTTGTCGCCAGGTCAGCAATACAACTTAGAAAAGTTGCTTGGACGTACTGCACTTGATCGCACCGCGGTCATTCTTGACATCTTTGCGCAGAATGCCCACACCCTTGAAGGTAAAGCACAAGTTGAGTTGGCATTGTTGCGTTATCGCTTACCTCGTTTGCGCCGTGGCGCTGACGCAAAAATGTCGCAGCAGCGTGGTGGTGTGGGCTCGCGTTTCGGCAGTGGTGAAACCAAACTTGAAGTTGATCGCCGTCGAATCAAGAACCGTATTTCACGGCTTGAACAAGAACTGAAAGACCTCGGTAGCACCCGCGATCTGCAACGAAAAGGTCGTTCACGAAGTGGACTCGCCAATGTGGTCATCGTTGGCTACACCAACGCTGGTAAATCAACGTTGCTCAATCGCCTCACGAATGCGGGTGTATTAGTTGAAGATCGACTCTTCGCCACGCTCGACCCCACCACGCGCCGGTTGTCGTTTCCTGGTGGTGAACCAGTGCTAGTAACCGACACCGTTGGTTTCGTGCGGCGTCTTCCGCACGGACTTGTGGAATCGTTCAAGAGCACTCTTGAAGTGGCCGCACAAGCTGATTATCTGGTGCATGTTGTGGATGGTTCTTCATCAGACCCCGATGGACAAATTGATGCAGTGCGCACTGTCTTGCGTGAAATTCATGCCGATGAAGTCCCCGAATTCTTGGTCTTCAATAAGAGCGATCTTGATCCAGTAGGTGTTGCAGATGTGGTGGCTTGGCACCCAGGTTCGGTTGGTATCAGCGCTCACACAGGTGATGGAATTGATCTCTTTTTGCAGACTTTGTCCGATCGTTTGCGCTCGGTCAGCAAGGTGATTGAACTAGTCATCCCGTATGAGCGGGGCGATGTTTTGGCCTCGGTACATCGCGAAGGTGAAGTTGTGTCAACGACGCACGAAACCAACGGTGTCCGTGTTCGGGCTCGTCTTGCCGAAGCCTCGGTGGGTCGATTGAGCGAATTTGTCGTGTCTGATGGTGGCATTGACCCCGCTCCAACGGGCAACATGGGAGTCTCATGAATTCGTCACCTGATCGCACAACCGGTTTTGTTCCGCCGCCTTATCCCTATGAGCGGTTGGACTCATTTAAGCCATTAGCCACTTCATTTGATGGTGGTCTCGTAGACCTGTCAATTGGGACTCCGTGTGATCCGCCGCCTGCTTCGGTGATTACCGCGCTTGCTGAGAGCAATAGTGAACGGGGTTATCCACCGTCAATTGGCACCGCCGGTTTACGAGACGCGTTTGCCGCGTGGATGCAACGCCGTTTCAATGTGGCGATTGCACCGATTGATATTGCCGCATGTATTGGCACAAAAGAGTTCGTCGGTACTTTGCCGCAATGGATGAAATTGCGCTCGCCGTGGCTTGACACCGTGTTGTATCCGGCCGTTGCGTATCCAACCTATGAAATGGGCGCAACTTTGGCGGGCTGTCGCGCCGTCGCGGTGCCTTGTAACGATCGTGGCGGAATTGATCTGAGTGCCATTAGTGACGAAGACGCCAAGCGCGCTCTGTTGCTGTGGGTGAACAGTCCGTCAAATCCGACGGGTGCTATTGACGATCTCGGGGCTGCCGCAGCGTGGGGTCGCGCTCACGGAGTGCCGGTTTTCAGCGACGAGTGTTATGCCGAGTTCACTTGGGATGGTCCGGCGCAAACCATTTTGCAACATGGTTCCGATGGAGTCATTGCCGTTCATTCATTATCAAAGCGTTCAAACTTGGCGGGGTTGCGGGTTGGGGCCTACTCCGGTGATCACGAACTCGTGCATTACTTATCCGAAGTTCGTAAGCATGTCGGCATGATGGTGCCAGGCCCAGCGCAAGCAGCTGGCGTCGCTGCCTTGAACGACGACGAACATGTTGTTGAGCAGCGCAAGGTGTATCGCCGCCGGCTTGAGCGTATGGCGAATATTCTGTCGCAGTGGTCGGGCGTTGATATTTCACTGCCTGATGGTGGTTTTTACTTGTGGTTCAAAGTTGAAGATGCTTGGGCGTTCACCGAGCGTTTGGCACGTGAAGCCGGAACACTTGTGAGTCCTGGCGATTTGTACGGTGAACAAGGTCAAGGATTTATTCGGGTGGCCGTCGTGCAAAGTGATGCCGCTATCGAGCGAGTAGCGCAGCGACTCGGAGTTTCCTGATGTCTGATGACACCACCAAAATTCGTTCAGTGAAATGGTGGTGGATCTCGGCAATTATCGTCTTTGTTGTTGGAATGACTGTGGCCTTGATCGGCGTTCAGCGCGATCAAGAACTCATCGCCGATCTAGTCCGCACGCCGAGTGGATGTGTATCAACCGTAGATATTTCGGCGACGGGTCGCTATTACGTGTACGTCGAGACCAAGGGAACAATCAACGAAATTGGTCCGTGCAACAACGATGGGCGCAACTTTGAATTTGATATTCCACCTGAAGTCACTGTGACACTGACCGATGCCGGGGGAGACGCAGTTGACTTGCGGCCCGATGATTCGGTCGAATATGACGCACCCGATTTCATGGGGGAATCGGTGGCGACATTCGTGATTTCCGAACCAGGAACATTCACTGTGGCTGTGCAATCACCGCAGGCCGATGCGGTGGTCGCTATTGGTCGTAACGCGTCAATGATGGATGGAGCGCTCTTGGTGGGCGGCGCTTCACTGGTTTTGATTGCGCTTGCGTTATTGATTCTGGCAATCATCGCCACGCGCTCACGTCGTCGTGCTCGTCAACGAGTTGTCGCCAATGGTCGACCCGAGGTGTACGTCACCTATGAATCACGCGATATGTGGGCGCCGCCCCGTCCCGAAGATCGAGCTGATCGCTCGTAACCCTTGACGAGATCAGAGGCGACGTAAGACCGTCACGACTTTGCCGAAGATACGGACATCGTCGGAGGAAAAGTGCATGGGCTTGAGACGCGGGTTGGCCGGCATCAAGATGATTTCACGGCCCTTACGGGTGTACGTCTTGACTGTTGCTTCATCACCAGGGATACCTGCAATGACGATGTCGCCGTTGTTCGCGGTGAGTTGTTGGCGTGCGACGACATAGTCGCCATCCAGAATTCCGGCCTCGATCATTGAGTCGCCACGAACGCGCAACATGAATAAGTCGCCTTCGCCGGTGAAGTCGGCGGGGAGTGGTAACAGTTCTTCCACATTTTCTTGGGCGAGAACGTCGGTTCCGGCGGCGACATCGCCGATGAGTGGAACGTGGTGCACACGACTGCGGGCGATGATGGCGCCGCTATTGCGATCCCAGTTGACTTTGATGGCACGTGGCAAGTTGGGATCACGTTCAAGAAATCCCAAACGCTGCAACGTATTGAGGTGATTGTGCACGGTCGAAGGTGATGTGAGTCCGATGGTTTCGCCAATCTCGCGCACGGAGGGCGGAAAGCCTCGCTCTTCCATGCTGGCCTCGATGCACTCAAGGATGCTGCGTTGACGGTCGGTGAGAATGTGTTCGCTCATGCCAGCATCGTACGGGTGTTCGTGTCTGGAGTCAAACACCTGTTCGTAAAAATTCCAAAAGTGCTGGTGGAGGGCTTATTTAAAAACAAAGGTTGACACCGAACACGCGTTCGCATAGCCTACGAACAAGCGTTCGTTCGGGTGATTACCAGAGATCTTCTGTGCCATACCCCTCACGAATACTGAGAACACCAGCAACAACAGCTACTCGATCAGAAAGGTTCATCATGGCCCTCGCACTTGACCCCCGTTACATCGTTGAAATTCAGCCCCGACGATCCAGTACCAGTTCTTCTATTTCAAATTCTTCTATGGCCCCTACTCACCACCTGTCCCACGACGTGTACTTGCGTCGTCGGCTGGTGGTGGGTTTGGCCGTATTCGGTGTTGTGGTGGCCGCCTGCCTCGGCTTCCGCACTTTGGCGAGCCGTGGGGATGGGACTGCCTCCATCCCTACGGTGACGCCCCTCTCTGCGAGCGCACAAACCCTGAGCACGACCGTCAACGGGGTTGACGTGTCATTGGCTTTTGCTCAAGGTGACGGCTTTTATATCGTTCAATCCGGCGACACCTTGTGGTCGATCGCTTCGTCATTGACCAGTGGAAACATTCGAAACTATGTGCATTCATTGATTGAACTCAACGGTGGCGCATCCATCGATGTGGGTCAGCGCCTCATTGTCCCCGCCGAATAGCTCAGTTTTCTACTACGCTGGAGGCATGCGTTGCGTCATCTGCCGACATGAAGACACCAAGGTGGTTGATTCGCGAACGGCCGAAGACGGTGCCGCGATTCGCCGCCGCCGTGAGTGCCCGCACTGTTTGCATCGCTTTACAACCTTTGAGCGCATGGACGAGGTGCCCTTGATGGTTACCAAAACCCTGGGTGGCCGTGAACCATTTGAACGCGCCAAATTGATTTCGGGTGTGAAGGCCGCTTCTAAGGGTCGCCCGATCGATGATGATGCCATAAACGCATTGGCCGACTCGGTGGAAGAAGAACTCCGCAACATGGGTGGTGGTGATGTACCAAGCACCAAGGTTGGTTTGGCCGTCCTTGAACGTTTGCGGGCCCTTGATGAAGTGGCCTACATGCGATTCGCCAGCGTTTACAAGAACTTTGACGCAGCCGAAGACTTTCAGCGCGAAGCGGCATTGCTCGACAAATCTCCCGTCAGCTGATTCGCTCATTCAGTTTTCGCTGAACTCAGCGTTCTAGGGTGAAGGAATGAGCGACGAGCGTATTGCCTACCGAACCTGCCCGTTATGTGAAGCCGGATGTGGATTAGAGATCTCTGTGAAGGGATCAACTATCGGACGTATTCGCGGTGACATGGACGATGTGTTTTCACATGGGTTCATTTGTCCGAAGGGTTCAACCCTCAAACAACTCCATGAAGATCCTGATCGTTTGCGTAAGCCTCATATCAAACGCAATGGTGTGCACGTCGAAGTTGAGTGGGATGAAGCATGGGCCGAAGTTGCGGGTCGTTTGCAAGATGTGATTGAACGTCATGGTCGTGATGCGGTGGGCGTGTATCTCGGGAACCCTGGTGCCCATAGTTTGTCGGCCATGTTGTACAACCGAACGTTGTTGCAAGGTCTCGGAACTCACAATCGTTTTAGTGCTTCAACTGTTGATCAATTGCCAAAACAAGTCGCAGCTGGCTACATGTTCGGTACCGGAGTATCGGTTGCGGTACCCGACCTCGATCGCACTGATTACTTGATGATCTTGGGGGCAAACCCCTATGCCTCAAATGGAAGTGTGTGTACTGCGCCAGATTTTCCGGGACGAATTGAAGCCATTCGCGCCCGTGGGGGCAAAGTTGTGGTCGTTGATCCGCGACGAACACGAACAGTTGAAGAAGCCGATCAATGGATCGCCATTCGGCCCGCGACCGATGCACTGTTCTTGATGGCGATTGTGAATGTTTTGTTTGCGGAGAACTTGGTCAAGATCCAAGATCACATCGCTGTTCTTTTGAATGGACTTGATGATGTGCGCGAAGTGTCGCGTGAATTCACACCTGAACGAGTTGCCGAGGCAACTGGGCTTGAAGCAGAAGTCATTCGTCAAGTTGCGCGAGAATTAAGCGCGGCTAAAACGGCAGCCGTGTACGGACGAATCGGAACAACGACAACAGAGTTCGGTACGACTGCTTCGTGGCTTGTTGACGTAGTAAATACCTTGACTGGAAATCTTGATGCGGTTGGTGGAGTGATGTTTACCAAGCCTGCACTTGGTGGACCGACGACTCGCGGAACATCAGGAAAAGGCGGAGGATTTCGCATCGGACGCGGTGGCGGTAAGACAAAAGTGAAGGGTTATCCCGAAGTGATGGGTGAATATCCCGCTGCCGCCATGGCCGAAGAAATAACTGACGCTGGTGATGTCGGTATCAAGGCTTTGGTCACGGTGGCTGGTAACCCGATTTTGTCAACCCCGCATTCACGTCAACTTGATGATGCCTTTGAAAAACTTGAGTTAATGATCAGTGTTGATCTGTATTTAAACGAAACGACTCGTCATGCCGACGTGATTTTCCCCGTGCCATCGCAGTTGCAACGCGACCATTACGACGTGTTGTTGTTGCAGTTCGCAATTCGTAATGTCGCCAATTACAGCTTGCCTGTGTTGGATCTCGATGAAGGTCAACCCGATGAATGGGAGATACTTGCCAAACTCGGAATGATTGCGCAAGGTCTTGGACCTGACGCAGATCCACATCTTGCTGATGATTTAGCAATTGAGGGATTGGTGCGCAACAGTATTGGTGATCCGTCATCGCCGATTCACGGGCGGCATGCTGATGAGATCATCGACTTATTGAATGCTGATGGTCGACGAGGACCAGCGCGCATGTTGGATTTCATGTTGCAAACCGGACCATATGGTGCAGGCTTTGGATCAAATATTGGGGGAGCGTCGCTGCAACTGTTGTTGGATAATCCACACGGCGTTGACTTCGGTGCTCTTGAACCGCGATTGCCTGATGCATTGCGCACTCGAACCGGAATGATTGAACTTGCACCTGAAGCGCTCATCGCGGATGTGCCACGTTTGCTTGATTCCATTGACGAATTCACCAAGAACCGCTTAGTCCTAGTTGGTCGTCGTCATCTCAAAACAAACAACTCATGGATGCACAACATTCAAGTTCTTGTGAAAGGCAATGTGCGCTGTTCGTTGCAAATGCACACTGATGATGCAAAAAGCCTTGATTTATTGGGTCAATCAGGTGATGAAATTTTTGTCTCGGTGACGTCGCGAGTTGGCAGTGTGGTTGTGCCAGTTGAGATCACCGATGACATTCGACCCGGCGTGGTGAGTTTGCCACACGGTTGGGGACATGATTACGCCGGAACCAAGATGCACGTCGCCGAGTCGTTGAGTGGCGTGAATTCGAACATCTTGAGCGATCACGAGGCCATGGACCCACTCTCCGGGACATCAGTTTTGAACGGAATTCCCGTTTCCATCGCTCGAATCGGCTGATTCCGTTCAAAAGCGGTTATGCACACCTCTATCCACAGGGTTTTCCCCTAAACAAAGGGCTAATTCACAGGGTTATCCACTTCCTCCCCACAGGGTGTTGCATCTAGGGTAACGGGTGTTGAAAGTAGTGGCGGATGACCGTGGCTAGTGGTCTGGCGGCACAAGATCTGGTGTTTTCTGGGTCGAATCCGGCGGACTTGGGTGGGATGAACAGGTCCTGGACCTACGGAAATCCGTCACTCTTTCAACGAAGACGGGACGTGCATGAAGGTTTGTGGCGCGGCCGACGTGCCATCGACTGTGACGGTTGGCACTGAAGTTTTTCCAAAAACCCCATGTGAGCAGGTGTGACGCAGTGGTAGTTGACACGGGTGTAACTACGCTGCTGTAATCTCACTACTGCTTGTGGTGACACACGCGGTCAACGGGGGAATGCACCACATCTTGTGTCTGATGTGTCATGATCTAACTCCAACAAATATCCACATCAGTCATCTCGCTCGCTCGACTTTCAGGAAAAGGAACCAACATGTCACTCGCCCCGGACCGTCTCGCCATCGGAATCCGCCGTCACTACACCACCCCTGGTGTGCACCCCTATGACCAAGTGGTCTGGGAGAAGCGAGATGCTCGCATCTCGAACTGGAAGGACGGCTCAGTCGCTTTCGAGCAGCTCGACGTTGAGTTCCCAGTGACCTGGTCGTTGAACGCCACCAACATCGTGTCTCAGAAGTACTTCCGTGGTACCCCAGGTACCACCGAGCGTGAGCAGTCGCTCAAGCAGGTCATTGACCGCGTGGCTGACACCATCACCACATGGGGTGTCGAGGGTGGTTATTTCGTCGATCAGGCTGAAGCCGACAACTTTAGTGATGAACTCAAGTTCATCTTGGTAACCCAGCGCGCCGCCTTCAATAGCCCGGTGTGGTTCAACATCGGTGTCAAGGGTGTCCCGCAGCAGGCCAGCGCGTGTTTCATTTTGGCCGTTGAAGACAAGATGGACGCCATCTTGAACTGGTACCGCGAAGAAGGAATCATCTTCAAGGGTGGTTCGGGCTCAGGTATCAACTTGTCGAAGATTCGTTCAAGTGTTGAATTGCTCCAGGGCGGTGGCACCGCATCTGGTCCTGTGAGCTTCATGCGTGGCGCCGACTCATCGGCTGGCACCATCAAGTCAGGTGGCAAGACTCGTCGCGCCGCCAAGATGGTCATTCTCAACGTTGATCACCCAGACATTGAAGAATTCATTTGGTGCAAGGCCAAAGAAGAGAAGAAGGCTCGCGTCTTGCGCGACGCTGGCTTCGATATGGATCTCGATGGTTCAGATGCCTTCAGCGTGCAGTACCAGAACGCAAACAACTCAGTGCGTATCACCGATGACTTCATGCAAGCTGTTCGTGACGACAAAGAATGGTCATTCCGAGCGGTCAAGACCGGTGAACCAGTGCGTACAGTGCAGGCCCGCGACTTGTGGCGTCAAATCGCTGAAGCGTCATGGGATTGCGCCGACCCCGGTTTGCAGTTCGACACCACGATCAACAAGTGGCACACCTCGCATGCGTCAGGTCGTATCAACGGATCGAACCCGTGCAGCGAATACATGCACATCGATAACTCGGCATGCAACTTGGCTTCGATCAACTTGTTGAAGTACCTCGACGAGCAGGGCAACTTCGATGTTGATGCCTACAAGCACACCATTGAAACAATGTTCACCGCTCAAGAAATCTTGGTGGGCCGCGCCGACTATCCAACCGAAGCCATTGGTGACAACAGCCGTAAGTTCCGTCAACTCGGTCTTGGCTATGCCAACCTTGGCGCATTGTTGATGGCTCTCGGCTTGCCGTACGACTCATATGAAGGTCGTGCTTGGGCTGCTGCTCTCACGAGCTTGATGACCGGACACGCATACGCCACGAGTGCTCGTACGTCAAGCCGCATGGGTCCCCACGCTGGCTTTGCTGAGAACGAGCGCTACATGCTCAACGTTTTGCGGATGCACCGTGACGCCAGCTACGAAATCGCTGACGAAACAGTGATGCCTGCATCGTTGTTGCGTGCTGGCCAGGAGTCATGGGAAGCAGCGGTTCGCGATGGTGAAGAATACGGTGTGCGCAACGCGCAGGCCACCGTGTTGGCCCCAACCGGAACCATCGGTCTCATGATGGACTGTGACACCACTGGTATCGAACCCGATCTTGGTCTTGTGAAGATGAAGAAGTTGGTCGGTGGTGGCAACATGGTCATCGTTAACCAGACGATTCCGATGGCACTTCGCAAGTTGGGCTACAACGCTCAGCAGATCGACGAGATCATCGCCTACATCGACACCGAGAAGTCAATCTTGGGTGCACCACACTTGGCTGCTGAACACGTTGCCGTGTTCGCTTGCTCCATGGGTGACAACACCATTCACTACGAAGGTCACGTGCGCATGATGGGTGCAGTGCAGCCGTTCTTGTCAGGTGCCATCTCAAAGACGGTCAACATGCCCGAAGAGGCAACTGTTGAAGAAATCGAAGCCCTGCACATGTTGTCATGGGAACTCGGCTTGAAGGCTGTGGCGATCTATCGCGACAACTGCAAAGTCGGTCAGCCATTGTCGACCGCTAAGAAGGGTGACGAGCAAGGTACCGCTGAGTCATCAGCAACTGCTGTCGTGGAAAAGATCGTTGAGAAGATCATCGCTAAGCCAGTTCGTCAGAAGTTGCCCCGTAGTCGTCGTGGACGCACCTTCGAGTTCCGCGTGGCTGATTGCAAGGGCTTCGCAACGATTGGTGAATACGAAGACGGTCGTCCCGGTGAAGTGTTCTTGACCGTGTCAAAGCAGGGCTCAACCTTGTCAGGCATCATGGACGCCTTCGCTAAGAGCATCAGCTACGGCCTGCAGTACGGCGTGCCAATGCGGGCCTTCGTTGAGGCATTCGTCAACATGCGTTTCGAACCAGCCGGTATGACCGACGATCCGGACATCCGTTTCGCCACTTCAATCATGGACTACCTGTTCCGCCGCATGGCACTTGAGTACTTGACCTACGCCGAGCGCGAAGAGTTGGGAATATTCTCGATTGACGAGCGTTTGCAGCCCACGTTGCCAGGTGTTGAAGAGTCGTCCTACGTCTCATCAACCGGAAGCGATGTTGCTGCTGATCCGAAGAGCATTCCTTCAGTCGAAGAATTGGTCACTCAGCTTGAAATGGGAATCGCTCCGGTGGCTCCTGTGAGCGATCACTCGGCCGAGATTGCTCGCAAGGCGCAAAAGCACAGCGATGCACCGATGTGCATGCAGTGTGGTGTGCAGATGAACCGTGCCGGTTCATGTCACGCCTGCCCGTCGTGCGGTAGCACCTCTGGCTGCAGCTGAACAACTCAATAACCGTTCACGATCTGGTCGGCTTTTGCTGAGGTTTTCTCCGCAAAACGCCGACCAGATCTTTTTGGTACTCGATGTGTTGTTGATCTGGGCTGGAGAAAGCTGAGAAAACCTCAGTTATTTCCGACCAGATCGCCCCGAGCTTCGCGGCGTCCATGGACATAAGCGTCAATGGCACGATCTTTGTCGAACAGATGATGCGGCAATGTTGCAATCTTGGCTGTTGCTGCGGTCGGTGCAAAGAGACGAACGTTTCCGCTACACGATTTTCTCCAGGCGGCGATTTCTCGATCGGTATTGCGCTCAACCAAATTGTTGAATGGTCCGAACATCGCACCAGCAAGTGGAGCGATCACGATTATCAAATCAGCCGGCGGCGCAAGATCGACGCTCACACCCGAACGCACGCCGCCATCGATATACCAACGGCCCTCAATGCGTTGCGGTGCCAGTAAACCCGGAACCGCAGATGAAGCCGCGACAATCGTTGACAACGGAAACTTTGCTCCGTCAAGTTCGGTGCGACGTAAACGGGGGAGCGCACACGCGATTGCCCGCACGTTGGCGCGCGTGGCGTTTCCGAAGACACGACGTGCCGAATTGGCTAAGACACCAGACCTTGGGTTCGGGAAGCGAGGCACGTTGAGGGTAGCGAGTTTGTAGAAGTCCACGCCAAGAGCGGTCGCTGCGGCTGCCCATGATCCGGCCGATGTGCCAACCATAGGTGCAGTCGATAGATCGATACCTTGCTCGCGCAATCCATCAATCACACCCATCGCATACCCAATACCAAATAAGCCTCCGCCACCAAAGGCGCCAGCGAGCGGAACATGCGTGACGTGATGCATCAGGGTTCACCAATCAGTTGGTGTGTAGTCCTTCAAGAATTGACCCCACACATGCTTTCCAGTGTTGGCACCGTCAATGATCGGGTCAACAATGCGGGCTGCACCATCCACGATGTCGAGCGGTGGATGGAAGTGGTGCTCTGAACGTTTGCGGTCAGCTAAGTGCGCGGGATCTTCATCGTTAATCCAGCCAGTGTCGACACTGTTCATGTGAATACCGTCGGCGTGATAATCAGCAGCCGATGTACGCGTCATCATGTTGAGTGCAGCCTTGGCCATATTTGTGTGCGGATGGCGAGTGGTTTTTAACTTGCGGTAGAACTGACCCTCAACTGCCGACACATTCACGATGTGCTTGTCACGATTGTCGGTGCGCAGCATCAAGAGCTTCAAACGCGCATTCAACACAAATGGTGCGACTGCATTCACCAACTGAGTTTCGAGTAATTCAACTGAAGAGACTTCGGCAAGAGTGAGTCGCCACGAATTGCGATCACGCAAGTCAATCTGTTGCAAGTCTTGATCGAGTTGGCCCACGGGGAATAGGTGTGAAGGCAGGTCACGATCTTCGGCAATGAGCTCAGCCTGTGACAGCTCGGCAGAGCGTGTAATACCTGGTGCTGTTGTGGGGCTAAGTCCAGCAAGTTCTAAAGCTTCATCTTCGCCGGCGGGCAACATGTTGTATCCACGTAAACCTTCGTATGCACCTACGAGTTCACGAACATGTTCGGGCATATCGGTGATGGACGCGCTTTCAAGTTCCATCATGTGGCGATAAAACTCGGGTGGTCGACGTACTGTTTGGCACGCATTGTTCACGATGTAGTCAAGGCGGTCGTATTTAGTCATCAGGTGATGACAAAAGGCTTCCACGCTCGGCGTGTGGCGAAGATCGAGACCGTAGATCTCGAGGCGATGACCCCAATCAGCAAAGTCGGCTTCGGCCGCATAACGCATTGCTGAATCACGCGGGAAACGCGTTGTCACAATGAGGTGAGCTCCGGCACGCAACAACTTGATGCCGGCTTGGTAACCAATCTTCACGCGGCCACCAGTGAGTAACGCAACACGGCCTGACAGATCGGCAGTTTCACCACGTTTGTTGTAATTGAATTCGGCGCATGCAGGACACAATTGATCGTAAAAGAAATGAATCAGCGTGTACTTGACCTTGCACACATAACAATGCTGTTCTTTGTTGGTTTCGATAAAGGCGGCGCTCGTGAGATCGTCGTCGTTGATCTCGTCGCCTTCGACAAGTTCGGGTGGAAAAACGTTGGGTGTAACAAACACTGGCTTGGCCCGAAGCGCGCGAATGGCAGCCTGCGCCAAATTCTCTTGGTGGCGCGCGGTCTTTTCGTTTTTGTCGCTGCGCCGTTGATCTTTAATGAGTTTGCGACGCAAAGCTAAATCGGGTTCGTAGAGATCGCCGGCGAGGCTCAACAACTTGACACGAACTTCTTTTGGAATAGCCGCGAGCAACGTGCGATCGCCAACAAGCGATTCAAGTAACTCAATTGTTGCTAAGACTTGCGGGTCTAAAGCATCATTTTCAGGTTCGTGTTTGGGCATTGATGAATGTCACGAATTCAACTCAAGAAATACCAAAGGAATTTCGCGATCGGTCTTGTTTTGGTAGCCGCCGTAGTTGGCGTACTTGGCGGTGATTTCGGGCCACAATGTGGTGCGTTCTTCTGAAGTGGCAATGCGGGCAGTACGAGTGGTCTTCTTGCCGCGGATATCAACCTCAACAGTGGGGTTGGCTTGCAAATTCAAGAACCAAGCCGGGTGATCATCGTCGCCACCTTTGCTGGCCACAATGACCCACGTGTCGCCAATCTGAATGGGCGAGGTGAGCATGACGAGACGCTTTTGTCCGCTCTTGCGACCCATCGTGGTGAGTTTGAGGACCGGCATCTTGCCAGCATCCCAGCCAACTTTGCCAAACGACACCGTGAGGAGTGTCTTGTGGATGGCATTCATGGACTTCAAAACAAAGCGACTGGGCATGGCGTTTACGGTATCGGGGTCACCAGTCGCCCCGTCGGCCCGCTTTCTTGTCGCTGTCCTTTTTCTTGCTCGAGAGACGTCGCTCAATGGCTCCACGGCTGGGTTTGGTCTTGCGCCGCGGTGGAGCCGGGGGAGCCGCAGCTACATCAATCATCTCAACGAGCTTGGCAAGGCATAACTCACGGTTGCGCCACTGGCTACGAGTCTCTTGGCTGGTCACGGTGATCTGCTCGCCAAAGGCTGCAACGATGCGCTCGCACTTGACGATTGATCCACTCAGAGAGGCCGTTAAAACGGTCAGAGTCGCCTTTGACGAGACCTTATTGACATGTTGACCGCCAGCACCGGTAGAGCGAGCAAATGACCACTCAATGGCTTCATCAGGAATCTCGATTCCGCGCGTGGTTTTCACCTCGCCATTATGACGCAAGAAAACGGTGCAAGAAACTGATCGGTTTAGTTACGCGGAACTTTGATCCACGGCTGATCTTTGTCAACACGGGGTTCGCCGGGCAATCCAAGAACCTGTTCACCCAAAATGTTGCGCATGATTTCGCTCGTGCCACCTTCGATCGAGTTGGCGCGTGAACGCAAGAATGAGTGGCGCACACCTCCTTCTGAACCGTCAACTGACAAACCATCGGGGCGACGGAATGTGAAGTCGTAATCGACCATGCCATTTGCTCCAAGCAACTCAACGCTGAATTCGGTGACCTTCTTGTTGAATTCGGCCAACATCAATTTCGCGATTGAACCTTCGGGTCCGGGGTTACCGGCCTTAGCGGCGGCCGCTCCACGAGCATTGGTCAGGCGGAGTGCTTCGCTCTTGCAATAGAGCTGCATCATTTGATCTTTATGAGCACCTGTTTGTAGTTCTGGTGCCAGTTCTTTCCAAATGCGGAAGGTCTCGTCAATGGGGCCGCGACGCTTGGCATTACCTCCACCGCCGCCACCGATGGCAGTGCGCTCGTTCATGAGAGTTGTCAACGCAACGCGCCAGCCTTCGCCGATTTCTCCGACTCGCTGTGAATCTGGAACTCTGGCATCGGTCATGTAGACCTCGTTGAATTCTGCTTCGCCGGTGATCTGACGAAGAGGACGAACTTCAACACCTGGCGAGTGCATGTCGATTGCGAAGTAGGTCATGCCTTTGTGCTTGGGCTGATCGGGATCGGTACGTGTGACAAGCATGCCCCAGTCGGCGAGGTGCGCCAAGGTGTTCCAAACTTTTTGTCCATTAATGACCCATTCGTCACCGTCACGTATCGCGCGCGTTCCGAGACCAGCAAAGTCTGAGCCAGCACCGGGCTCACTGAACAACTGACACCACTTCTCTTCGCCGGTGAACATTGGGCGCAAGAAGCGCTTCTTCACTTCATCAGAACCATGAGTTGCGATGGTCGGCCCAGCAAGAGCAATAAAGAATGTGGCGGGGTCTTGCGGTGCAGCGCCGGCTTTGCGAAGACGTTCTTCAACCAGACGATTGAGATCGGGACGAAGTCCGAGACCACCACAACCTTCGGGGAAATGCACCCAGGCCAAACCGTGGTCGTAACGGGCGCCGCGGAAAGCGACATTGTCCATCTTTTTCGGATCGTTGGTTGCGAGAAGCGCGTCAAGCGCGGCTTCGACTGTGGCTTTGGCAGTATCGACTGATGTGGCGGTGCTCATGACATCAGTATCTCAGCCATGAGACGCTGAGGCAAAGTCGAGATCACGCACAAATTGGGTCATGTCGATCGTTTGGTTGGTATGACGCGACACAGAAAGCGCAGTTGGCTCACGATCCGGGCCGAAATGGAACGCCGAATGCAATTGCTCTTCGCCGATCCCAGATTCAACGTCGAACTCTGGGAAGAAGCAGGGTGTCCCGCTGAAGTCGGCTACCGCATTCGTCAATTCATCCAGTTGCCACCGAGTGAATGCCCGGCGGGTTGGGAAGATGACAATGTTCCCGATGAAGATTTCTGGCCAAAGAAGCGTCGGGGATTGCCCGTGTTGTGGACGCGGCGAACTAAACCGACGGTATTCCCGAAAGAATTGGTGTAGCGATGGGACTATTTGGCACATATCTGGCGTATCGACATGGCAAGAAAAAGGCCGAACGTCGAGCCACAATGGCGAGCGCTCGAGAGGAACGTTTGCTACGAAAGAGCGACCCGACCTGTGAGTTGTGTGGCTATCGGCGCAGCAAACATTCTGACGACGGGCAAAATCTTTGCCCGTCGTATCAGTAACTAGTTGCTGGACATGGTCCCAAAGGCGCCGCGAGCTTGAACGCGCTCCATGAAATCAGGCAAGTATGCATCGGTCGGAATTTCGCGCACCATCTCATCAAGGATTGCTGCGTCGGCCCCGACCAAAATGCGCCAATCTCCACGCTTGACACCATTCAGAATGACGGTGCTTGCTTCGGCTGCCGACATGGGAGCGTTGTCGCGGAAGAACTCTCCTTGTGCCTGAATGCCAAGACGTAAGTCTTCGTCGCTCGCGCCACTGACATCGAGACCAGACTTGGCTAATCGAACACGCATGTGGGCAATCTGTTCTTCGGTCATTTCCTTGGGATCGGCTCCAAGAAGTTTGCGTGAGTTAATGGCAATCGACGTTCCGATGTGCCCGGGCATGACGACCGAAGCGCGTAGCGTCGGGGCGTTCATGCGGAAATCGGTAATCAATGCTTCGGTAAATCCCTTCACAGCAAACTTCGCGGCACTGTAAGCAGTGTGAGGAATGTTCGGGCCAAGTGAGGCCCAAAAGCCATTGACCGAGCTGGTGTTAACAACATGTCCGATTGGTGCATCAAGCAAAAGTTGCAAGAAGGCTCGAGTGTTGTAGTACACGCCGTACCAACACACACCAAAAGTTTTTTCCCAAGACTCGCGATCGTCTTCAATGATGCTTCCGCCACCACCAATGCCGGCGTTGTTGAAAAGAAGATTGACATGGGGTCGCCACGCAGCAACTGCATCACGGAAGGCCAACACTTGTGATTCAATCGAAACGTCGGCAATGAATGTCAAGACTTTGCCGGTGTTACCGTCGGCCGCGCATATGGCAACCGTTTCAGCAAGATTGTCTTCCATGACATCGCACGTCGCGACGTCGCAACCATCAGCGGTGAGTTGACGAACAAGTTCGCGGCCCATTCCGGTGCCGCCGCCCGTTACGACAGCTACTCGTCCAGCAAATCCTTTTTCAAAACGTTCAGTCATGGTTTCCCCCAGTGTGTTACTGGAGGAAACCATAATCTAAGTACTCAGTGACTGAACGGGTCGTTCGGGTCGAAACGCTTGCCGCGACCCTTGTTTGTTGACCGCAACATTGAATACTGTGCCTTCATATCGCGCTCGGTGAACTGTTCGAGGCGATGAGCCAGATCAACTAATTCTTCAATCTCGCGCGGGTCGGCCCCGATGGTGGTGAGTACGTTGATGGCCTGATTGAACAAGATGCGAGCTTCAGCGATATCGCCGCGTCGGGCTGCTTTGATCGCCGCTTTGCGCACCTTGGCAACCTGAAGCAGTAAAACTTCGCGCGTCACGACTGGATCAATTTCTTGAATGTCGGCTTGATTGTCAGATGCATTCAGGACAACCGGTAGTGCAACTTCGTGTAACGCGATCGAGCCAACCGTTGAGGCCCAGCGCAATGTGAGGTTGGCTATGGTAAATGTTCCTGGCAAGAGACGAGGCCGAAGTGTGAATCGCACCAGAAGACGACGAACTTCATCGCCACACGCATCACCAATAAGGACTTGTTGTGCTCCAAGAACTGCTGGCAAGTCAACGGCGTCGTACTCGTTGAGAACTTCAAAGGTCGCGGTTGCATCGGTCGGTCGAATTTCGACTGAAAGGTTTTGAGCGACAACACTCGCGAGTCCATCAAATTCTTGATTGAAAACATTGAGAGCTTGATCGGGTCCGGCACACCAGTAATCGTTTCCACCACCTGAATCGGCCATTGATGCGAGAAGAGTTTCGTCGTAGCCGTCGGCAAAGCCGATCATTGACGTGGTGATACCGCTGGCAATTCCTCCGCGGGTCATCGTGGCCAATTCGTCCGGATTCTGGATACCAGCATTGGCATGGCCGTCGGTGAGGACCACGATGCGCTTGATGGCAGGGGCACGTCCCGGGACGGCAGAAGCAGTTGAAAGAATCTCGCAACCTTTCAACCAACCGCCCGACAAATTCGTCGAACCACGGCTGTGCACATTGGCAATGTGTTGACGAACGGTGTCAACGTTGTGATGCGCAAGCGGAAGGACTGTTTCGATGTGTGAGTCAAAGGCAACGACGGCGATACGGTCGGCCGGTCCAGCAACCCGAATGAGTTCAGTGACTGCCTGGCGTACGGCCGCCATTGGTTCGCCTTGCATCGAACCAGAGCGGTCGATGACAAGGGCGATATCAAGTGGCGCTCGGTCAACAGCAGGAGCAGGGGGAGCCGTGAGCTCGAGCAACATATTGACGATTTCGTCGTGCTGGGTGAGGATGATCGACTGGTCGAGGGCGATTGAGGGTTTCATCATGGTCTGCTTTCGTCCAGTTCTTCTGGAATCTCTTGTGAACAGAATTGTTCACAAGACATAAACGGTTGAGTCATCCAAAAATGTGCGTTTTCCCTGCATATGAGATTTTTCGCACAAGTTGCTCAAGAGTTCAAAAGTGAGCGCCGATACCTCTTTTCGTGATGAGCCAGCAGTTTTTTCAGAATCCCCATGAGATGCAAGATCACTTGCCCCGCAAGTTTCGCTTTGCACCCTTTGTTGTTTTGATCGCTCTCGTGTCATATGCCGTCATCGTGATTGCCATGTTGACCGCCCCCGACACCGCTCAGGCCAAAGGCTCGGCTCCGGCCACGAAGGTGGCAATCGACACCTCTAACTCAACTCCTTGGACCTTGCCCTCAATGCCCGCTAGATGTACCGATGTTCAAATTGCAGC
>CALEHE010000267.1 GCA_937876415.1 uncultured Actinomycetes bacterium
GTTGCATCGCTTCACTTAGGTGCACTCGGAGTCAAGTTGACGAAGTTGACCGATGAGCAAGCTGAATACTTGGGTGTTGCTCCTTCGGGGCCATTCAAACCCGAGCGTTATCGCTACTAATGACAAAGTTGTACGCGGAAAAGCTAGCCCGGTGTATCACCGGGCTAGCTTTTTTTGGTTTCGGAATCGCCCTGTTTTTGCGGGCCAATCTTGGGCTCGCACCATGGGATATTTTCCATAAGGGGCTTTCCAAGAAACTAGATATATCGATCGGCATAGTGATCGTTGGTGTCGGCCTGTTGCTCTTGCTTTTGTGGATTCCACTACGGCAACGTCCAGGAGTTGGAACAATTCTGAATGCCATCGAAATTGGTCTTGTGGTGAATCTCACCAAGCCATTGATTGGCGAACCTGACCAATTAATCATTCGTGCTCTGATGGTGATCGCCGGAGTATTAGTGATTGGTCTCGGATCTGCTTTGTATATCGGTGCCGGTCTTGGATCGGGTCCGCGTGATGGTTTGATGCTGGGTTTGTCGAAGCGATCAATTGTTGGTCGTCAGATCAGTATTCGCTTAGCACGGACAGTCATTGAATTGACGGTGATGGTGGCAGGGCTTTTCTTGGGTGGCTCAATAGGTGTTGGAACACTGATCTTCATGTTCGGTATTGGCCCATTGGTGCAATTGATCTTGCCGCGATTTGAAATGCGACTCGCGAGCGATCAAAAGCGTTAATCAAATGCCGCTCAAAATGCGCGCTGCAGCAGTAGTCTTTTCGCCCATCACCTTATAGCAGTCGGGCGAGATGCGATCTTTCGGTCCAACTACTGAGATTGCGGCGATTGGGATTGCTGGTCCGTCGTAAATCACACTTCCGACAGCTATTGAACTTGGATGACCTGGAGTTAATCGAAAATAGCGAGGGCGGTCGTCATTTGATGAATTCAACCAAGCTGATTCGCCCGTCGGGAATTCTTTAATGAGGGAGCGCACGTTTGACGAATTTTCGGAGTCTGGTCGTAGAAGTACACGTTTGCCAATTTCCATGGTGATTTTGACATCGTGTTTGCTGTCGACCTTGTCAAGCAAGGTGGCGTACATGTCGTCGCCTTCAAAAGTGAATTGCCATAACAGGGCAGTTTCGCCAATGATGTCCGCCAATTCATGAAGTTGTTGGTGGGCAGTTTGACGAAGTGTGACCGCCACACGATTCGACAAAGTCAAAACACGAGGTGTCAATTCCCATGCGGTGCCGTGAATTTGCTTTTGAATATAACCACTCGCCCCGAGCGTGATCAAAATACGCTGAGCCGTGTTCTTGTCCATTTTCATATGGCGCGCAAGTGCTGAGACCCCAATCGGTTGCAACTCGGCGACAACTTCAAGGACCGCAAGAGCGTTTTCTACTGTTTGCAAAGTCTTGACAGCCATAAGAACCATGACTCTACACAATTAGTAACACTTGTATTGGATAAAAATACGCTGGCTCTCAATATGCGACGGATACCGGAGTGACTCTGCCATACCCATGGGGTCTGCTGGGTTCATGTTTAGTGCTTTGCGTTGTTCACTCTGTCGGAAAATCTTTCGCCCCTCTTGCGTCGATCCTGCTGGCTCAATGGGATCGCCTCGAACCTGCCCGTCATGTACTCCTTCAAGCGTCGGGGCAGATCGGTTGATTCGAGCGAGCACCGAACTACGCGGTGAAACCCAAGATCTGATTCGAGGCCTGAAATATCGCAATCAGAGAAACGTCGTCGCAGATCTTGCAGACCGTCTCGTAAGTTCAATTCTCGCCGATCCCCACGCACCGACGTTTGAACTCGTGACCTGGGCGCCGACGTCAATGGTTCGTCAAAGACAGCGAGGTTACGACCAATCAGAATTGTTGGCCAAAGCTGTTGCCGGGCGACTCGGACTGCGATGCCGACGTTTGTTGTATCGCGATCGCAGTGCTCCACAAACCGGCCGCAATCGGCAGGAGCGGTTGAACGGCCCGGTGTTTCGCGCTCGTCCGATGCGGCGGCCCTATCGAGTTCTCGTGATCGATGATGTGGTCACGACGGGAAGTACTTTGCGGGCGGCCGCACATGCGCTCGACTTGGCTGGGGCTAAAGAGGTGTGCCTGCTGGCGGTGGCGGCCACACCACGTGACCGTTCTACAAATTCGCGAGTTGCCTGACCCGTTGCACCGCATTGGTCGGATCAACGTCCACCCAAATGCCATGCATTCCTACGGCGGTGGCGGCATTGACATTGCTTTGGGCATCGTCAAGAAATGCCGTTCGATGAGCCTCAACTCCAAGCCGACTCAACGAGAGTTCGTAGATGGCGTGGTTGGGTTTGCGCATACCGACTTCGTGGCTGTCAACAACATCATCAAAAATGTTGGCGAAATCAAGCATCGGCCACCAGGCTTGCCGCAATTCGCGGACATTGTTAGTTAGGACTCCCAAGCGAAATCCGCAAGTTTTGAGTTCGTGAACGAGGTCAACGACCAAATGATTGGGTTCGAACGCAAATCCGACGATCGACGGATTCTTTGAATCTGCGTTCTTTGCAGCAGGTGTTTCTAATGAGTTCGCGGACAGTTGTAAGCCGGCTTCCAGAACCAGTGGACCAAGTTGCTCGCGATATTCGACCATGCTGATCTCGCCACGCTCTAGGCGATGCCACGGATGGTCAGTATCTTGGCCATAATCGCCCATCATGACCTTCATTACCTTGTCGACGGGGTCGTTGGGGAAACGTTTGGCTACGTCGGATGGGCGTCCGTTGCTGGCTAAAACCCCACCAAAATCGAAGATGACTGCGTCAATATGCCGAGATGACGATGGGGTCTGTTTTGACGAGGAAGGCGCTGAGTCGGACACGGGTCAATTCTGCCCGTCGGCCTGCTTTCTTACATCATTGTTGCATGTGAACTTTGGGTGACCCCCGAGGCGCGTAGATACCGCCTGTAGGCTCTATACCTGCATGGGAATCCTCGATCGCATCCTGCGGGCCGGTGAAGGCAAGAAACTGAAGGCCCTCGAGGGTCTCGTTCCTGATATCAACGCCCTTGAGTCATCTATTCAATCTTTGTCCGACGACGCACTGCGTGGCAAGACCGCTGAATTCCGTACCCGTCTTGAGCGGGGTGAATCGCTGGATGATCTACTGATTGAAGCCTTTGCGGTTGTGCGTGAAGGAGCCCATCGTGTGATCGGGCAACGGCACTACGACGTGCAGTTAATGGGTGGCGCGGCGTTGCACTTTGGTTGGGTTGCTGAAATGAAAACGGGTGAAGGTAAGACCTTGGTCTCAACCTTGCCGGCCTATCTCAACGGTGTGTCTGGCAAGGGTGTGCACCTCATCACGGTCAACGACTACTTGGCCCGTCGTGACTCCGAATGGATGGGTCGCGTTCACCGTTGGCTTGGTTTGAGCGTCGGACTCGTGGTTCCGGGTTCTCGCGAACGACCCGAACAAAAGCGGGTTGACTATGCCGCCGACATTACATACGGAACCAATAATGAATTTGGTTTTGATTACTTGCGCGACAACATGGCGGCAACAAAGCTCAATAAGGTCCAGCGTGGACATGCCTTTGCCATCGTTGACGAAGTTGACTCAATTTTGATTGACGAAGCGCGTACGCCGCTGATCATTTCTGGACGGATAGCCGATGCGGCCAATCTGTATTACCGATTTGCTTCCATCGTGCGTGCGCTCAAGCGCGATGTTGATTACGAAGTTGAAGAAGATAAGCGCATTGTCATGCCGACTGAGGCCGGTATTGAACGAGTCGAAGCCGAGCTCGGTCTCGAAAACTTGTACGACGAAGTGCAACGCAATCTTGTTCACCAGTTGCAGGTGGCCTTGAAGGCGAAAGAGTTGTATCGCCGGGATAAGGATTACATCGTTCAAGGTGGCGAAGTAAAAATCGTTGACGAATTTACTGGTCGAATTCTGGAAGGTCGTCGCTGGAGTGAAGGTATTCACCAAGCGGTTGAAGCCAAAGAGGGCGTCAAGATCAAAGAAGAAAATCAGACACTTGCGACGATTACATTGCAGAACTATTTCCGCATGTACGACAAACTTGCGGGTATGACCGGAACAGCGCAAACAGAAGCTGCCGAATTGATGAATACATACGATCTGCAAGTTGTGCCGATTCCAACGAACCGCGCCGTGGCGCGTATTGATTCACCCGATCAGATTTTCAAAACAGAAGATGCCAAGTTCAACGCGGTTGTCACTGACATCATTGAACGACATGCCAACGGGCAACCTGTCTTGGTAGGTACGGTCAGCGTTGAAAAGAGCGAACACCTCTCGCGACTTCTCGCCAAAAATGGCGTGAAGCACGAAGTCTTGAACGCTAAACAACACACTCGTGAAGCCGAAATTGTGACGCAGGCTGGTCGTCTAGGAGCGGTTACGGTTGCAACCAACATGGCCGGTCGCGGAGTAGACATTTTGCTTGGTGGTAATCCAGAAGGTCTTGCTCATCGCGCCGTACTCGCCGAAGGTCATGCCGCTGACACGCTGACTGACGAATTTACTTTGCCGCTTCCGCTTGATCAGATGCCCGATGAATATCGCGCCGCGCGAGTTGTGGCGCAGGCTCGCTATGCCGAACTCCTCACTGCAATCACAGCGAAGTGCAAGGCTGAGGGAGACAAAGTTCGTGAGGTTGGAGGGCTATATGTCATTGGCTCTGAGCGTCATGAGAGTCGTCGTATCGACAATCAGTTACGAGGACGCGCCGGCCGTCAAGGTGATCCTGGTTCAAGCCGTTTCTATTTGAGTCTTGAAGACGAATTGATGCGCTTATTCGCTACTGGCGCGTTGAGTTGGGTGATGGGCCGAGCGTTGCCCGATGACGAAGCAATTGAACACAAGATGGTGACTAAGGCCATTGAGCGGGCACAAAGCACCGTTGAAACACGTAACGCCGAGATTCGTAAGAACGTTTTGAAATACGACGAAGTGATGAATGAGCAGCGCAAAGTTATTTACAAGCGCCGCGACCAGATTCTTGATGGGGCTGATCTGAAGGTTGCCGCTCTCGAATACATGGCTGAAGCCGTTGATTCACTGATCGATACTCATTGTGTGAGTGAAGCTGATGACGAATGGGATCTCGAGGGTCTGACCAAAGAATTGAAAACTTATTGGCCCAATGATTTCACGCCAGAGGTTTTGGGTCAGTCGTCAAGCACCAACAAGATGTACGACGTCGTGATGGCGAACGCAACTGGCTATTACGACCAGCGTGAAACTGAATTGACTCCAGACGTCATGCGTGATGTTGAGCGCCAAGTCATGTTGCGCATTATTGATCAGCGTTGGCGTGAGCATCTTGAAGAGATGGATTACTTGCAAGAGGGCATCAACCTTCGCGCCATGGGTCAAAAAGATCCTCTAGCCGAATGGCAGCGTGAGGGTTACGAAATGTTCGGTTCCATGATGAAAGGAATCGCTCAAGATTTCGTGAAGTACGTCATGCATGTGCAACTGGTTCGCAACGAAGAGCCAGCGCCCGTCGTGCAAAACCTTCAACAGACAAAATCTGATGCGCCGTCGGCAGTTAGCCAAGCATCAGCACAGGGTGCAAGTGAAATGCCTCAGCAGGCTGCGCCAGTCAAGCAACAGCCCATCGTGAACGACGAGTGGTCAAAGACCCCTCGTAATGCGCCGTGCCCATGTGGCTCGGGTAAGAAGTTCAAGATGTGCCACGGCGCCAACTGAGTTCGTCATGCGCGATTTCACAGATGATCTAAAAGATGTGAGTCGACGGCTTGGTGAGGCAAAGGTCTATCTTAAGATCGAAGCACAACGAGATCGTTTCCGCGAACTTGAGATTGAGGTCTCGAAGCCCGGTCTTTGGGATGATCAAGAGTTTGCCAAGAAACTCAATGCTGAATACGCGAACACCAAAGGTGACATTGACATTTTTGATGGACTGGCTCGTCAGTTAGAAGATGCTGAGGTGCTCCATGAATTGGCCCGCGAAATTGATGATGCCTCTCAAGAGACAGAAATTGAATCAAGCATCAAGGTTATTGCGCAGTCACTGAATGGTCTTGAAATGCGCAGTTTGTTTACTGGTGAACATGATGAGGCAGATTGCATTGTGCACATCAACACCAAAGACGGTGGCGTCGACGCCCAAGATTGGAGCGAACTTCTGCTGCGCATGTATCAGCGTTGGGCTGAGCGTCGTGGACTTGAGTTTGAAATTAACGATATTTCGCCAGGTGCAGAAGCCGGAATTATGTCGGTTGAATTCACGTTGAAGGGTCGATACGCCTACGGGCTCATGACTTCTGAACGAGGTACTCATCGTTTAGTTCGGATTAGTCCCTTTGATAACCAGGGTCGCCGCCAAACAAGTTTTTCCAATGTGCAGGTGTGGCCAGCAATAGAAAACCCCGACATTGAGATTGATGAAACTGATGTGCGGATGGAAGTATTCCGTGCCTCTGGAGCTGGTGGTCAGCACGTGAACAAAACTTCATCGGCGGTTCGCTTGACTCACGAACCGACTGGTCTTGTCTCATCGTCTCAAGAAGAACGCAGTCAATTGCAAAACCGCGAAAGGGCGATGAATCGTTTGAAGGCGATGGTTGCGGCAAAGATTGAAGAAGAACACCAGGCTGAACTTGATCGCATTGCTGGTAAACAAGCCACCGTCGGTTGGGGGAGTCAAATCCGAAGTTATGTTTTGCAGCCGTATCAAATGGTGAAAGATTTGCGTACAAATATTGAATCAAGCAGCGTCGAATCAGTGCTGGACGGCGATATTGAAGAATTTATGGTCGGTTATTTGCAATGGCGTCGTGCTGGCGACGATTCCTGACGAAGTACCACTGATATCCTGACGACTTGACTTCATGTGGTCGGCCATTTGGTCGGTCTCTTGCCCGAGGAGCAATATGATTCGCCTCGAAAACGTGACAAAAACTTATGGCACCGAGATACCTGCGGTGCGCGACGCTTCTTTCGAGATCGCTAAGGGCGAATTCGTCTTTATGGTTGGTCCGTCGGGTTCTGGTAAGTCGACATTGTTGCGGCTCATGAATCGTCAAGAACAGCCCGAACGCGGCGAAGTGTGGGTGGCAGGTAAAGATATCAATGCCATGGCTGACTCAAAAGTTCCGTATCTACGACGAAATATCGGAAATATTTTTCAGGATTACAAACTGTTGCTCAACAAAACAGTTTTTGAAAACGTGGCGTTTGCTCTTGAAGTGATTGGTCGACCTAAGCATGTGATTCGCCAACAAGTACCAGCAGTACTCGACCTGGTGGGTCTTTCCGATAAAGAAGATCGCTTTCCTCACCAACTTTCTGGTGGAGAACAGCAGCGTGTTTCGATCGCCCGAGCCTTCGTGAACCGTCCATTGATTTTGCTGGCGGACGAACCCACCGGAAACCTTGACCCCGCAACGGGTGAGGGAATCATGCGGTTACTAGATCGCATCAATAACACCGGGACAACAGTCGTCATGGCAACCCATGATCAGCGAATCGTGAATATGATGCGCCGCCGTGTTGTGCAACTTGACCGAGGCGTCATAGTGCGCGACCAAGAACGAGGAGTGTACGACTGATGATTGCACGAATCAGTTACGCGTTCCGCGAAACGTGGGCGAGCTTGAAACGCAATGTCACTTTGACGATGGCCGCCGTGATTACCTCTGCGGTTTCTTTGCTGTTGGTTGGTTCAACTTTTTTGATTCAGCGAGCTTTTGACAATCTGCTGACCCGATGGAAGGGCGACGTCGAACTCATTGTGTATGTGCGCTCGGACGCTGACCCGAATCAGATTCAAGTGATTGAAGACGCTCTGAAATCGCAGCCATCAATTATTGATGTCACAAAATTGCGGTATCTAGATCAGGCTGAAAGTTATGCCGAGGCCCAGAAGTTATTTGCTGGAGACCCCGGAACCCTGCGACTTCTCACTCCCGAGAATATTCCTTCGCAATTTAAGGTCGTCCCAATTTCGCAGGACTCAAACTTAATTCGTGAACTTGGCGAACAGTTCCGAGGTTTGGCCGGAGTTCGCGAAGTCGCCTACGCGCAAGATGTGTTTGACGTCGTGGCACGAGTCTCGCAATTTATTCGAATAGCGACGACTGCGATGTCGATTGTTCTCCTCGTCGTGGCAGTTGGACTCATCTGGAACACCATCCGCACGGCTATGTTCGCCCGTCGTCGTGAAATTGAAGTGATGAAATTGGTTGGTGCAACGAATTGGTTTATCCGCATCCCGTTCATGCTTGAAGGGCTCTTACAGGGTCTCATCGGTGGAGTCCTGTCATGTTTAGGTTTGTGGGGACTCAACTCGGCATGGTCGGGTGCAGTCGCTGATTTCAACGACACTGAACTAGCGGCTCTCGTGGTGACTGATGGCTATATGCGTTTCGTGATGATCATTTTGCTTGGCATTGGTGCAATAGCCGGAGCCGTTGGTTCGGGTATTGCGGCTTCACGTTTCTTAGACGTCTGACCTTCTATTAGGGTCTGTACATGGCCTACGAAGAAATCATCTATGACGTATCCGAGCAAATCGCGACGATTACCTTAAACCGTCCCGACAAGTTGAATTCGTTCACGAATCGCATGCTTAAAGAAATCATCGCGGCTTTCGATGAGAGTGATGCTGACGACAATGTTCGTGCTGTCATCGTGACCGGTTCAGGCCGGGCCTTTTGCGCTGGTGCTGATTTATCGGGAGGTGGAGAGACCTTTGCCAAGGGTGGAAGCGATGTGAAAGCCAAGACTGGTGTGATGCGTGATGGCGGTGGCTTGGTGTCACTGCGAATTTTTGAGAGTAAAAAGCCAGTGATCGGCGCAATCAATGGCGCGGCGGTTGGTGTAGGCGTGACGATGACACTGCCGATGGATATTCGACTTGCGAGCACAACCTCAAAATTTGGATTTGTGTTTGCAAAACGGGGCATAGTTCCCGAAGCCGCCAGTAGTTGGTTCTTGCCGCGGATTGTCGGTATTTCGCAAGCCACAGAATGGTGTTTCACTGGTCGCATGATTAGTGCTGAAGACGCCAAAGAAGCACGACTCGTTCGAAGCGTGCACGCGCCTGAAGACCTTTTGTCAGCAGCTCGTGAGATCGCTCGCGAGATTGCGGAAAACACTGCGCCAGTTTCAGTGGCCTTGTCACGGCAAATGTTGTGGCGCATGCTTGGTGCCGATCATCCGATGCAGGCGCACCGAGTTGATTCAAGAGCAATCAATTCACGTGGTGCGAGCGACGATGCCCGCGAAGGTGTCATGAGTTTTCTGGAAAAGCGACCAGCGGACTTTCCAGTCAAGGTCAGCGATGGATTGCCAGAAGTATTTCCCGATTGGCAGGATCCACAGTTCTCGTGAGTGATGAAAATGTGAGAGAAATCTCAATGTACGAACGAGTGGGTGGAATGCCCTTTTTTGAAACCCTCGTTGATCATTTTTATGTAGGAGTCGTGGCCGATGAAGTGTTATGGCCCTTGTATCCCGATCAGAGCGACCTGGAAGGTGCTAAGCGACGATTCACTCTTTTCTTGGGGCAGTATTGGGGCGGGCCACAGACGTACATGGAAGAGCGCGGTCATCCAAAACTACGCCTGCGGCACATGCCATTTCATGTCGGACCACTTGAACGTGATCGTTGGCTGGTGCATATGGCCGCGGCTATTGAGTTGACAACAACCGATGAGTCCATTCGGCAAGAGTTGCTGGCGTACTTTGTTCCGGCTGCTGAGCACCTACGTAATGACACCGGATTGCCGATTAGTTCGTCAAAGCCTAACTAAAAATTGAGTATTAACTGAAGACAACAGTCTTGCGGCCGTATACCAAGACGCGATGTTCAAGATGAGCGCGAACGGCACGAGCCAGCACAATAGTTTCAAGATCGCGGCCCTTGCGTGTGAGATCGGCAACTGAATCGCGGTGCGAAACCCGCGCAACTTCTTGATCAAGGATTGGGCCTTCATCAAGTTCTTCGGTGACATAGTGCGCAGTCGCGCCGATGATTTTGACACCACGATCGTGGGCTTGTCGATAGGGGTTGGCGCCAATAAAAGCCGGGAGGAATGAGTGATGGATATTGATGATTCGCGACTGATATGCATCAACCAGAAGTGGCGAAAGTATTTGCATGTACCGCGCCAAGATGACCAGGTCAACTTGGTTGTTATTGAGGGTCTCAAGCACCGCGAGTTCTTGATGTGATTTGGTTTCTGGGGTGACTGGTAAATGCACGTAGGGGACGCCCATATGTTGCACAAGGTCGGCATGATCAGGATGATTGTCAACGACCGTCACAATGTCTGCGGGAAGTTCGCCTGATCGCCAGCGACTGAGTAAGTCGAAAAGGCAATGTGACTGCTTGCTGGCGAGTATTGCGACCCGTGGTAGGTGGTCAGTGAAACGCAATTGTACGTTCATCGAGAATTTTTCGGAAACTGATGCAAAAGCGCTGAGAATTTCGCGTCGATCAAGTGAGAATCCGTCGAGTTCGAATTCAACTCTTTGGAAGAAGACCCGTTCGACGTCGTCGGTATGTTGCTCGGCGTGCACGATATTTCCGCCATGTGCTGCGATGAATTCCGCGACCGCAGCAACGACACCACGTTGGTCGGGGCAAGAAAGTAAAAGGACGCCAGTTGCAGACACGTCCATAAGTTTGCCTGCCGAACAAGTCAATTGCGACTCGGTCACGATTCAGGTGCTGAAAGAATTAGGGCTGAGGGATGAGGGCGTGACAGGCCACCGCGGCGGCGGCTGCCACATTGAGGGAATCGATGCCCGATGCCATAGGGATTTTCACCATATGGCTCACTGACAACAGGGCCTCTGTGGATAGACCGGCTCGCTCGGATCCGAGAACGATGGCAACTTTCGCATCGACGGGAATTGATAAGCCAATATCGCGAATATTGCGGGCGTCCTCGCGAGGGGTGAGCCCACACACGATGTAGCCGGCATCGCGTAAAGCGATGAGCGTTGATGAAGCATCGGTCACTCGGCTGTAGCGCATCGAAAATGCGGTTCCCATGGACACTCGAAGGGCGCGCCTGGCGAGTGGATCTGCGCTGTTGCGATCAAGGATGATGCCATCGATTCCGAGTGCTGCAGCACTACGCACAATGGCCCCGATATTGGTGGGATTATCAACATCTTCAACAACTAGCAAGTGACGCGCTGATGTCAGCAGTTCATCAAGTTTGAGTGGGGCTGGTCGTTCAAAGAGCCCCATGATGTCGAGGGCTACTCCCATACCCGTGAGAGTTTTACGAACAGCCGCATGAGCGGCATAGACAGGAACGGATGAATCAACCGTGTCAACAATCGGACTTGGCGACACAGCATCGGTTAAAACCTCAACAAGTCGACATCCTGCGGCTAGCGCTCGTTCAACAACTAAGTCGCCTTCGGCAATGAACATTCCGAGGGTGATCTTTTCCGCTTCGCCGGTTTGCATTGTCTTGAAGACACGGGCAGGAATATTGCGCGGACGCAGTTCTCGCTCACGCAGTCGAAATCGATCAAGGCGTTGATCATCTAACGAATCAACGTAGATCAGCTCACGAGACATATTTGCGGCGTCAGAAATCAGTAGTACCAGGGGTACGGAGCCCAGTCAGGATCGCGCTTTTCAAGAAATGACATGCGACCTTCTTGAGCCTCGTCGGTCATATATGCTAATCGAGTTGCCTCACCGGCAAACACCTGTTGACCAACGAGTCCGTCGTCAATGAGGTTGAAAGAAAACTTCAGCATGCGTTGAGCAGTGGGGCTCTTGCCATTGATTTCTTTTGCCCACTGCAAGGCGGTTGCTTCAAGTTCGGCATGAGGGACAACGGCGTTAACCATGCCCATACGTTGGGCATCTTCGGCGCTGTATTCGCGACCGAGGAAGAATATTTCACGAGCGAATTTCTGCCCAACTTGCCGAGCTAAATAAGCCGAACCGAAGCCTCCGTCAAAACTTGCGACATCGGCGTCGGTTTGTTTGAAGCGAGCGTATTCCTTGCTGGCGATTGTGAGATCGCTGACGACATGCAAACTGTGTCCACCGCCGGCAGCCCAACCAGGAACAACACAGATCACTACTTTGGGCATGAAACGAATTAGTCGCTGGACCTCCAGGATGTGCAAACGTCCGCTTTTGCCGGGATCAATTGTTTCAGCAGTTTCACCTTCGGCGTAGCGATAACCATCGCGTCCACGAATGCGTTGGTCTCCACCACTGCAAAAGGCCCAACCGCCATCTTTTGCTGATGGGCCATTACCGGTTAGAAGTACGCACCCAACATCGGTGCTTTGGCGCGCATGTTCGAGAGCCGTGAAAAGTTCATCAACTGTGTGTGGCCGAAACGCATTGCGTATCTCGGGACGATTGAAGGCCACGCGTACCGTGCCATGTTCGACCGAGCGGTGATAGGTGATATCGGTGAAATTGAATCCCGGCACGATCCGCCAAGCGGTGGGGTCGAAGATGTCAGAAACGTTGTTCTCGCTCACGGCTTTATTCTCTCAGACGAAAACGTGATTCGCCCCTTTTTGTACTGAATGTGTCAACTTGCGAAACGATGTGGGGACTGCCAACACTTTGTCCTCCTTAATGGATACTTTGAGTGGATGTCCAGATTGCGTCACATCAGCGTTGCTGCCGGGTCATTAGCCCTGCTGCTGTTGATGGCGGCGTGCTCTTCGGGCTCGGCCCAGGGGGCGACGAGTATCTCGGCCAGCACAACCGACCCAGTGACAACGACTATTTCTGCGTCGACGACTTCGACGAGTACCACTATGCCGCCGACCACTATGCCGCCGACGACCACTACGACGACCAGTGTGGCGCCGACGACAACACTGCCTGAAGTAGCTCCATTGTTGGCTCCGCTGGTGGCAGTTGGTCGAAGCGATGGACCCGAAACTGCACGAATTCAAGAGCGCTTGCTTGAACTTGGATTTTGGTTGCAGTCAGTTGATGGTGACTTCGGCGGAACCACCAAGCAAGCAGTGATGGCATTCCAGAAATACATGGGGCTTGATGCCACAGCGCGAGTCGATCAAGTAACCGCCGATACCTTAACGCTTGCTACGACACGAGCTGTTGGTCTATCAAACGAACCCGGAACTTTGGTTGAAGTTGATAAAGACAAGCAAGTGTTGTTCATGATGAACTCCGGAAAACTGTTGTGGGCAATCAATACTTCAACCGGTAATGGGCAGTATTACTTAGAGACGAATCAAAAGGATTTGGTGACTTGGGAGACCGGACGTTCATTGACTCCCTCAGGTCGTTACAAGATCGATCGTGAAAAGTCAGACGGCTGGTGGGATGGAGACTTGGGTCGGATTTATCGACCAAAGTATTTCAAGGGTGGTATCGCAATTCATGGTTCAATGAGTATTCCGAATTATCCAGCGTCGCACGGATGTGTGCGGGTTAGTACTGCGGCGATGGACATGATTTGGGCTTCGGGTTTGTTGCCGAAGAAAACTCCGGTGTGGGTGTACGGAAGTGACATTGAGGCTGAAGGTGAACCTCCGGTCATTCCGACGACTACGACAACGACAACTACAACTACAACTACAACTACAACTACAACTACAACTACAACTACAACTACAACTGTGGCACCGCTACCAGTTGATCCAAATCTGGCTACGACGATGGCTTCCGCCTGAACTATTTCAGCGAGGGGAAAGCAATAAGTCTTCGATGCGGGCGAGCGCGCCCCAGTTATTGATTAATTGCTCGGCGGTCGTTGAGGAAATCTCGCCATCGGATTTCTGAATGACGGAAATCTCGTAGCCGAGATTTTCAATCCATAACAGTGCTTCGCGAGGCTCAATTCCGGAGACCCGCTGAACCATTTCGCAACTAAATTCCATAATGATCGATGGACGATCTCGGTGAAGAGTTTCCAGGCCTGATCGCAAAACTGATATTTCTGCACCCTCGACGTCAACCTTGATCAGCTTTGTTTTGCGAGGGGCAACGTCATCAAGGCGACGAACTGGGACGATGAAGCCAAAGCCATTGGCGATCGTCGCGTTTTCGCTAGCCATTAATCCACCATTTGAGCCGATATGGGTACTGAACCAGGCCCATTCACCAGAGTCAGAGAGTGCGCTTGGGATCAACGTGATGTTGTGCAGATTGTTCTTCTCGGCAGAAAGTAGTAGCAGTCGGCAATTTTCGGTATTTGGTTCGACGGCGACGACCTGTCCATGGGGCCCAACGATTCTTGCAGCATCTGTGACATGAACACCGATGTTGGCGCCAACATCAATAAATGTGTCACCCAGTTGTAAAAGTTGATGCAAGGCCCGTGAGACGTGGGGTTCATATCCCGCGGCCACCTGCGGCGAAACTGAACCCTCTGCTGTGTCAACCGCGATCTGCAATCCATTGATTTCGTGCCAGGCAATATCCTGTGGACCAAATCGAGCCACGATGCGACTGGGGAGGATCTGTTGGTCGGTGTGCAAAATGAGTGAACGCAGTGGGTCCTTGCCAGATTTGATGGCTTGATTAGCGAGGTGGTGGAGAACGTGGTTCTGCTCGGGAGTGACTTCGCCAAAGACCAACGAAATCATTTCGTCAATCGATGCCGGCGCACTTTGTTTGCGTTTAAACACAGGTGTAACAGTACTCTTCGACTGGCTCTGCTCGTGAAGGTTTGCCCGCACGCGTGATTGGAGCGTTATCACTTGGCAGACTGGTGGGGTGACTAAAACTTCTCAACCTTCGCTAAGTGTTCGTTTATTAGCCGAAGGTATTGGCACGGCCTTTTTGGTGGCGGTCGTTGTTGGCTCGGGCATCATGGCACAACGTCTTTCTCCCAATGATGTCGGTTTGCAATTACTTGCAAATGCTGCGGCGACAACCGGTGGACTGATTGCTTTGATCTTGGCCTTGGAACCAGTTTCGGGGGCCCACTTCAACCCAGTCGTTTCCCTGGTCACGCGATTGTTTGGCGGGCTGACAAATCGCGAATTGGTGTTGTACTCGATCGTGCAGATCGTTGGCGGATGTGTGGGCGCAATGATTGCGAACATCATGTTTGAACTCGATGCGGTGAATTGGTCAACGAAGGATCGGTCGTCGGGGGCGTTGTGGTTCTCTGAGTTGATTGCCACGATTGGACTTATTCTGGTGATTTTTTGCATCGTGCGCAGTGGTCGAGTCTCGGCAGTTCCGTACGCGGTGGGCGTATGGATTGGGGGAGCGTATTGGTTCACCTCGTCCACCAGTTTTGCGAATCCAGCCGTTGACTTTGCGCGTTCAATGTCGGACACCTTTGCCGGAATTAAACCGTCATCGATTCCGGGGTTTTTGATTGCTCAGTTCGTCGGCGGAGTTATTGCCTTCTTTTTGGTGAAGACGTTGTATCCGTTCGCCAAAGAAGAAAACTGATATCAACACATCTCGCTGAAAATGGATTTATAGCTTTCCGTCGACCATCAATTGAATAGTCCGACGGCAGGTGCGATTGAAAGCATCAACTGCCATGAACAAATGCTCGTCCGAAGTGTCTTCTTCTTTAGTGTGGCTGAGTCCGGCAATTGACGAAGAAAAAATCATGACCGTCGGAATACTGCGAGCCATTTCACTGGCATCGTGGAGCGCTCCACTTGGCAATTCGACATCGTGACCTTCAACTTCGCGGACGCTCGTTCGCGCTGCTTCAAGGAGCTCTGGGTGAAATGGCATTGGGGGGATCCGGAAGATGTGCTCGAACTCGACGGTGCAACCTTCGGCTTCGGCAGCAGCGTGAGCAGCGGCAATACTTTCGGAATACATCGCTGCTAATTCGCCAGCATCAATGTGGCGCATATCAAGAGTGATTGTTGTTTCGCCAGCGACTGCGGTGACGACGCCAGGTTTGCAGGCAACTGCACCAACGGTCGTCACGCCATCATGGTTTTCGCCGATATCGGCCACTGCTAATGCAAATCGAGCAGCTGCCCTAAAACTGTCGCGACGCATTGGCATCGGCATTGTTCCGGCATGCGCGGCTTGACCCTTGAAAATGAGTCGTTCGCGTTCAATACCTTTAGTGCCAGTCACTGTGCAAATACCCAAATTCATTGATTCGAGAACTGGCCCTTGTTCAATGTGGACTTCGACGTAGGCCTTGGCGTCAGCAACTCGAGTCTGGGCTCCGTCGATATTGTCGATGTCCACTCCATGTTGCGGCAAGACGTCAATCAATTTGTTGCCCTCTTTATCGGAGAGTCCGCGCATGATGTCAACATCAACTGTGCCCATGACTGCCGCTGAGCCAAAGAGTGAGCGGCTAAAGCGAGCGCCCTCCTCATCGGCCCAGTCAACAAGAGCGACCGTCACTGGAGGCGTGCCCTGAGCGGCGAGTGAGCGCAGTAATTCAAGGCCGGCCAAAACGCCGAGGGAGCCGTCGAGCCAGCCACCCTTGGGGACGCTGTCGAGGTGGCTGCCAACGACCAGCGTGTCTTTCGAAGCTCCACGAAGGTAAGCCCAGAGGTTCCCGGCTTCGTCCACGTCGACATCAACGGGCAGGCCCGAGAGTTCTTCTCGGAGCAGATTGCGAGCATTCACCCATTCAGGGGTCCAGCAGAGGCGGCGGGAGCCTTCTGGGCCTCCGGTGCGGGACGCCAATTCGCGTAAGTCGGCGACAACTCGCTGGGGGTTAAAAGTTCCAGTGTCTATAGCGGTGTTACTCGACATGCCATAACGGTACCGTGTCAGCCGTGACTGATCACATTCTTATCAATGGGCTTCGAGTCGTCAGCGTGATTGGCGTTCTCGATCACGAGCGTGAGTCGGCCCAACCGCTGCAAATTGATGTCGATATTCACGTTGATTTACGAGAGGCTGGGCAAAGTGACGATCTCACTCAGACCGTGCATTATGGCGAAGTCTGTATGCAACTCGCGGCAGTTGCACGCGCCACATCTGATCAATTGCTCGAGCGTTTGGCTCAGCGTATGGCCGATGTTGTGTTGACATTTCCTCATGTTTTGGCAGTTGACCTAACCCTCACCAAACTTCGACCACCAGTACCCGAAGACGTGCAGTCATCAGCCGTGCGAATTCATCGCGTTGCCCTTGGTGCCAGCGAGTAAATCGTGCACGAAGCGATTGTTGCTCTAGGAAGTAATTTAGGCGACCGAGTTCAATCGCTGAGTTTTGCCATTGAACAGCTCGGTGTCGGTGTGCTGAAACAATCTCAGGTTTTTGAGACAGACCCAGTTGGTGGCCCAGAAAATCAAGGGGCGTATCTCAACATGGTGGTGGCTCTAGAAACCGATCTCGATCCCTATGCGTTGATGCGTTGGTTACATCACATTGAAGCCGAAGCAGGAAGGGTGCGGGAGATTCACTGGGGTCCACGCACGCTCGATTTGGATTTGCTCTTTTATGATGATGTGTCAATCGCCGGCGGCGAGTTAACTGTGCCGCATCCGAGATATGCCGAACGCCGTTTTGTTTTGGCACCATTGCAAGAAGTGGCTCCACATCGTTGTCCGAAAAATTGGGAAGCAGAACTGCCCGCCGACGCAGTGCACCCTCGCGGCGCACTTGCACATTTGACATCTTCTTTATAAGCCGTCTTCTTTATAAGTCGAGTTGTCGTTCGACGCGACGAATTTTTTCGGGGTAGTGGCCGCGACCATATTCGGGTTGTTGGCGCAAAACGATCTCGAGCAGCTCGTCGTGTTGTGCCGTTTCTTTCCAAGGCAAAGCGATGTACAACGGAAGATTGAAAATACGCAAGCGATCAAGGTTTGAGTACACCTGCTTTTGGTAGATGTAGCGCTCTTCCCACGGCCAGTTTGACGGAGCAAAGCCAGTGCCCGGATCAAGGATGCACAGATGTCGTAATCCAAATCGATCGGCAACTTTAAGTTGTTCAGTAAAGAAGTCGAGCATGACCTGAATCGGGTCTGCCTTCACGAGTTCCATTTCGCGCGGATTCGGCCCTGACAAAAATGGCAACACAATCGGTGCTTGAAAATCGGCAGCCACTTGCCACATCTCATCGTTTTGCATTCCATCGGCAGCGTTGATGACCGTTGCCCCATGTTCGAGGGCGAGGCGTGTAACTTGCGGTTTCCACGAGTCGATACTGAGCGGCACATTGAACTGGGCCAAAGTTTCGACAATCTCTTTGAGTCGGTCCCATTCTTCTTGCCATGGGATCACTGAAGCATTATCGGTTGAGCCCTGGCCGCCGAGGTCAATACCGTCACACCCGTGATTCAGGAGATATTCACCTCTCTGCCTCGCAGAAGTGGCGTCAGTTGCGATTGAATCAAGGTTTAATGAGTCAGGTGAAGCGTTCACCACGCCGTACAAGAACATGTTCCGCAGGCTACGGGATGGAGTTGACATGAGTGCAGTCAAGACATTCGATCCAGCGGGATGGGACTTGGCTTACGCTTTGAGCCTGAAGGGCAACCGCACCATTTCGGTGTGCATTCCTTGTCGTAACGAAGCCCAGACAGTTGGCGACCTCATCCGAATGATTGAACCGACTCTTGTTAGCACATTGGTCGATGAATTGATCGTGCTTGACGATGACTCATCTGATGGCACTGATGAAATTGCCGCCGAGGCCGGAGCAACGGTGGTGCCAGTTGATTTCGTGCATTTCTTTCATGGAGCCGCGCGCGGAAAAGGAAACGCACTGTGGGCCAGCTTGTTGGCGAGTGCTGGCGACATCGTCGTCTGGATTGATGGTGACATCACAAGCTTTACGACCGATTGGATTGTTCGGTTAGTAGTTCCATTGCTCATTGACGATGAACTCGGACTCGTGAAGGCAAACTACGAACGTCCGTCACACTTAGGTGGCGGTGGACGAACCACTGAACTGGTCGCGCGACCTTTGTTGTCGATGTATTTTCCAGAAATTGCCGATTTACAACAGCCACTTGCTGGTGAATTTGCTGGTCGACGAAGCATGCTCGAAGCCATTCCTTTCGCAACAGGTTGGGGCGTTGAAATCGGCATGTTGATCGACATGGCTGAGAAATTTGGAATTCAAAGTCTTGGACAAGTCGATCTTGGTGTGCGGTTACATCGGCATCACAAGTTAGAAACATTGGCGATTCAAGCAGCCGAGGTTGCTGCGACGTTGTTATTGCGTACTCCGAACCCACCTTCGTTTGCCGAAGATGTCCCCATGCTGCATCGCAAAGAACATGATCCTCTGCAACTCAATATCGGTGAGCGTCCACCAGTGATTTCGCTACCGAAAATGGCTCAGTTGCCTCATTCAGATCGCAAATAGCGCAAGAAGACGAAACCCGAGTCGTGGCACACATGCGCAAGCGTCCACGACTCATAGTTGAACCACTCACCTTCGAAAATTCGTGGGGTCGTGCCGCCGACAAACATCGGAGCGATCGTGAGACAAATTTCGTCAATCAAATTTGCCTGCAACATTTGATTGTTGAGATTTGAACCACCTTCAAGAACACAGATGTTTCCTGAAAGATCGTGCACGATGTTGTGTACATCACCTGTGACGATCTGGGTATTGCCAGCATCAAGTAGCGCCTGAGTATTGGCACCCAAATCGCCGGTGGTGGAGAGTACGACGAGTTTCTGGTGAGCAGGGAGTGGCGAGTACGAATCTTGGCGAATGGTTTGGGCTCCGACGAGAACGCAGTCCGCCGAGCGATGGAGATGGAGGAAAACTTCGCGATCGGCAGGTCCGCCTAACTTTGCGGAGTTGCCGTCGATCGCCGTGGCGCCGTCGGCCGTGCTGATCATCGACAGCACAACCCAAGGTCGGTCCCCAGAATGATCACGGCGGCGGGTGCGATGGGCGCTGTCGTAGGCCGATGCGACCGAAATCTCTTGGGGTCGCGGGAAGAGCATCTGCACGACCTCTGTCTAGCGGTATTTCTGCCAATAATTGGCAAAATTTCACAGGGCAGAGTTTCTGACACCCCGTCAGAAGGGGGGTAGGGTGAGGGCATGTATCTCGCCGAAACCCCCGAACAGCAGGCACTACGTAAAGAACTCCGTGAGTATTTCGCGGCCATGCTGACACCCGAAGTGCGCGCCGAATTGGGCGAATCTGGTGAGGGCAAGCCATTGTTTCGTGAACTGGTCCGCAAATTAGGTGCCGACGGTTGGCTCGGACTTGGTTGGCCCAAGGAATTTGGTGGCCAGGGACGTCCGGCAACCGATCAGTTCATTATGTTCGACGAGATTCAACGCGCTCACGCGCCGTTCCCATTCGTCACGGTGAACACTGTTGGACCAGCCATCATGGCGCACGGAACCCAAGCCCAAAAAGATCAGTACCTCACCGGAATTCTGCAGGGTGAGATCAACTTCGCAATTGGTTACACCGAACCCGAAGCCGGTACCGACTTGGCCGCTTTGCGTTGTTCAGCTGTGCTCGATGGTGATGAGTGGGTCATCAATGGCAACAAGGTGTACACCTCGGGTGCCAACCAGTCTGACTATGTCTGGCTGGCTTGCCGTACCGATACCGAGGCGCCCAAGCACCAGGGCATCACGTTGATCATTGTCCCGACCAATACTCCGGGCTTTGAATGGACTCCGATCGTGACTGTTGGTGGCGTCATGACCACTGCGACCTACTACACCGATGTGCGCGTTCCCAAAGAAAATGTCATCGGCGAGATCAACGGTGGATGGAAGCTCATTACCATGCAACTCAATCACGAGCGAGTTGGTTTGGCAGCTTTGTCGGGTCTCACCGAGCGTTTGCTCGATGACGTCACCACGTGGTGTCGCGTGACTCCAAGTGGTACTGGCAACGATCAAAAGATGATTGATGTTCCGTGGGTTCAAGCCGATCTGGCCAAGAGCCACGCATTACTTGACGCCATTCGGTTGATGACCTGGAAGTTGGCCAAGGCGGTGTCAGACAACACGCTCGGACCGGCTGAAGCCTCTGGCGTCAAGGTCTTTGGCACTGAGAAGGCTGTTGAGGTCTATCGAATTCTGCAAGGAATTCTTGGACCGGTGTCGCACCTACGTGAGGGATCTGAAGGCGCAGTCATCCACGGTGAAGTTGAACGCGCAGCTCGCGCTGCGCAGATCAACACATTTGGTGGTGGCGTGAATGAGATTCAGCGCGAATTGGTAGCAACGGCCGGTTTAGGACTGGTTCGCTCAACGCGATAAATGGTGTTCAGCTGATTCGCTGAATGATGGTGCCTGTTGAAACGGCGCCACCGCAACACATGGTGATCAAAGCGAACTCTTTATCACTGCGCTCAAGTTCATGTAGAGCAGTCGTGATGAGACGGCTTCCGGTTGAACCAACTGGGTGACCGAGAGCAATGGCTCCGCCATTCACATTGACCTTTGACATCAAATCGTCACGGCTGACTCCGTGGACTTGAGCCCAACTGAGGACCACGCTGGCGAAGGCTTCATTGATTTCAACGACGTCAATATCTTTCATGGTCATGCCAGCATCTTTGAGAACCTTTTCAGTTGCCTGTACTGGGCCATCGAGGTGGTAGTAGGGCTCGGCGCCGACGAGGCACTGCGAAACGATGCGAGCGCGAGCCTTGAGGCCTTCGCCCTTGGCACGATCGGCATCCATCCAGAGAACTGCGGCTGCGCCATCGCTGATTTGGCTGCTGTTGCCGGCGGTGTGGCGGCCACCAGGCATGACGGGATTCAAACTTGCCAACTTCTCGGCAGTTGTTTCACGAAGTCCACCATCGCGAGTGACGACAGTTGTGTTGCCTTCTGAGTCTGTGACTTCAATCGGAATGATCTCTCGCTCAAAGCGACCTTCTTCGGTTGCCCGAATGGCCTTCTGTTGCGAAATGAGACCAAGGTAGTCGACCTCTTCGCGCGTGATTCCGCGACGATCGGCGATGCGCTCGGCGGCACCAAACTGGTCGGGCATATCAAGGGCGAAATCGGCAGGCTTGGAACTTCCGTTGACAAAAGTGACATCAGCACCTTCGCCGAGACGTGGAACGTTTGCGCCCAGCCACACTTTGCTCATGTGCTCAACTCCACAAGCCATACCAGAGTCGATGACGCCGGCATGAATCATGTTGTGAATCATGTGGTTGGCTTGCTGGCTTGAACCGCACTGACAATCAATTGTTGTCGCGGCAACTTGCCACGGGAGTCCTTCATTGAGCCACGCAGTGCGCGAGACGTTGCTGGCCTGTTCGCCAGCTTGGGTAACGCAACCACCAACGATTTGGCCAAGTGAAATTGGGTCAAGGCCAGCGCGCTGTAACACTCCGTTTTGTACGGCACCGAGCAACTTGACGGCGTGGAGATCGGCGAAAGCGCCATTGCGCTTACCGATTGCTGAACGACCAGCTTCGATGATGACGGGATTGGCCATGATGGGACTCCTTGTATTGAAAATTGATGAAGGTATTTAGCGTGCTTGAAGATGTACGGGAAGAGTTTTGATGCCGTGAATGAAACTCGAGCGCAATTTGCGAACTTCGCCGGTCAGTTCAATGCGATCAATGCGCTTGGCCATCTCTTCAAACAAGATCCGCATTTCAAGGCGAGCCAAGTTTGCTCCGAGGCAGAAGTGTGGGCCACCGCCACCAAATGTGACGTGAGGGTTTGGATTGCGCGTGATATCAAACTTGAACGGATCCTTGAACACCGAATCGTCACGGTTGGCCGATGGATAGAGCATGGCGACTGCTTCGCCTTCTTTGATTTGTACGCCGTGCAATTCGACATCGCACACTGCAGTGCGGCGGAAGTTGTTGACGGGTGTTCCCCAACGAAGAATTTCTTCAACCGCAGTTGTGACCAAACTTGGATCGTTCTTCAATAGGTTCCACTGCTCGGGGTTTTCAATCATGGCGAGAACGCCATGACTGATTCCGTTACGGGTGGTCTCATTGCCAGCGACAGCGAGCAACAACATGAACAGGTCAAATTCATGCTCGGTCAAAACATCGCCATCATGTTCGCTGATGAGCGTCGTGATGATGTCGTCTTTGGGTTCAAGTTTGCGTTGTGCCGCGAGTTCGTTTGAGTACATGTACAACTCGCTGGCGGCAATTTGGGAGTCTTCTGGAGCGCCAGCAAAATCGGGGTCGGTGGTCCCGATCATGGTGTTTGACCAGTGAAAAACCTTGCGCCGGTCTTCGACGGGAATGCCGACAAGTTCGGCAATCGCGATGAGGGGGAGTTCGGCCGACACCTTGTCGACGAAATCAAGAGTTTTCTCTTGTAAGGCTTCGTCAATGAGTTGAATCGCCACTTCGCGGAAGTGCTCTTCAAGCATGCGCATTGCCTTGGGGGTGAATCCACGATTGACCAAACTCTTCAAGCGGGTGTGTTCGGGAGGATCGAGATCAATCATCAAGCGGGCGAGTTCAAGATCAGGACGATCTTGATTCATTAACGAGCCCTTGGCTGCCGAGGAATAGGTCTGAAACTTGCGACTCACTTCAACGATGTCCGCATGACGAGTGAGTGCCCAAAACCATTCGGGGTAACCCTGCTCGATGCCGCGGTGGCGCGCAATTGGAGCTTCATTGCGTAGGCGAGTGAGTAACTCGTGTGGCGGACCGTTGCGGTACACCTCATTGGAAATGACATCAAGTGAGTCGAAGCTCAAATCTGCATTGGTGTCTTGGCTCATCGGTCTACCCCCAAAATTAGCCCGCTAGTGGGCACACCCGTGCCAGCAGTCACGAGAACGTTTTCAACCTTATCTACCTGATTCACACTTGTACTACGGACCTGTCGAACGGCTTCGGCGATGCCGTTCATACCGTGGATATAGGCCTCGCCAAGCTGTCCACCATGCGTGTTGATGGGGAGACGGCCGCCAATTTCGAGTGCTCCATCCTTGATGAAGTCTTTGGCCTCGCCTCTGCCACAAAAGCCAAACTCTTCAAGTTGCATGAGCACGTACGGCGTGAAGTGGTCGTACAAGATTGCGGTCTGGATGTCGGCGGGGGTGAGACCCGAAGAAGTCCACAATTCATCGGCAACAACTTTCATTTCAGGAAGTTGGGCAATGTCGTCACGGAAGAACGAAGTCATGGTCCATTGATCGATGCCGGCGCCTTGAGCACCAGCGACAATCAAGGCGGGAGTGTTCGGCAAATCGCGGGCTCGTTCGGCGCTTGTCACGACGAGTGCCTGACCGCCGTCGCTTTCTTGGCAGCAGTCAAGCAAGTGCAAGGGGTCAACGATCCAACGACTGGCTTGGTGATCTTCAAGCGTGATGGGATCGTTGTAAAACCAAGCGGCTGGGTTATTGGCAGCATGGCGTCGACCAGCGACGGCAACGCGTCCAAAGTCAGCCGATGTTGCGCCGTACAGGTGCATGTAACGGCGAGCCACCATGGCTACCCAACTGGCGGGTGTGAGTTGACCGGCAGGCGTTGTCCATGAGAATTGTGCTCGCTCGGCGGTTGCTGCATTCGGAAGGTCTTGAACTCCGGCGCCAAATCGTCGACCACTGCGTTCGTTGAAGGCGCGATAGCAAACAACTGCATCGGCGACTCCGGTGGCAACAGCCATTGCGGCCATCACGATGGTGCCACAGGCAGCACCACCGCCGTAATGCACGCGACTGAAATGACGCAAACTACCGATGCCAACATGGCGTGCTATTTCAACATCAGGGTTGTTGTCGGTTGAATACGTCACCATTCCGTCAATGTCTGATGGCTTGAGGCCGGCGTCGGCAATCGCTGCAGCAACTGCTTCGCTTGCCAAACTCATTTCGCTACGGCCAGATTCTTTGGAAAATTCTGTTGCACCGATGCCAACGATTGACGCCTTGCCGCCAAGTTGATTGCCTGGACGATTGATGCTCATGGCAGAACCACCTCGACAGTTGCATTCATGTGATCGCCCATTGAGTTCGAACCTTTGACTGCAACAGTGACAACTTTGTTGGCGTCATCTTTCGCGGTCACTGAGCCAGTAATCACCATCGTGTCGCCGGGGTAGTTGGGGGCACCCAATCGAACTTTGACTGAACGAATAAACGAGTTAGGTCCAGTCCAGTCAGTGACAAAACGTCCAACGAATGCATTTGACGTGAGGATATTCATGATGATGTCTTTTGAACCACGTTCGGCTGCAATGGACGGGTCGTGGTGTACGACTTGATAGTCACGGGTGGCGATTGCGGTTGACACGATCAACGTTCGAGTGATCGGCAAATCAAATGCGGTCAATTCGTCGCCAACATTGACATCGGCAAAGGTTCGAGTTGCGGGAAGCGTTGACATATCAGGCTCGTTTCACGTGCGGGCAATGAGGTTGCCAAGTCGAGCGAGATGCGCACTCGCGGATCCAAGAACACTCGCTAATTGAATGCCCCATAAAAAATAGCGATGGACGGGGTAGTCCACATCGGCACCGATACCACCATGAAGGTGTTGGGCTGCGGTCACAACTTGCTGTGCGCCTTCGCTAGCCCAATAGGCGGCGACTGAGACATCGCGGCGAGCGTCGAAGCCTTCAGCAAGACGCCATGCAGCGTTCAGTGCAGTCACGCGCATTGCCTCAGTTGTGATGTATCCATCAGCAGCGCGCTGGGTGGTCGCCTGGAATGCGGCGAGCGGCTTACCAAATTGGCGACGCGACGACAAGTGCGTTGAAACGTAGGCCAACGAACCTTCGGCAACACCAACTTGGATCGCGGCAAGAGCGGTTAATGAATGTTCAAAAACTGAACGCAACGCTTCGCGATTATCGATATCGGTTCCGTGACCAAGAATGTCAGCAACCGGAATTGTGCAGTCAAATGTAAGATGGGCTTGTGGTTCGTGGTTTGTTGTCTTGACTTCGGTCTTCGTCACGCCGCTTGATAAAAGATTGACAACGACAACTCCGACGTCGTTGCTTGTATCGCCAGTGAAAGCGACCGGCACCAAGACGAAGTCTGCGTGCTGAGCAAACGGAACGGCGGGCTTGTATCCCTGCAACTTCACCGAGTCGCCATTGATAGTGGCAGTCACTGTGGGTCGCATGACATCGTTAGCGCCAGATTCGGCGAGGGCGATCGTAAAGATTGTTTCGCCACTGGCTAGGCCAGGCAAAAGATTGCGTTGTTGGTCGGGCGAACCAAAGTCGGTGATTGCAAGTGCACTGACTCCCGTTGTCCATAACGGGACAGGAGCCACGTAGCGGCCTTGTCCCATGAGCGCGAGTGAAAGTTCGACTCCGCCGAAACCGCTTCCACCAAACTCTTCGGGAACACACAAGGCTTGAATTCCACTGTTGGCGAGTTGCTGCCACATGTCGCGATCAAAGCCATCGCCCTTTTCAGCAACTTTGACTCGCTCGACAGTCGACTGACCCTCAAAAATTTGGAGGGCGAGGTCTTTAATAACTTGTTGTTCTTCGGACAGATCAAAATTCATGAGGTGGCTCCGGTGTTGCTAGTCGAATCGAGAATGGCGAAAGGAAGTTTCATTTCAGGGTCAGTGGCGCGGATCTCGATACGAACGCGAGCACCAACAACAAGAGATTCAACGTCAGCGTCGGCAGAGTTCATGATCATGCGCACTTTGTTGTTGCCGGGCTTGCCTGAATGAGAGATTGATGGATCAATGTCAACAAGCAACACGGGGAGCGGGTAATCAAAACTTGGAACTTGTGGATAATGCGCAATCACAAAACTATGAATGGTTCCCGATAGTGGCATCTCAACTTTGTCCCACTTCAATGAATGACAGGTGGGGCACATTGGTCCAGTAGGAAAGCGCACTTCACCACATTCGGCACACGCTTGCGAATACAAGAGACCATCGTTGAGACCATCGAAATACCACTGGTTGTCGTGAGTTGTTGCGGGGCGCGGGCGGAGTGCCTTGGGCTTAGCTGCCGAGGCCTTTGCTTTGGGTTGGAAACGGAAAATGCGAAAGAGCATTGATCCGACAAGCTCATTTTTCGCGTCGTAATAATCTTGTCGAGTGCTCACGAAATGGCCAGTGCCAAGGCCAG
>CALEHE010000268.1 GCA_937876415.1 uncultured Actinomycetes bacterium
GAATGCGTCGTCAAAAATGGGTTCGAGCACATTCGTACCGAATCTCGATTCTTGCCTATGACGCTCAAAAGTCGACTCAGTGCCGGACACAAACTTGTACCGTTGTATTTACGCCTGCCATGGCGACCGTTAGCGGGCCAGATGTTGGTCATCGCCCGCAAACCATGATTATTCCTTAACAATGCAAACCTCAGAGGACTGCCATTCGTGCCGATCATGTGACTGTGATGAAAACCCGCGTCGTTCTCGCCCTCAGTCTCTTGATCTCTAGTTTGATTGCGACAAACCAACCTGCTGTTGCTGCGACCAGCACAACAATCAATTTCACTCTCAACACCAGCGGAACTATCGGCAGTATCGGCGTCGACGCAATTTACAACGGTGCCGGCGGCGGAAATTACGAAACCATGGTTCGCTGGGGTGCCGATGGACGGCTGTGGAACTTCGATCGCACCACTGGTTCGCCCACATTCGGATGGCGCACGACACAATCAAACGGAATCACGGTGAACGGTTCGGCAACTGTAATGAGACTCGAGATTTATCCTCATCCACCGACTAACTGCACTGGCATCAACGAAAATGACCCGTGCTACTGGCAAACCTACGATCCGTGGCAGGGCAACTTTGGTGGCGTGCAGATTCAAGTTGATTCAACGATGGGATCAGATTGGCTGAATGTCGGCCAGATTGATTTACCTCAGCTTGGAGTCAACGGTGCGTTTCGTTTGCAAGGAAATATTCTGTCGCACGATGTCGTGGCCGACAATCGCGTCGAAGTTGACATCTTCCAAATTGATTGCAGTTGGCATCAAACCTGCGATGCTCCACCAAAAAACAATCGTGGAGTAGCGATCGGTGCATTCGCTTCAACAAAGAACAAAGGCAATGCGTGGACTGGTGGAATCGCCTACCCCGGACACTACGTCGTGTATATCCGCGACTTGTTGACTGGCCGCCACTTGCACGGCATCGTCGACATCTCGCCCACCAATATTCCAGTCATTGATCTTGATGCGGTGTGTTTCGGCATCCCAATCTGCACCTTTGATCAAGGAAGTTCGGCCACAGCCACTGGTGGTTTTCACCCAATCAACCCAACGCGCATTCTGGATACGCGTAACGGAACTGGCATTTCAAACGGGCCCATCAGACGCGGTGACGGCAGTCAGCCTTCGACTAATCCTCTCTTTCGAGCCGATGACGCTGCGAACCATGACCTCCAAGTCACTGGTGTCGCAGGGATTCCCCGCAGCGGAGTGAGCGCAGTTCTTCTGAATGTCACCGCGGTGACACCACCGACTGCAGGTTTCATCACTGTTGGTCCTCGACCTGCTGGCGTTGGCGATGTCTTCAATGACCAATTCACTTATGGCAATTGGCCAAGTGCTTCAAATCTCAATACTGAAGTTGGCGCCACTGTCCCCAATTTAGTTTTGGCAAGGGTCGGTGCTGGCGGAAAAATCCGTCTGTATAACTACAACGGACCCACCCATGTCGTGGCCGATGTTGCCGGATGGTTTGACTCCAGTGCACTCAATTCAATATCGCGTGGAAGTTCATTTGTAGGCATTGCGCCGCAGCGACTACTCGATACTCGCATTGGCCTTGGTGAAGAATCTGCTGTGAGCGCTGGCAAATTTGCAGCTCTTGATGACCGCACCTTCACAGTTGCAGGTATCGCCGGAGTTCCGAGCAACGCCAATTCAGTAGTTCTGAATATCACTGCAGTGTCACCGACCGGAAGTGGCTGGGTTTCGGCTTATCCCGATAACTCAACTCGACCCAATGCATCAAATCTCAATTTGCTCGCTGGCGATGATCGCTCAAACTTGGTGGTGGTGAAGGTTGGTAGCAACGGCAAAGTTCGTCTCTTTGCTGCCGAGGCCTCAACTCATCTCATTGTTGATGTCTTTGGCTATTTCGCAACGAGCACTAATGGCGAAGGGAGAACAACAACTGTTGACCCAGTGCGAATTTTTGATACGCGAAACGGAATCGGGACGACACCTGCGCGTATGAGTGCTTCCGAGACCCGCACGGTGCAGGTTGCTGGTGCATTTGGAATTCCCAGCAATGCCACTGCGGTGTATCTCAATATCACTTCGGTCAGTGCGTCGGCCTGGGGTTGGTTAGCCGTGTGGCCAACCGGACTAGAGCGACCAAACTCATCAAACGTTAATTTCGGCGGTGGCTCGATTGTTCCGAATATGGCGATTGTGAAGTTGGGTACCGGCGGGACTTTGCAGGTGTACAACGATGCGGGAGTGAGCGGAACAACAAGTAGCGACGTGTTAATCGACGTCCTCGGCTACGTCACCTAACCACCCCATTGGGCGCGAAAGCGTG
>CALEHE010000269.1 GCA_937876415.1 uncultured Actinomycetes bacterium
GTTTTCTGAACTAACGCGTTCGTTTACTTCTCAACACACACATTGCGTAGCGTACCGATGACATCTGCACCGCTATCAATCACATCACCAGCCTTCAAGAACTGACCACGGGCGGCACCAACTCCATCAGGCGTACCCGTGAAGATGATGTCACCGGGCTCAAGCGTACAAATACTTGAGAGATACGAAATCAAGAATGGAATATTGAAAATGAGATCAGTCGTGCGGGCTTCTTGCATTCGCTGACCCGCGACATCACACCAAATACCAATGTCATCAGGGTTACTGAATGCGTCAACCGAAACTATGACCGGGCCGATCGGACCGAAAGTATCAAAGCTCTTACCCAAGCTGAACTGCGGTGGCTGTCCTGTCATTTGAACAGCACGATCGCTGATGTCTTGGCCAAGGGTGATTCCGGCAACATGCTTCCACGATGATGACTCGGCAATGTTCTTGCCACCCTTACCGATGACAACAACGATTTCTACTTCCCAGTCAACCAATGGTCCTGACAGGACCACATCATCATTGGGGCCAACTAAACACGATGGGAACTTAGTGAACGTTAACGGTGCCGGCGGAACTTCCATTGCCGACTCGCTCGCGTGCGAACGATAATTCAGACCGATTGCGAAAACTTTTTTCGGATTCGGAACACACACGCCGATCGGACCACTCACTGGCGAACCAGATGAGCGGACTTTGTCGCTCGCCGAATGCAACTCACTAAATCGTGCGATCGCATTCATCGGATCGGCCAATGATTCATCGCCAACAACTTTGGCTAGATCATGAAAGACACCATCGACTTCAATGGCCGAACGATTATTGATAGTGGTGAGACGAAACATAGATTTTCCGTTCTTGCAGACAATTGAGACAGTGGTTACTCTAACAATGTGAGTGTCATCCCGAGATTTGCTGCGAGTGCTTCCGCCGAAGACATCGCCCAAGCCCTGCAAACCGTCGGGTGCGTCATTATTGAGAACCTTGCTCCCGTTGAGCTTGTCGACCAGATATTGGACGAGATGGACCCCTACATCGCGGCTACTCCTTACGGCAGCGAGGACTTCACCGGTCGCACTACCAAGCGCACCGGAGCACTACTAGCCCGTTCTCGTGCGTCCATAGATCTCGTGGCTCACCCGCTCGTTTTAGACATCACCAAGAGAATTCTTGGTCCCTACGCCGACACGTTTCAACTTCATCTCACCCAAATCATCAACATCGGACCGGGCGGTCAAGCACAGGGCTTACACCGCGATCAGTGGTGCTTCAATATGTTCCCATTTCCACCAGAGATGGATGTTGAGGTCTCAACAATTTGGGCACTCGACGACTTCACTGAAGAAAATGGCGCCACTCGTGTCATTCCAAACAGCTTGCTCGACCCGCCAACTGCTGTTGCCGACACGCATCGCACCGTGGGCGCCACGATGCCAAAAGGTTCAGTTGTGATCTACACCGGCCGCACGATTCATGGCGGCGGAGCGAATCAATCAAACCAAATTCGTCGAGGATTGAATGTTGATTACATCTTGGGCTGGTTGCGTCAAGAAGAAAATCAGTACCTGTCGTGCCCGCCCGAAGTCGCACGAACACTTCCCGCTCACGTACAAAAGCTGGTGGGCTATTCACTCGGGTCGTATGCCTTGGGATACCAAGACGACATTCGTGATCCCTTTGCAGTTCTCAATGGACAAGATGGTGGGTCATCTTTTGGCGGACTGAATACCGCCATTCCCACGCTTGACCAGTAACAATGAATTGATGACTTCGCAGACTCAAGTAGGTGCCGATCGCACGGCGCCGTATCTACCGGGCCTTGATGGGCTGAGGGCTCTCTCGGTCTTGGTGGTTGTGGCATTTCACAGCGGCGTCATTGAGGGCGGTTGGATCGGCGTCGATGTTTTCTTTGGCATCTCGGGCTTTTTAATTACTGGATTGATGGTCGCCGAACATGAGCGCAATGGAAGCGTCGCTCTCGGTGCATTTTGGATGCGACGTCTTCGCCGCTTAGTACCCGCTCTCATTGTCTTGCTCGGACTCGTTGCCGTACTTGTTCAGATCAACCAGTTAGATGTCACCGCACGAAACATTTGGGGCGCACTCACATACTCAACAAACTGGGTGCACATTTTTGGTGGCACCAGTTACTGGGATCAATTCGCCACGCCAGATCCATTACGTCACTTATGGTCGCTCGCGATCGAAGAACAGTTTTATGTTGTCTGGCCCATTGTGGCTTGGTATGTATTATCGCGACGTGCGCCTTCAACTCTCGGAAAAATTGCATTGGTTGGTGCGGGTATTTCTGCGCTTGTTCAAGTCGTTGGAATTCATGCGGGTATGTCAATCGATCGCGTGTACCAAGGAACCGACACACGTGCCGTTGCCTTTTTGATTGGTGCAGCAATTGCCACTCGAGGTTGGCCACCCAAGAAAGAGACTTTGCCATCGTGGTTATTGCCCACTTTCTCTCTCGTTGTTTTGGTGCCAGCAGCAATCTGGTTACCGGGTGACCGCAACTGGGTGTTCTCTGGACCATTGATAGTGATTTCTTTTGCGGGCATTGCTGCAGTTGTTTACAGCACAACTCAAACCAATCGACTTTTGTTGTCACCGGCACTGCAACTCATTGGTCGTTGGAGTTACGGCATCTATTTGTTCCATTGGCCACTCGTTGTTTCACATAAGTTTGACAATCTCAATAGCGGTGTTCGATTTATCGTCGTGACCGCGTTGTCAATTGCGCTGGCTGGCTTGTCGTACCGCATTGTTGAATCACCTATACGCAATCGCCGACTTCCACGAATTGGTGTCTTGCCTCTTTCGGTCGTTGCAGTTGCCGTCGTTGTCGTGAGCCTCGTCGTTTCGACACCCACCGCACCCGCACTTGATGCTGATATCACTCTTGCGCCCCGACCAATAAGTACTGATTCTGTTCCTAGCGATCAACCGCAACGAGTCATGGTGTTCGGTGATTCTGTCCCCGCCGTCGCCGCTGATGAATTGCAAGCCGAAGCA
>CALEHE010000270.1 GCA_937876415.1 uncultured Actinomycetes bacterium
CCCGATGTCAAAATCATCGCGATAGAGCCGCCGCTCGGTGAGAGCGTCGAAGGTTTACGTAACCTTGATGAGGGCTATGTTCCACCGTTATTTGACAACTGGCACGGTTTTGACATTCTTGATCGCAAGCGTGTTGTTCGGCCTCGTGAGTCCATTGAGTGGACCCGTCGCATGGTGCGTGAGTGTGGCATCTTCTCAGGTATTTCAGCAGGTGCAGCTCTTGCGGGGGCCGCAAAAATTGCCAGCGAGATTGAAGAAGGCACCATCGTGTTCATTGTGTGTGACGGCGGATGGAAGTACCTATCAACCGGCGCTTACACCGATGACCTTGATCTGGCTGAGGCTCGCGCCGAAAAGATCATTTACTTCTAGTTCTAGAGAATTCTTCACGCACCGCACAATTACTGTGGGTGAAGTCGTTTGTTAGAAGACACGTTGCTCTCCTGAGAAGTAATTCTCCTCAGCAACGTGTCAACTCGCTACGACAGATCGGAGAATTATGGGCCTGAATATTCAGTACGTGCCTCACTTGAGGGCATCGCTCGACCCCGTTGCCGATTTTTTGCAATCAAGTCTTGATGGCGCAGATCTATTTCAACGTGAATATGTGATTGTGCCAACTGCTGGTGTCAAAGCATGGCTGCTGCCAGAACTTGCTCGCCGCTTCGGTGCAAGGCCCGAACACAGTGACGGCATCGCGACCAATATCGAAGTTGGTTATGTCGGCATGCTGAATCGGTTCATTTCTCCCGATCGAGTCATGGCCGATGATCCCTGGTCAATTGATCGCATGACCGCTCGGTTGCTGACGATTTTTTCTCAGAATCCGAATCACGTGTATTACCAAGAACTGATTGAGCGCTGCGGTGGGCCACTGCGTGCTGCGCGACGTATGGCCGATCGTTTTGACCGTTATGCGGTTCGTCGACCAGCGATGATTGTCGCTTGGGAAAACGGTTCGCCGATTTTGACTGCTGAGTCATCAACGGAAATGCACGACAACGAATACGCCTTGCGACCGTTGTCTGTAGAGCAGATGCCGCAATTTGAATTGTGGCGTGAACTTCGCGCAACAATTGATCAACCCAGTTGGCCCTTGGTGATTGATCAGTTACTGGAGAACATCTCTCGTGGACAAGAAATCAACGGGGTACCAGAGCGACTTTTAGTTGTGGGTTTACAGTCGCTCTCATTGCAGAACCTTCGAGTTCTTGAAGCTCTAGGAACCGTGAGTGATGTGCGTGTGTTTTTGGTGCATCCATCGCCTGGACTGGAAAAACACTGGAGCAATGAACTCGCTTCGTTGCCAATTACCCGTGGTGTCGTGCCGTTGCGGGACAACAACTTTGTAGTTCCTGACGGTGTTGACGCGCTTGTCGCTTCATGGTCGCGTGGGGCCTACGAATTACAAAAAGTGTTGGCTTCACAGGGTTATCGACCGGATTTTATCTCTAGTGCACAACATGAATCCGACAGTTTCTTGCATCACTTGCAGAACATTGTTGCCAATGATCTGAAATCAATACATCAGACCTTTGATGATATTGATCATTCACTTTTGATTCATCGTTGTCATCACATCTCGCGTCAGGTTGAAGTTGCTCACACCGCGCTTCTGCATGCTTTCAACGAGCTTGAAGATCTGCAGCCAGACGAGGTAGTGATCTTGTGTCCCAACATTGCGGCGGCAGCACCATATCTAGAAGCAGTGTTTGATCGCCCCGTTAAAGTTTCTTCAGGTCGAACAGTCACGATCCCACTCGTTGTCGGCGACCGATCATTGCGCGAAGTGAGCGATGGGGCCGATTTATTGAACACTCTGCTGACGGTCACGATGGGCCGCTTTTCTGTTGATGACGTCATGGGCCTGGTGACGTCATCTTTGGTGCGCAGACGCTTTGATGTGTCAACTGATTCAGTGGCGCTGTGGTATCGCATCGCCGAAAGGGCTCGAGTTCGTTGGGGTCTTGATGCTCAACAACGCGTGCGTGCCGGTCTCAATGCGCCACAAGAAAGTGCGCATACTTGGAAAGCCGCAATTGAACGCACATTGTTGGGCGCAACGCTTCCCGATCGTGAGTTGGCAATTGAGTTGGGCGGAATTGTTCCGATGCTCGACTTTGAAGTCTCGGATATTCCGGCGATTTCTCAACTGATAGCAATTCTTGACATTCTTGGAAGCCTCGAAACTCAAACGCACATTGACAACACGGTTGAGCGTTCTTGTGACATGGTCCAAGAGGCACTGATCGCACTAGCTGGATCGAATGATCCCGAACTTGAAGCAGCAATGGAGGCCATTGACCATGTTCGCTTCGGTATGGGTGG
>CALEHE010000271.1 GCA_937876415.1 uncultured Actinomycetes bacterium
TCCGGTTCAGGTTGTGGGTGATCTTTCTTGGAATAGGTTCCTGGTGGGGACATTACCGTGGAAACACGGTGGTCGGGTTTGATTTGGTCGAGATAGATTCGCATCACTATTTATCAAGTCGAGTTATCAAGTGGAGAATGTATGGATGCTCAAAGTTTTTTAGCAGCTCTTACCCCTGCTGTGACTGATGCGGATGCGCGGGAACGTTTCCTTGCTGACCCCAAAGCAGTACTGGCAGCGGCGGGGCTGGATTTTCCGGAGTGGTTCACGGTGACTGCTCGTGAAGGTGATGCAGCTGAGCTGACCATCACCCTGCCAGCCTTACTTGACCCTGACGCTGATCTCAGCGACAGGGAACTCGAAGGCGTGGCGGGCGGCGGAACGGGTACATTCAGTACCCATCAGTGTCAAGGTGGATGGTGTAGTGGTCAGTAGATAGTAGGTGAGTGGGCGTGGGTGGCTAACCCGCCCGCAGTGATGATGGTGCACGGTGTAGGCAGTTCGTGGGCGGGAGTTCACTGAACTTGGTGCACCGGTAGGTCAAGACCGCGGTGGCCGATGATGAGTTGCCGGCGGCCTGTAGATGGCCGCCATACTCTTGACCTGGCGAGAGAGCTGCCTATGAGAACACAGCGAACAAGAGTCCTGCAGCAACCGCCGCGGTGATGATCGCGACCAGTACTCGATACATCACCCACGGTGAGTTGATGAAGTTCTGGCTAATTGCAAGGTCACGATCCTCAACCATAATTCCCTTCGTACTGGCCTGGACATCCTTGATACCCGAGTCGTTCCACAGCCACAACATGAAGTTGACCCCCACGACGACAATCGCGAAGGCGACCTGTACCCCGCTCGAACCACCGCTCGCGACAACATCGTTCGCGAGAGCAACAATGCCCAAGAGCAGAACATTCGCGAAAACAAAGAAACCAAACCCAACCAGGACATCGCGTTGCCGAATGGCGCCCCAGAAATTATTGTGATCAGACATTTTTCATTTCCTTACTGTCGTATAGCGGATATGGACGGAGGTGCTTAGTCAGATACAGAAGCATACCACCGGGCGGGCTTTTGCTTCCAATTCATGATGCAGGCAACAAGCGTGACGATCGCCAATGCCAGGATGACGAAGAATTGCCACGGTGGTCCGCCGCTCTGTCCGTAGTCATAGGTGACGCCAAGATAGCCACCCACCACTAGTTGGCTGAGTATCACAGTGACGATGGCGACGACTCCGATCCGCGCGAGACTGTGACCACTCACTAGGAGAGCGATCGCGATGATGGCGGCGCCCCACAACGCTATGTTCAGCACCCACACAACTTCGACTGACGCGGCAATGTCGAGGGTTCGTCCAGTCAGGTCAACCCCATCCCATTGCTTAGACGCTTCGCTCTCAACCGAACCGATTCCACTGAGTGATCCGATGAGCAAGAAGATGCCAAAGACGATCAACCAGATACGTGCATTGAGGAATTTCACTATTTTTCTCCTTCGTTAGCAGTTGGTGAAGATCTCGAACGTGACAGGACCGACGATGCCGGCGGCTTTCAACATTTCCTGCATGTCTGCCTGTTGCGCCATCGCCAGAAAGCCTTCGGCAGCATCTTGGGTCGCGAACTCATGCAAGACAACTACATCGTTGCCGTCGACAACAGAACGCAGGCCAGCTTCGCCGGTGACGCCGAACGCTGCGAGTTCTCCGCGCTGCGTCTCGTAGAGAGCCATCCACTTGTCAAAATCTTCAACCTTGTTCCTAGCCAGCAGAGTGAACATGTTCTTGTTCCTTTCCGGGAGGTAGTCGAGGGGCCTAGGAGGTCGGGCCGAACAACGCGGACATGTCCGAGACTCCCCAATGCGCGACCAATTGGCCGTTACGCCATTCGAGTACATCAGCGAAAGGCATGCGCACCTGTTGCCCCTGCCCTGTCACACCCATAATTTCTCCCGTGAAGGTGCCGACGAAAGCACCGAAGGCGGCCACCTTGCTGCCTTCTTCCACCATCAAGTCGATCTCGACGCGTATATCTGGAATGCCGCTTTTCATCATGCCGAACATCATTCGTGCCAGTTCTCGCCCTTCTGCTTCAATTCCTGGGATCGTGTCGTGTTCGACGAAATCGACAGCGAAATACTTGTCCACCATCGCGTTGACGTCATCGGTGGCTGACATCTCGGCGTATACGTTCGTCATCAGGTCCTTGAGCTCAGACATTCATGTCTCCTTCGCTGTGTTTGGGTCACGCAACTCGGTTTTCCTTTGTATCTGGCTCAGCGTAGGGACTGGATTACAGGGCGTCTTGTACGAAACGATCGTCCTTAGCC
>CALEHE010000272.1 GCA_937876415.1 uncultured Actinomycetes bacterium
ACGGCCATTTAGTTCTTGATCATGATGCACTGAGTTTGTTGAAGTAATCATTTTTAGAGTGAGGGACACATGACAACGACAGAATTCAATCCAGATTCGCTTCGGGCGAAGTATGAGTTTGAACGCGATAAGCGTTTGCGCGCCGAAGGTAACGATCAATACATCGATATTTCTGAATTTGATCAATATCTCGAAGATCCGTATGCACAACCGCTCAATCGTGAACCACTCTTTGACGAAGTTGAAGTAGCAGTCATTGGTGGAGGCTTCGGTGGTTTGCTGGCTGGCGCACGTCTACGTGAAGCCGGAGTGACCGATATTCGCATGATCGAAAAAGGTGGCGACTTTGGCGGCACCTGGTATTGGAATCGCTACCCAGGCGCAGCGTGTGATGTTGAGTCGTATATTTATTTGCCATTGCTTGAAGAAATTGGGTACATCCCCAAGCAGAAGTATTCAAATGCCCCCGAAATTCTGGAGCACAGCAGAGCAATCGCTCGTTTTTTTGATCTCTATACCAACGCCTGTTTGCAGACTGAAGTGACCGAATTGCGTTGGGACGAAACCGATCGTCGTTGGTTGATTCATACCAACCGTGGTGACATCATGCGCGCCCGATTTGTCGTGATGGCCAATGGGCCACTGCATCGGCCAAAACTCCCAGGAATCAAAGGAATTGAAACTTTTAAGGGACACACATTCCACACCAGTCGCTGGGACTACGACTACACCGGTGGTGACTCAACTGGTGGCTTGGCAAAACTGAAGAGTAAGCGTGTCGGCATTATTGGTACCGGAGCAACTGCAGTGCAGTGCGTTCCGCATCTGGGTGCGTCGGCTGATCAATTGTTTGTTTTCCAACGTACGCCATCATCAATTGATGTGCGCAACAATCGCCTGACCGACAACGAATGGGCCGCGTCGTTGCAACCCGGTTGGCAAAAAGAACGTATGGATAACTTCAATGCGTTGGTGAGCGGTGGTTTTGCTGAAGTCGATTTGGTGAATGACGGATGGACCGACATCATTGGCAACTTGTTAATTCGTCTGCGCCAAGATGCAAGTCCTGATCTGTCGCCAGAAGGTTTGGCCCGCAATCTTGAACTTGCCGACTTTGAAAAGATGGAACAAATTCGTGCGCGAGTAGAAAACATTGTGAGCGACCCGAGCACTGCTGAACATCTCAAGCCGTGGTACCGCCAATTCTGTAAGCGTCCGTGTTTCCACGACGATTATCTTGCAACCTTTAATCGCCCCACTGTTGAACTAGTTGATACCGATGGTCGTGGTGTTGATTACATCACCGAAAAAGGCATTGTTGCTAATGGCATTGAATATGAAATTGACTGCTTGATTTACGCAACTGGTTTTGAAGTTGGAACGAATTTCAGTCGTCGTGCCGGTTACGAAATTTATGGTGTTGATGGAAAGTCACTCACTCAACATTGGGATGATGGAGCGCGAACGTTTCATGGCTTCCACAGTCGTGGATTCCCTAACTGTTTCATCGTGAGTGGTGTGCAAAGTGGGTTCACAGTGAACTTCCCGCACATGCTCGAAGAGCAAGCGCGTCATGTCGCTTACATCTTGAATCAGGTTTCTGAACAAGGCGTGACACGAGTTGAAACTTCTGAAGAGTCTGAACAGTGGTGGGTTGATCGCATCATTTCGCTGTCGCAGAACAACATCAAGTTCCTTGAGTCGTGTACACCTGGCTATTACAACAACGAAGGTAAACCGGCAGCGCGCAGTGTGCAGGGCGGCAGTTATGGCGGCGGTCCAGTGGCCTTTGTGCAGGTGTTAGAGCAATGGCGTGCCGAAGGCGACATGCGTGGTTTGCTCTTAAACACATAGATCCACCCGTTTGTGACAAGTGGGTGGGTAGGGTGACCGAGCCGGGACGATGGTTCGTCCGAGCGATGCGTGTCATCC
>CALEHE010000273.1 GCA_937876415.1 uncultured Actinomycetes bacterium
AGGACGACGGTGCCGATTTTGTGTTTGCGTGCTTCAACAACGATGGCTGCAGATATAGATGTTGAAGTAGCAATTACATTTTTACTGGAGAGTTCGCCGAGCACTCTGATGGAGTTAAGTTCGCCCTGTAGTCTTCTGACACTTCGAATTTTGTTATCTGTTACTGTCAACTGCAAAATTATCAAGATCGCAATGATAAGACCAACGGCAAGAGCAAACAGATATGAGGATGCTTTCACTGTTGGAATCGTTCCACCAGATGTTTCGGCTGTCTCACTTACATAGGCCAATTTACCCGTGATGGAACTAATCAACTTCTGAATGGCGGTTGCCTGAAGTCGAAGTTCGGGATGGTCAATACCTGTCGTTGACAAAACTGCTTGGATCTGGGTTTCAAGTTGCAGTAATCCACCAGAAATCGATTTCCGTCGCTCTTCTTCCACTTTGTGAACGTAAACATCAATGGCCTCATCGCATTGAAGTTGTTCTGACTCAGAACAAGAAAATATGTAATTAGATGCTGCATTGCTAGAGACTGTAAATAATTGTTTGCCATCACCTCCTGCTGCTGCCAACATTGATACTTGTGGTTCGGCACGTGTGACCGTCACGAAGAGTGCTTCTCCGATCGAATCAGTCACTAGCTGGGGTCCTTCTGTGCGAACAATCGCTAACTGATTTTGAAAACTTGGAAACTCCTTGATCGCAGCGGGATCAAGCCCGAATGCGATAAGAGCCGAAGTTTCGTCTTTTGCTCCGTAAGTTTTGCTAACAGTGAATGAAGTAGGCGCACTTTTGAGGTCGCTTTCTTGTGCGAACATGAGTCCAGCACTAACTACTAAGCACAATGGCACGATCCACCACCGCAGTCGAATGACTTTCCAGATTGATCTCAGCTCGATTTGAGGGATTTCTTTAGTCAATGGCCCCATGGGTTTTAAGCCTACCAAGTGATGCATTAGGCATGTATCGCGACATTTTGGTGATGGTTCATCATTATGTGGGGTTGGGCGTGTCACGATGGATGTGTGGATGACTTAGAACGAATACTCGGATATACAGATGCGATTGATGAGAGTGCACCAATAAGCAAGGTTGCTGATGAACTTTTTGCGATGTCTTGTTGGACGCCGCAATTTTGTTCCGCACTTATTCGAGCAGCTGAAGCCGCAGGAGGTTTTTCGGCTCAACCCGGTGACCCAGTGCCCGGTCACGAAATCTCGCTCGCGTTAATCAGTCCACGATTATTCGAGGCTGTGCAAGACGACATGGGCTTGCGCATTTGGCCGCAACTAC
>CALEHE010000274.1 GCA_937876415.1 uncultured Actinomycetes bacterium
AGTTGGAACCCGCAGTACTGATATCAATTTGTCCACTCGCTGGTGCGGTGTAGTTAAACCACACCGAGTGCGACGGGGCGAAGCCCGCATGAGAGGGTTCGCCAGGCTCGGCGGTCGCAAAAGTTGTTTGTGTACCGGTGCTGTTACTGAGTCCGGTGACAGTACGTGATGTCGTAAAGAAATCATGAAGCGAACCTGGCCGAACAATGCCAGGAGCGGAGGCTGAGGGGCCGATTCCAATTTCGTTTTCGGCGGTGACGCTCACGCTGTAAGCATTCCAGTCAGTGAGGCCAGTAATCGTGCACGTCGTCGATGGTGGTGACGCGCTACATGTACCAGATCCTGGCCGAGCAGTGGCCTGGTACGACTGAATCGCGCGGCCGCCTTCAGACAAGGGGGCAGTCCATGAAACTTCGAGCGATCCATTCGCCGCGACTGGTGTTGCAGTGACATTACGTGGGGCCGATGGTGCAGTGTCAACGGGAGTCGCGACGAAGTTGTGAGTCAGGGTTGAGTTGCCACGCGATGAGTTAGTGCTGGCTAAACGAATGTAATACGTATTGTCTTTCATCACGTTAAAGGCGGTTGGCGGATTCGAACTCGATCCTGGAATATCAGTCCATCCTGACGGTCGAACCAAGTTGGTGAGCACTGAACCAGTGAAAACACTCACAACAGTGTTGATTGAACTATTCGAGGCATCCAAGGTGAGGGCGCCATCCGCGAGTGGTGTATATGAGTACCACACTGAGGCCGCTATTGTTGTATTGGCCACCGTTGGTTCGTCGGTTTCAATGCTGTAACCAGAATTGTTGATAGTGGTTGACTCGGTGTCGCCCGTTCTAACGATCGCCGCACAGAAATTATCGCCAGGTGGAGAAAGTGGACAATTGAGGGTTTGGGACCAATTGAGAGTGATGTTCCCTCGCGTTGATCCGTATGAAGTCACCCGAAAGTAATAGGTGGCGTTGGCCGAGACCGCTAGTGAGATCGCACTTGTGACGACACCGTTGAAATAACTGATGTCGTCATTGAAGGCAACTCTGTTCAGAGCATTGACAGTCGAACCTGTGTACGCGGTTAACACGGTGTCGAAATCACTTCCGATGGTGTCGACCGAGAGAGTGCCCGATTGAGCTGGTGTGTAGCGGTACCAGACCGAAGCCCCGCCAGTTCCAGCGTCAAGGGGGGGTTCATTTGTTTCAAGTGTTGCATTCTCGTTGGAGTCAGTTTCGGTGCCAGATACACCTATCAATGGCAAGGCGGCTGAAAATGAATTATTGGATAGACCGACGACAACCGAGTTGCTCGAAGTGGATGCTGTTGAAGTGTTGGTCGTGTTACTCGCTGTCACCTGAAAGGTGTAGGTGACGTTAGAGCTCAGTCCAACAACCGTGCACGACAGTGGTCCCGACGTCCAACTGCAGGTTTTGTTGCTGGGTGTTGAGGTGATCGTGTAACGAGTGATGGTGCTTGATCCCGAATCAATAGGAGCGTCCCAGGTGACAGTGGCACGTCCAGGTCCGCTTACCGCAACGACGTTTTGTGGTGGCGAAGGAGCAACGCCACTACCGCTTGGAACATGTAATAACAGATTGGGAGAACCAGTTCGCGTATCGGACAACTTGTTGGCACTGACCGATGCCAAAGTCATCGTTTGAATTGATGTCGAAGTGAGCGAAAGATTGGTGCCCCAAATCGCGGCCACTGCACCGGCAACATGTGGGCTGGCCATTGACGTTCCGTTAAGAGTTGCGGTTCCGCCGTTGCGCCACGTGGACAAGATAGAACTTCCGGGAGCAAAGAGATCGACACAGGTGCCGTAATTTGAAAATCCGGAACGGGCATCATTTGACGTCGACGAACCCACGGTGATCGCTTGAGGTTCACGAGCCGGAGAATATAGGCAGGCATTATGTAGCGCTGTGTCGGTTTCACGGCCGTCGTTACCCGCAGCGACCACAACGACGATTCCGTCGGTCACAGCCTTGCGAACAGCTTCATCGAGCAAAACATTGGCGCCACCCCCAAGACTGAGATTCATCACAGCAGGTACTCCAGAAGTGTGATGGCTGATAGCCCAGTCGATTCCGGCGATAACCCCAGACGTCGAACCACTGCCTGTACAGCTCAGAACACGTACTGGAACGAGTGTGACTGCCTCGGCGACTCCATAGGTTGCGCTACCAATGGTTCCAGCAACATGGGTTCCGTGTCCGTTGCAGTCAGCAGTTCCGTACTCGTCATTAATGGCTGTGTAACCAGCAACAAGACGGTTGCCGAATTCACTATGTGGGGCGATTCCGGTGTCGACAACATAGGCAGTGACGCCAGCACCGTTCGAGCGATCAACGTATAGGCGATCAAGTGGAAGGTTGACTTGGTCAATACGGTCTAATCCCCAAGGCGGATTGGGTTGACTACTTGAGACCGTGATGATTCGGTCTTGTTCAATATATTGAATAGCAGGGTTGCCTTTGAGGGCTTTCAATTGGCTTGATGTGAGCGTTGCGGCGTAGCCCTTAAAGGCGGCTGAATACGTTCTCGTGATTGAACTACCCAAAAGCGACAGCACGTTTGCCTTTGCAGTGGCGCTAGCCAAAGGCTTGAGCATGATGATGTATCGGCCCGGAATGGCATCGCCAGCGACCTCGAGTGACTGAGTCGTAGCCTCAAATGAGTCAAGTGAAACCACTTCATCAACTTCAATGCTGAGAACTCGCGGGTCATCGGCGAGCACCATGGCTTGGGGAGTGGTGAGTGAGGCACTGAGACCAGAAAAGACATTGGTAAAGGTTTCGTGAACGGCAGCACCGGCAACTTCGAGATCGCGGCCAATTTCAGCAACATCGGCATCGGTTGCAACAGCAACAATGAAGCGCTGGGTTGCACCCCGGGTGTTCGGTAAACGAAGTTCGGTGCGTCCAGAGGCCGCAACTGGCGAGACTGCAAAGGTCGAGGCAATCAGAAGCGGTGCGGCAACAAGCGCGACAAGACTCTTGAATGCTCGTTTCAACCCAATACTTTTAGCGCCCACTGCGTACTCCTGATTTGTCTCAGGCTAATTGCCTAGAACTCACACGCCTACGGCAACATTTAGGTTTGGTCAAGAATACTGACTATTTATGTAGCAAATTATGGAGCGAATGACGGGGCGAACCAGCCCATGAGATCGGCAATCAGGTGCACCGGGGTCGATGCGTTGAAACAAACCGTGCTGTTGGCGCTTACTTTGGTGATCACGAGGTTGGGAATGTCCTCGTTGACGCCAAAGTTCAGGTTTGAGGTAGGTGGTTGGGCCTGGTCACATGGCCACACCGTCGCATAGCCAGCAGTTGGTGCGCCGGTGGCGGTGACATTCAAAACAACAGCAGTTGCGGCGCCTGGTGTTATCGGAGACGTTGCCGAGAGGTCAAGGACATAGATTGGCGATGTAGCGACTCGTGTCGTGGGTCGAGTATCAAAAAGTCGTTGTGGCGTGATGACGTTGAGATTTGAACCTTGTTCGAACCAACCACTGATATCAGCAATCAAAAAAGTGGGTGATGAAGAGGCAAAACACACTTTGCCGTTCGCATCAACAGTTGCAATCACTGCATTCGGGATGTCTTGATTTGGCAAGTAGTTGAGATTTGACGTGTATGGCTGAGGTTGGTTGCACGGCCACACGGTGATGTAACCAGGTGCTGTGGCCCCGGTAGCGGTGACGTTGAGAACAACTGAACTCACACCGGTTGTTGGGATTCCGAAATTTCCGGTCATTTGAAATTCGGCCTGATTGTCGGCTGTCAGAACGAAACCACTTTGACGTAAATCAAAAGCTCGTTGTGGAGTGAACGTATGCAGTCCATCACCACTGATAAACCAACCACCTAAATCCACGACCAAGTTGACAGGGGTAAACGAATCGAGACACAGCTTTCCGTATTGATCGGGTGCAGCGATCACCGTGTTCGGGATGTCCTCGCTAGCGGCGTAGTTCACACTAGAAGTCGGCGGCTTGGTGTCTGCACATGGCCACACCGTGACGTAACCATTTTGAGTTGCACCAGTTGCTGTGACATTGAGCGCAACTGCGCCTAGACCTGCGTTGGGTAAGCCGAAAATTCCTTTCAGATCAATCACCAGACGATTGTCTGTGCTGATGAATCCAGAAGGACGAGTATCAGCAATGCGGACTGGTTGCATCGGTGAAAAGACTTCCGGCGCAATTGACAGTGCGGCGTATGCCGCATGTGCTGCATCAATGATGCCAACTCCGCAGTAGTAGGTGTCATTGATATTGCTTGAGCATTGAGATGAAGGCGATAACGGGAATGACGGAAAGGAGTTGGCTACGGCTGGATTGCTCAACAAGGCCAAAACGCTGTTGTATTCAAGAACTGGATTGGCTGACAACATCAACGACACGATTCCACTGACGATTGGAGTTGCAAAACTCGTACCGCTCACGCTGGCGTACCCGCCGACTGTGGTCGATCGAATACTTGATCCGGGAGCAGCTATTTCAACCGTTGAGCCAAAGTTGGAATAACTCGCGCGAGCTCCAGTTGATGTCGTTGCCGCGACGGTGATGACGTTGTTGCAATTCGCTGGCGCAAATTGCTGAAGGTCAAGATCTAGCGATGAGTTACCAGCGGCGACGACCACAATTGATCCAGCGGCTGCTGCATCATTAATAGCTGCTTGTTCACTAGTCGAGCACGGTGCTTGGTCGCCGAGACTTAGGTTGAGTACACGTGCAGGAGTTGGATTTAGTGGGATCCCATCTACTGGTAATCCTGCAGCCCATCGGATGGCTTTGATCTCGTCAGCAAGGTCTCCGCCGCATGGCCCGAGAATTCGAATGTGTTGTATCTGGGATTGTTGATTGATGCCAGCAATGCCGATTGAGTTGTTGACTTTTGCGCCAATAATGCCTGCGACTTTTGTTCCATGCCAGGACGGTTCTGTTTGATCGCACCCCGCATCACCAGGATCAGTGGCGTCAGCGTCATTATCAAAAAAGTCATAGCCAGGAAGTGGGGTCGGCAGATCTGGATGCGGGGTGTATCCGGTGTCAATGACCGCAACGACTACATCAGTAGATCCGATGGTGTGATCCCATGCCGCTTCAATACCAATTCCCTTATCAAGAGTTGCAAAATCTTTGAGGTACCACTGTGATCCGTAGTCGGGATCATTCGGAGCGGTTGCCACGTAACGCTTTTCGTTGATTTCGGCAAACGCAACTTTGCCGGTGTCAACAAGTTGTTGCACGAGAGCATCGGCTTCGGCGCGACTAATTGGCTGATCAAGTTGAATGACCTCAAGACGATTGGCAATTTTTGATTCGAGTGTTACATCGAGATCAAATTCATTTTCAATGAGAGACATTGCGGCCAGTGAGCTTCGCCCCGGTAGTCGTTCAACGATTAATTCAGAAACGGTGTCGGTGTTAGTGACAACAACCGCTGCACTGCTTGCGAGTGAGCGCATGGGAATGACCGAAACTGAGATTCCGATCAACATCGCGAGCGCGGGCAAACGTAATTTCACCGCAGGGCCTCGGCCAACGAGCGTACTGAGCGCTCATTGATGGGGTCGCTGACCAAGATCACTTCATCGGCGCCGGCATCGCGCATTTCAATCACCCGTTGGCGGATGTCACTTAGTGTCGCTGCGGTATACGTCTCGGAAACGGGGCGTTCGCCAGCAGATGCATCGGTGACAACGAGCAAGCAAGCACTGCGCTTCAACGTTGCAGGGTCGCGACCAACCCCGCGAGCGATTTCTGAAATGTGCGCATTTTGTTTGGCGAAACCTTCAGCAGAATTGCCAAACCAGTCGAACCAGGTGTTCCACCACTGGGCGTGGGGGAGAGCAGCGCGAAGAACGCGTTCGCCCATTGAGCCGATCATGAGTGG
>CALEHE010000275.1 GCA_937876415.1 uncultured Actinomycetes bacterium
TGTATGTCGCCACCCAGTGGCTACACGAAGATCGCAAACAGATCGCTGATTGTTTGAATATTCCCGAAGAAAACATTCGTTTGGTACTCGGTGGAGTTGGCGGAGCTTTTGGTGCCCGCGAAGACATCAGCTTGCAAGTGCATACAGCTTTATTGGCGATGAAGTCGGGTCGTCCAGTGCGAATCTCTTACGGACGTGAAGAGAGTTTCTACGGCCATGTTCATCGTCACCCCGCGAAAATTTGGATGAAACACCATGCGGACACCAACGGCAAGATCGTCAAAATTGAATCGAGAATGGTCTTTGACGGTGGAGCATATTGCAGCACCTCACCTGCCGTTCTTGTCAACGGGATCACCCATACACAAGGGCCTTACAAATGCGACAACGCAGTAGTAGACGGTTGGGCTGTTCGTACAAATAATCCCCCGTGTGGAGCGATGCGCGGCTTCGGTGTGGTGCAGGCTTGTTTCGCTCATGAAAGCCAAATGGAAAAGTTGGCAGCAGCGGTCGGCGTCTCCCCCGTTGAGATTCGTTTGCTCAATGCCATGGAAACTGGCGACCGCATGATTACCGGACAAATCATGGACAGCGTTGCCCCGGTTGCGCAATGCATTCGTGAGACTGACGCAATACCGATGCCTCCTCCCATGAGCCCGAGCGCCGATCTGCGTACGATTCCTGGCGGAACTGGTTTGACTGCTCAACCGTCGAACATCAGGCGTGGTGTCGGTTGGGGCGTGAGTATCAAGAATTTGATGTACAGCGAAGGTTTTGACGACTTCTCAACGGCACGTTGTCGAATTAGTGACGGAGTTGTCACCATTAAGTTTGCGACGTCAGAGGTTGGTCAGGGTTTCACCATGTTGGCTCAGCAAATTGCGCGAACTGTCTTGGGTGTCGATGATGTCATTCTCGACACAATTGACACGCAAGTTGGTTCGGCCGGATCAACATCGGCCAGTCGTCAGACTTGGATGAGCGGCGGAGCGGTACAGGCAGCTTGCCGTTCGGCACTCGAGAAGTTGTTTGATCATGTTGCGACCAAGAACTCGATGAATCGCTCAGAGTTAGAAATCGATGGCACCGACATCGTTGACCGACTCACTGGTCAACGAATCACTGTGTTGACCGCCATCGAGGGTGTCGACATTGATTGCACCGAGGAATACCACCACCCCGCAACTGAAGATATGGATGAGAACGGTCAAGGTAACTGCCATGTTGCCTACGCATTTGTTGCTCACCGCGCTGTTGTCGATGTTGATCCCGAACTTGGTCTCGTGAAAGTCGTTCAGATCGCAACCGCCCAAGATGTTGGTCGCGTGTTAAATCCTTTATCGGCGATTGGTCAACTTGAAGGTGGAATCGCTCAAGGTCTTGGACTGGCCGTTATGGAAGAAATCATTGTGAAAGACGGCAAAGTTCGTAATCCAAGTTTCACCGATTATTTGTTGCCAACTTTTCTCGATGCCCCGACAGTCGAAATGGTGTTCATTGAAGAGCATGAACCCAAATCGCCACTTGGCGCCAAAGGAATCGGTGAGCCACCGTGTATTTCGGTGACCCCGGCTATTGCCAATGCAATTCGCCAGGCAGTCGGTCGCGAACTGCCACGAGTTCCGATTCGCCCATTCGACATCTGTCTATAACTACTTCAAAGAGTTTGCAGTCCTAATCGTTCCAAAACGTCATCTGGGGCGTCGATTTCTAACAACGCTTCTTTGAGTTTGCGTACAAGACTCATCTCAATATCTGATTGCTCTGTTCCATGAGTGGCCGCGAGGTTGTTGAGCTCTCCTGGATCAACCTTGCAATCAAACAGAAGGTTCTCGTTCTTGAGACCGCCGTACGCCCAAAACGGAAGAAAGTCTCCTTGCATAAACGGTTGCCGAATCACCGGTACTGAACTACCTGGCATGGCATCAAGGTAAGCGCGTTGATCAGGTCG
>CALEHE010000276.1 GCA_937876415.1 uncultured Actinomycetes bacterium
TGGCCTTGAGTAATCTCAGCGACCTGAACGCACTGCATCAATAACGGTGCCAAAACCTTCGAGGGTGTCACGCAAACCTTGATACATGCCGTTGCCCACCGGGAATGACAAGTTCATGCTGATGCTGTTGAAGCCCAGGTCCAAAATGCCACGGGCTAAGTCTTTGCATTCATCGGGTGTGCCGACAATGGCAAAACTCGTCACTAGTTCATCGGCAATGAGTGAAAAGATTTCGGGGTCGTCATAGCGATCGTGATCGAAGTACCAACCAGTTGACTGAGCAAGAGCCGCATCAACTCGCGCATACCAATCAGCGTCTAATCCCATACGCTCGTTTAACTCGGCGGGCCGAATGAGCGCGATGTAATGAGCCACATAGCGCTTCACACTTCGCCGGGCCAGATCGCCATCTGAAGACACGCACAACGTCACTCGCGGAGCAACTTCGACTGACGCAACATCACGACCGATGCGCTGTGCGCCCTCGGCAATAAATGTGCGGTAATTCGCCGCCAATGACGGCGACAAATAACGACCACCGACAAGAGCAATGTCGGCAATCTCGCCAGCCAAACGCATCATCTGCGGGCTACGTGTACCGATCGACATCGGAACATGCGCCGGATTCAAAGGATCGACGTGCTGCAATCGCGAATCGTTGACGGTGATTGTCTCGCCTTGGTAGTTCACTGTTTCGCCGCACAACAACGCGCGCATTACCGTGACCGCATCGCGAACATGCGCAACTGGTCGCGCGTACGTCTCACCGACGGCCTCAAGTCCAGCGCCTACACCCATACCCATAAATGCTCGGCCATTCGACACATCGTGCAGTGTCGCCGCGATACCCGCCAACACCGCAGGATGACGCGAATACGGATTCGTGACCATCGGGCCAAGCTCAATACGGCTCGTCGATTGGGCAACAAGCCCGAGCAACATGAAACAGTCATGCCAAAACACCACGTCAGAAATACCGAGGCGATCAAACCCAACATCTTCAGCAAGTCGCGCGAGTTCAATCACATGTTGCACCGGCATACCCGGCGTGATTTCGGCTTCAAGCGTGATGTTGTGAGTCATTGTTGTCTCATGTCCGCGATTCTCAGAGAATCGGATACTTAGATTTGTCAGGCAATCCCGATCGTGCGGTGATGGCTTCGCCTGCTTCTTGACACTGCGCCCAGAAACGATCTTCGTCAATGGTCAACATACGACCGTCTTCAACGACTTTCTTTCCATCAACAAACACTGTGTGTACTCCCCGACCATCGGCCGACCACACGAGTTGGTTCATGATGTTCAGCAACGGACGCCATTCGGGACGATCAGTGTCATGCAAGACAACGTCGGCCTTCTTGCCGACTTCTAGTGAACCAATCTCATCTTGGGCATTCATTGCTCGTGCGCCACCAAGAGTGGCCATTTCATAGGCCTTT
>CALEHE010000277.1 GCA_937876415.1 uncultured Actinomycetes bacterium
TTCAATGTGCAGGCCCGTGGCGCACGCATGTGAAGCAGCAGTTTGTGCCATGCTCCAACCAACTTCGCGTTGCCCATTGCTGAGGTGATGCTGTGCCAAAACCAACGCGGCCCGAATTGATTCTTGCGAGCCGTCATCGGCGTTCTTCATGACGTACTCGGCAGCGCGCTTCGGAAGATTGAGGGACTCGCTTGCCCAGACATCTCCAATCGTTGCAATCGCCAGTCGGCGGGCTACATCGGGAAAGTCTTCGAGCAACTTGGAATCACACAAATTGAAGGCTTCGGCGTAACGACCGCCACGTTCAAGAAATTGAATCACTGATGCTCGAAGATGAGAATCCTGTCCTTCATCAAACTCGGCCGCACATGTCGAATACAGAGGATGTACGAACTCGACAATTCGTGAGTGGCGACGAGTAATTAAGACCGCGGCTTCGGCTATCGAAACGTTGTCTCGCGTTTCTTTCGGTGACAGTCCGATGGGTTCGGTGACCATGATGAGGTCATCAATAGTTCCGATGCCACCTAAGAGTGACAAGCAGACCAACATTCGAACGTCTATCGGAGTCGTGCGGATTCGCTCTTCAATAACGCGGTTCACTTCGGGCGGTGCAAAACGGGGGATAGGTGTTGACGAGAGTTTTGATAATCGCAGGTACTCAAGAGTGAAGAGCGGGTTGCCTCCAGCCAGACGATTGATCTCGCGCACATACGCGTCGTCATGTGGAATGTCGTCAACGGTTCGGGCCAATTCGATCGAGTCTGATTCGCTAAGGCCTTCAAGATTCACACACGTGCACGAGCGACTGATTGAGCGCAGCGAATGAGAAACAGGAAGTTCGGTTGCGGTGGCACCAGTGCGCATCGCTCCGACGAAACTGATACCGAGACCGAGCATGTGCTCAATTGACTTGGCGACAATCGCCAACGATGACTCGTCTAGCCATTGCAGGTCGTCGATGATAAAGAGTGCTGGACGTCGAGCAAGTAGCGCGAGGTAATCGTTGAATTCTGCGAAGTGGGCGCGGGGATCTGTTGCGTTGGCAGTCAAGTAAACCGAGGGCGAATCTGTCAGCCGAGGCAACTGAGAGAGGCTGAGATACGGTTCGAAAGAGTCGGTGATATGACCAACGATCTGCACGACCGACACGTCGGATGTGCGTGCTTCGTTGGCGAGACCCCGCAGCAAGTGCGATTTACCCATGCCAGGTTCGCCCTCAATAAGGATTGCTGTACCTTGACGATTCGCGGCATCATCGAGAGCCTGCCGAAGGAAATCACGTTCGGCAGTGCGGCCTACGGTGATCCCCGGTCGTCCGTACATGGGCATCCCCTCATGCTAGAGGTGGTCTTTGATTGTCGCCAGAAGTCAGCGAATTCGATGATCACCAATTTTCAGAAACGGTGATCGGGCCAATGGTGAGTGGTCATTTTTGGATTGTCTGTGGTCAAAACTCGCTGATGAACCTTGAGTCTGGAGAGTTTTTCAGGCATTTTTATTGCTTCCAAACGAAAGGCGATTCATGT
>CALEHE010000278.1 GCA_937876415.1 uncultured Actinomycetes bacterium
TCAGAGCTAGCAAAAGTGTCCCCAGATTGGACCCGAAATAGCCAGAGAACCAAATTCGGCTCAAATAACCAGTTCCGAAAATCAGCAATGTGGATGTGGTGATCAACGCCGTTGACGTGCGTGAATTTTTGTTTTCTAAACAAGTTAGAAAAACTGCCAAAACGAGGCTAACTGGAATTGCAATCGTCGCCAAAGTGAAAGCAAACAAGAGTTCAGTTGCAGATCTTGAACTGGTGGAAGTCAACTCAGCAAAAGTTGCCAGTGAAGATGTCCCCGCCTGAGCAACATCTTGTAAAAATGTGGGAGCTGATTGGATGCCCCCATCAATCAATGCAGTCCCATGGTTGTTGATGATGAGTTGTGTCTGGGCAAGATGGGCTGCGTTGTCATAGCCAAAGCCGAGAAAGTTAATGAGAGTTTCTGCACGTAGTGAAAGTAGAAATATCCAACCAGTGCTAAATAAGGCTGGAACTGCAACGAATGCGAATAATGAAGCGCGATCATATTTTCGAATTTTAGACTTCGCTATTACGGTCAACATTGTGGCGGCGGCAGCGAGTGAAAGCATGAGCCGCGACGTTGCCCACGCGCCAACTATTTCCCCGAGTATTTGGGTTAGATAGCCGAAGAGAATCGCTCCAAACACGACTTCAAATAGCGATCGAAAATATGTGGTGGCCATTGCACGGATAAAGAAGACACAGCATAAGAGCACAATTAGCGCACAGCCAGCAATCTGAGCATTGTCATTTAAGTTTGCGATTAAGTGAAATGCCGAAATCAAAATCGCGAAATAGATGAAGTGCTTGCTGGCTCCGTCCTGGCTAAGTGGTGGGGTCACGTCAACTGTTTGAGCCATACCAACGTACAATAGTTGGAATCGGCACTCAACGTTTGCGAGTCCTCGCAGCCATAGTCAAAGTCTGGCTATCGGTATATGTGACCTTCAGAACTTGAAATACAAAAATGGGCTGAACGTGCTCGAGAGTGCGTACATGGTGGCGATTGGGCCTACCAGCGCAATGGCCGCTAATCGAACAACCGAAGCCGTTCTCCCTTGCGCACGTGAGATATCTCGTCCGACATGAATCTTTGCTGGTAGGCACACCACCAACAGTCCAACTGCAAGCCACACCAGTCGCTGGTCGGTCATGATTTCACTCAAAGTACTCGGCCAACCCAAACCAGTGGGCCACAACATTGACTTGATGAAAGTAAAACCCTGGTTAATGTCAACCGCTCTAAACAATGTCCAGCCGATACAGACAACAGCAAAGGTGATGATTCGTCGCAACGGAATGAGCCACTTCGTTTTGACTTCATTGATTCCGGTCAAGCGTTCAATGATTAAGAAACTTCCGTGGAAGACACCCCACGCAATGAACGTCCAGCTGGCTCCGTGCCATAAGCCAGTTAACAAGAACACGCAGGCCAAGTTGATGTAGGTCCGGTTTGGGCCTTTGCGGTTTC
>CALEHE010000279.1 GCA_937876415.1 uncultured Actinomycetes bacterium
GCTCCTGATAGGTAATTCCAGGTGAGCGGGCTTGACGAGGATCTACTGCGGTCATGTACCCATTATTGACCGTGTGATTAGTTTGATCTAGTACCGAACCGAGTCGGCAGGGCAATTAACCGGATTAATCGCCTAAAAACCGATCAATCTCCGATATGGCTGCAATGGGGTCGGTGACGTGAATCGTCGACCAGCCAAACGACTGGGCCATGTGAATGTTTTGGGGGAAATCGTCGAGATACAGGATTTCGTGGTGGGCAACGCCCAACATGTCGGCTGTGGCTTGGTAAATACCAGGTTCTGGCTTACGCGATCCGACGGCGAAGGACTCGATAACGGCTGTGAAATCCTCGAATCGCAGGTCTTGCTGCATCTTGGGACGAAATTCGGCAAAGGTATTCGTCAAAAGCCCAGTCTTGAGGCCGTGGTTCTTTAATTCGGAGACCTTGTCAACCATTGGACCGATCACCGTGTACTGACCAGGAGACATCAGGGCATCGATTTCGTCACCGTGCAACTCGATGTCATGTTGGCTGGCCCATGGTTTCAAGGAATTCTGAATATCAGCGACGGCGATTTCGCCCCGTTCGGCTCGATGCCACGGATGATCACCACTTTCATGAGGCCCGAGCATGATGGTCAGCATCGTTGGGACATCGGTGGCGTGGCGTTCTGCAAGTTTGCTGAGTTGGTTGGTGATCGAAGTAATCAGCACCCCGCCGAAGTCGAAAACTACGGCCTGAATTGAATTGTTCGGTGGCGTAGCCAGGGACATTTCGTTTACCCTATTGTGACTTCAGACATTCGTCGTTATCGGATCTACAGCCGGTGGCGAGGTTGGAAGTCGTTATTCATTTTCTTTGGGGGGAACAGATGCTGACATTTGCGAATATTTTTGAGGCCCACGCCGATGAGTTTCCAGACGTGTGCGCAATTGCGTATGCCGACCAAGAAGTGACGTGGGGTCAATACGACGAATGGGCGGCTCGACTCGCGACAGCTTTTAATGAAGCGGGACTCGGGCTCGATTCAAAAGTTGGCATGTTCATGTACAACTGCCCTGAGTACCTCGTCACGCAGTACGCAGCTTTCAAGAATCGCATCACGCCCGTCAATGTCAACTATCGCTATCTCGATGATGAGTTGCTGTACTTGCTGGACAATGCCGATTGTGAAGCGTTGGTGTTCCATTCGAGTCTCGGCGATCGCATCGCGCGAATTAAAGATCGTTTGCCGAAGTTGAAGTTGTTGATTGAAGTTCTCGATAGTCAGTCGGCCGGAGTGCGTGGTTCTGTGCCTTGGGAATCAGTTCTTGATGATCATGAGCCAGCTCCCCGAATTGAGCGCGGGGTTGACGACGTCTACATGCTGTACACGGGCGGCACCACCGGTATGCCTAAAGGCGTGATGTATCCAATGGGAGCCTTCACTGAAGGATTCTTGGGTTTTTACACCAACAGCGCAGGATTGCCTCCGCTGAAAAGTCTTGAAGAGGTCACCGGTCTCGCCAAAATGATGCACTCAGCAATGGGTCAAACAGTTGGTATGCCCTGTTGTCCTTTGATGCACGGAACGGGCGTGTGGTTGGGGGCGTTGGTTCCACATTTGATGGCTGGCAAAGTAGTTCTTCTCGATGGACAATCATTTGATGCAGCGCGAATGTTTCAAGCGGTAGAAAAACATGCAGTCGCATCTTTGATCATTGTTGGCGATGCATTCGCCCGACCGATGGTGCAAGCACTGAAGACACAGGCCGAAACCGGAAGGCCGTTTGACACATCGTCGGTCAAGATGATCATGTCAACAGGAGCAATGTTCTCAGCCGACAACAAGGCTGAAATCTTTGAGTACATGCCGACCACAGTCGTGATGGACATCCTCGGATCAAGTGAAGGTGGCATGGGTCAGACCATGGCCACGAAAGACAATGTCAACACCACCGCAAAGTTTGGGGCGATGCCCAATACAAAAGTCATCAACTTTGAAACTGGAAAAGAAGTTGCTCCTGGTTCGGGTGAACAAGGAATGGTCGGCGTAAGCGGATCAGGTGTGCCGATTGGTTACTACAAAGATCCTGAGAAGTCCGAACGTACCTTCAGGTCGTTTGACGGAGTTCGCTACAGCTTTCCCGGTGATATGGCTGTCGTCGAAGCCGATGGAACGATCACTTTGCTTGGTCGCGGCTCAAACTGCATCAACACCGCTGGAGAAAAGGTCTTCCCCGAAGAAGTTGAAGAGGCTGTCAAGACTCATGATTCGATCGCTGATTGTTTGGTCTTCGGAATACCTGATGAGAAGTTTGGCCAACGCGTCGTCGGCGTGGCTTGCGTTAACCCCGGAGCCAAGACCCCAACTGGTGATGAAGTGATTGCTTACACCAAGACCAAGTTGTCCAGTTACAAAGTTCCCAAACAACTCGTTATGGTAGAGACAGTGCCACGTGCAGCAAATGGCAAGGCCGATTACGGACTTGCCAAGAAGCTGTTTGAAGCACAATCTGATTGAGGGGAATCATGACTGCTGTTGATCCAGGATTAGATGTCAAGAATTTGGGCAAAGCGCGCAGTACAGGTCCGAGTGTTCAGGACTTACTTGAAGCTGATACTCGTGAGGTTCCAGTTTCTCTGAAAGATCATTCGTATGAGTTGCAAGGCATCGCCGATGTACCGAAATCGCGGTACACCTCACATGCTTTTGCTGCTTTAGAAAATGAGTTCATGTGGACCAAGACGTGGCAGATGGCGTGCACGATCGATGAGCTTGCGCAGCCTGGCGACCATGTGGT
>CALEHE010000280.1 GCA_937876415.1 uncultured Actinomycetes bacterium
CAACTTGATCACACCAGTTACGACGGGAAAGTTGTCGGTGGCGTCATTGACAACTGTCAACATTTCAACACGCCAGTCGCAGCCATTGTCGGCTCATTCGAATTTGATACCGAACTTGATTCCGAAGTCGTGCGGCCTAAACCCTTAATTTCACTGACTGAAATGTACGGTCACGACAAGGCAATGAATGAACCACTGTGGTGCATTGAGCACGCAGCACTTGAATTACTACGGCAAATTTCGCCGCAATAAATCAGGCCGGTGCGACAGTTGTTGTTGGGTCGACCGGAGCTGCGGGCAATGCACCTGGCAGCAACTTGCCAGCGAGGTCGGTGCCCAGCATGACTAAGACCTGTGCTTCGCCAAGTGAACCACCTTCAACTGGTGCCGGTGTTGCAACAGGCTGAATTTGAATTCCACCCAAAATTTCGGCGACAGCCGTTGCGCCGGCTTCATATCCAGGCACATAGAAAACAACCGTGACACTTTGCTTACCGTACGTGACATCAGCGTTGACGGGTTGCGAAACAATAAATTGTTCTGACTGCAGTGCAGTCGACATCTGTCCAGCCGAGCCCGTCACTCCAGAAGCATTGGCAACTAAAATTTTGAAACCAGTGCGTGGAAGCGTGGTTGTTTCGGTAGGCGCAACAGTTACTTCTCCAGAAGGATCAACGATTGTTGCTTCAGTTGTAATAGGTGCACTGACATCATCGCGATCACGATTGACATCACGCAAAATCAAGAAACCAAGTAAGACAGCAATCGCTGCGACAATCACACTCAGTGTGGTTGAAACGCTGACCCCGTTTGCGCCGCTTCGGCCACTACGACCTGTTGATTCGTTGGCATCTTCTGTGTTCATGCTTGCAACCCTCCGGACTCAGAAGCGCCATCAAGACGCATACGACGACGTCGCTCACGCGCCCTTTGTAAACGGCGAACAACAAGAGGATCGTACGCTAATGCTTCGGCGGTATCCAGCAGCCTGTTCAATTCGTTGTAGTAATCATCAGCCGAACAACTGAAGCGCTCGCGCAACATCAGGTCTTTCACGCCATCCTCGGTCCACCAGCCCCGCTCAAAATCCAGGATTGCTTGTTCACGTTCGCTTAGGGACATGCCCTAAGCCTGCCCGTTGGAGGTGCCCCAATACAAGCACCGACGGAAACCATTTCCCGCCACCAAGGGTGCTATAAGAGCCGCCAGCGACTACTCTCCTGTGTGCATGAGCAGGGAAAATGCCGCAAAACCTTTCGTTATAGGCGTCGCTGGAGGCACGTGCTCGGGCAAGACGACCGTCGCCGAGCGACTCGTTGAGGTCATTGGCCCCGACAATCTGGCCTTGATTCGCCAAGACGCGTACTACATCGACCGCACCCACGAAGCCTTTGAGGTTCGGGCGGCCGCCAACTACGACCATCCCGATGCTTTTGAGTGGCCTCTCATGATCAAGCAACTCACCAACCTCATTGCGGGCCAGACCACCAAAGTCCCGGTGTACGACTACGCCGATCACAATCGTTCAGCCGAAGTTGAGGTCATCCATCCGACAAAGATTGTGGTGTTCGAAGGCATTTTGACCCTGATCGATCCGGCCCTGCGCGAACTTTTTGATCTCAAGATTTTTGTTGACACGCCCGCCGATATTCGCCTCACGCGACGACTCCAACGCGATATCACCGATCGAGGACGCACGCACGACAGCGTGATTGCCCAGTATTTGGCGACCGTTCGGCCCAGTCACGAATTTTTCGTCGAGCCAAGTAAGCGCTTCGCTGACGTGATTTTCCCTGAAGGTGGCCAAAACGACGCCGCATTCAATGTGCTCGTCGCCCGCATTCGCGAAGTTTTACGCTGACCCAACCGCAATACACAGAGAGCCGGGTGTGGGGATTGAACCCACGACCTACCACTTACAAGGCGGTTGCTCTACCACTGAGCTAACCCGGCGTGTCGCTGACGCAACGCCTGCAGGCTAGCGACGATGACGGGCGACTTCATATGTGGCGAGCGACGCTGCCACAGAAACATTTAGCGAACTCAGGCGGCCCTTCATCGGAATGCTCACAATCAGGTCACAGCGCTCGCGAACAAGGCGGGATAACCCTGTTCCTTCAGCGCCCATGACGAGACAAATTCCCTCAGTCGCTAAGTCTCCGAGTTCAAACAGCGACTTGTCGGCTGCATCGTCAAGACCCACCACCCAAATGCCCAGTTCGCGCATTCGCGCCAATGTGGTGGGCAGGCCACCCACAACTGACATCGGCACATACTCAATTGCGCCAACGGATGTTTTGGCCACAGTCGGTGTGATGTGCACACTGCGGTGACGCGGCAAAATCACTCCGTCAACGCCGGCACCATCGCAACAGCGCAACAGTGCGCCCAAGTTGCCTGGATCGGTGACGCCATCAACGGCAACCAAGAACGGTGCTTTGCCGGGACGACGACGTAGCAATGCATCAATCGGCACCGACGGCAATGCTTCGGCGTGCGCCAGGACTCCTTGAGGGGCTTCGCTGCGTGCGGTGTAATCAAGTTTCTTCCGACTGACTTCAATCACTGGTACGCGGTTCGCGCGCGCGAGTTGCTTGATGTCTTCAACCACATCGCTTTCATCAAGATCGCCAGCGATCCACACCTCGAATGTGCGGCGGCGACCAGCAATGAGAAGTTCGCGTACTGCTTGACGACCTTCAATTTGAGTACCACCAAGATCATCGTCTTTGTCACCGGTGGAGCGACCCGAACCTCGACCAGACGCGCGCCCGGGCTTAATTGGCCC
>CALEHE010000281.1 GCA_937876415.1 uncultured Actinomycetes bacterium
CAGACTATTCATGACCTAGGTGATCCTAGTTGGTGATTCAGCGGCGAGGGTGTTGCTTGAGTGCGCCTTCCATCGGCAAGAATGGTTAGGCATGTCAAACCAAGCTGTCGTTGTCTCTGGTCTATGGAAGAACTTCCGCCTCTATCACGAGCGAAATCAATATCTCAAGGCTGCCATTTTGCGGGGCCGTCGAGCCCGCTATGAAGAATTCTGGGCACTTCGTGAGATCGACTTCACCGTCCCAACCGGGACAACCTTTGGCATCATCGGATCAAACGGTTCGGGTAAGAGCACGCTGTTGAAGTGCCTCACCGGAATCTTGACCCCTGATAAGGGTTCAGTGAAAGTGACCGGCCGAATTTCTGCTCTACTCGAATTGGGTGCTGGATTCCACCTTGAACTTACTGGCCGCGAAAACGTTTTTATGAACGGTGCGATTTTGGGTTTGACCAAAAAAGAGATCACTGCCAAATTCAGCGACATTGTTGAATTTGCTGGTCTCGAAGAATTCATCGACATGCCGGTCAAGAACTATTCATCGGGAATGTTTGTGCGATTGGGTTTTGCGGTTGCCGCCCACGTTGAGCCCGAAGTGTTGCTCATTGACGAGGTGTTGTCGGTTGGCGACGAAAGTTTTCAGCGTAAGAGCGCCGAACGCATTGAGCAGTTTCGACGCGAAGGTCGCACGATCGTTTTTGTGAGTCACGGATTGGCCGCAGTTGAGCAGTTGTGTGAACAAGTCGCCTGGATCGAAAAAGGCGAACTGAAAATGGTTGGTGCGGCCGGTGAAGTGATCTCGGCGTATCAAGGCCAGAGCCACCAGGCAGCCCGTGTCGAAGGTGAACTGGGCCAACGTTGGGGTAGCGGTGAAGCACAAATCGTGAGCGTGCATTTGCTAGATGCTGCAAATCAACCGCTCGATCTTTTGACCACGATGGAAGCGGCAAAGATTCGCGTTGATCTCACTGCGCACATGCCGATTCAGGATCCGGTTGTCACTATGCGAATTGACACGCTTGCCGGACACCCAGTGTGGGGCTCGTCAACTCGACGTAATGGCAAGTCAATGGGCCTTGTTGAAGGCCCGGCCAGTGTTGAAGTGGCAATACCTTCGGTGCCGTTGCTTGAGGGTGTGTATGACCTTACGGTTGCTGTGACCGACCATACTGAAATGAGTCCCTACGACCATTGGGAAAAGCGCGTTCGCTTTGAAGTGCGTCAGTACAAGGCTTACGACTTAGGAACGGTTCATATTCCTGCTGAGTGGACGATCAGTGGCACTCGCGGTG
>CALEHE010000282.1 GCA_937876415.1 uncultured Actinomycetes bacterium
ATGGCTACGACACTTCCCGACAATGTTGTTCAGGTGGCTGAGCTTTCCAAGAAATTTCCAAATGGTCCCCTGGCTCTTAATCAAGTGAGCCTTGAAGTTCCAAAAGGTCAGCTCCTCTCCCTGATTGGCTTGTCGGGAAGTGGTAAGTCAACTCTTCTCCGACATCTCAACGGTTTAATTCAGCCAACTGCTGGAACCGTGAATGTGTTGGATACCAATGTCGTGGCGGCGGGTCGGCGTGAACTGCGGGCCCTCCGCCGCGAAGTTGGTTTTGTTTTTCAGGCGTTTGGTTTAGTTGGTCGTCTGACTGCTTTAGAAAATGTCTTGTCGGGAGCCCTCGGTCGATTGAACGGACCACGCTTCGGCACGTTGATGTATCCAAAAACACTGAGACGAGAAGCTCTTGAGAACCTTGATCGAGTTGGCTTAGGCGATCAGGTTTTTCAACGTTCGGATACCTTGTCTGGCGGCCAACAGCAACGTGTTGCCATTGCGCGAACGTTGATGCAACGTCCGAGTCTTCTGTTGGCTGACGAGCCGGTTGCGTCACTTGATCCCGAGTCTGCTGCACAAGTTATGGATGTTCTCTTTCGAATCGTCGTAGAAGATCAGTTGACAGTGATTTGTACGTTGCACCAAGTTGAACTGGCTCTTGGGTGGGCGCAGAGAATCGTCGGTTTACGTGATGGTCAAGTGGTTCTGGATCGCGCAGTGGACAACCTTGATCAAGAAGCAGTGATGGACGTGTATCGCCGTGTTGAACCGGGTCAGAAAGTTTCAGAGGGTCAAGACTTGACCGGTTCTCCCTCAACGCGGGTGTCATGAGCGCCGCTGAACTTTCACAACCAATCGAACAGGGTAAATCCGAGACTCCTTCGTCTACCCGAAGTCTTGAATCTCGTCTGAAGCGCAAAACAAGTGGCGATCGACTCTTTCTGCGGTGTGTGATTGTCATTTTCATTGCCGCTGTTGTATGGGCGTGGCGTCATATTGATATGAGTTTTTCAGGCCTGATTGCTGGTTTCGGAGATGTCCGAAATCTTCTCGGCCGAATGCTTCCCCCACGGTTTTCCGATCTGGACGATGCGATTCGACTTGGCTTTGAAACTTTGTGGATGGCGGTGATTGGCACCACAATTGCGGTAGTTCTTTCGTTTCCCATTGCGCTTGGAGCAGCACGTAATACCACTCCACATCCAGTCGTGATGGCGGTTTGTCGCGGAATCATTGTTCTGAGCCGTGCAGTCCCAGATCTCATCTTTGCTGCAATTTTTGTGCGAGCAATTGGCATTGGAGTGTTACCAGGTGTG
>CALEHE010000283.1 GCA_937876415.1 uncultured Actinomycetes bacterium
AAACCTTCAGCATCAGGCAAGGAATTACTTGGCGCATTTTGAGTCGATACTTGCGGACTACCAACGAACCAACCAAAAATATCCACGATTAAGTCAGTGCCGCCGTACGAATAGAACGAAACTCCGCGCGAACCTGTCGCTAGTTGTACATGGTTCGGCGCGGTCGTTCCAGCCAAATCTGCGTTGAGGTTTGATGAGTCTGGTCGCGAACGGCCAGCTGGATACACCGTGACATATCCTTCGCCGAGCGCACGAGTCATCGTGACATTCAGTGCAACGGCCATTGCGCCCGAATTTGGAATTCCGGCCTTGCCCGCGGTTCCAACTTCAACTGTCCAATCATGATGCAACGCAACATTCTCGCCAAGTGGGTTCGGAGTTGAGCGCGTATCGAGCAATCGCGTCGGCGACACCGGAACGAAAAGTCCGTCCTCGCTCACCGCGGCACCTGCGCCCGTGTAGTAACCCATGAGGTCAACCAATAAGTCGCCCCCGGCATACGAGTAAAAATCGACTCCCAAAGAACTCGGCTTCACAATGACCTGATTAGCAATCGTTTGATCAGGAGTTGAGATATTGATGTTTGACGTTGTTCCCTGAGCTTGGCCGGCCGGGAACGCAGTCCAGTAACCAAAGCCATTGGCACGAAGTCGCGAATTCACTGCAGTGACGTTCAGGACGAGCCCTTCGGTGTTGGAGGGAACACCTGCAGGCATCGCCAGTCGAACCACGCCGTCTTCACCAGCGGTAGCTCGGCCGCGAGTATCTAAGAGTCTCTGCGGGGTCAACGCGATGAATCGCCCAGCGGATGTCGCCCCGGACGCGCTGTAATAGCCAAAGACGTCAACCAGCAAGTTGGCAGAAATTGACGAGTACAAACCAACCTTGCCTTCGGCACCAAGTCGCACCGTGACCAGGTTCGGAACCATTTGACCGAAACGCTTGATGTTGACGTTTGATGTGTTCGGCAATGCTTCTCCCCACGGGAAGACAGTGACGTACCCTTCGCCTCCAGCATCAATAGCGGTGACGTTCAGCACGACTGCAGTGGCTGTACTGGGAACTCCCGCCAGTCCGGCGATCACAACGGGGTTATACGAACCTGCAGTTGGTTTTGCTGTTTCCCGAGTATCCAAGACACGCAGCGGAGAAACGCCACGAAAGGCCGAAGCCCCCACAGGCGCCGCCGACACCACGGTCGAGCCAACTGTTGAGACTGCGACAAAAGATGATGCAAGCAAAAGAACTGCGACCAACTTGCGACTCAATATCGCGAAGGGGTGAAGTTGGCGACGCGAAAACTTTTTCATAGAACTATGAAATCTTAGAACATGACC
>CALEHE010000284.1 GCA_937876415.1 uncultured Actinomycetes bacterium
CGTGCTGTCGCAACGATTGTGTTAGAGAACCCGAATACTTGTCTTGAATGGGTGGTTCGAGATTCAGCACGGCTAGAACATCGTTCAGTGCCAGAATTTCTTGGGGTTGAATCAGAAGAGCCTGGCATCATTTACAGTCGAAATGAGTTTTCGGCTAAAGAACTTCTACGGCGATTCCCTGTTGATGCAATCATTGACTTCTCTTCGCAAACAGGAGTCGATTGGTACGGTGGCGCGGCTGCTGAAGCCGGTATTGCGATAGTTTCCGCTATATCCAAGTTCGACAATGTCGAAGCGACTGAGTTGCGATTTCAGGAATATGCGCAAACGACACGGGTGCTCTGGTCTCCAAACATAACTGTAGGAATCAATTTCCTTTTGTTGGCGGCAAAGGTGATGAAGCTCATAGCTCCTCACGCAGATATTGAGATTGTTGAAGAGCATTTCAAATCAAAACCAGAAGTCTCTGGCACTGCACTCCGAATTGCGGATGCTCTCGATGTGGAATCTCCATCGGTCAAGACACTTCGTGTCGGTGGAATTATCGGGACACATGAAGTGATATTTGGATTTCCTTTCCAGACTGTGCGATTGAGGCATGAGAGCATCGCTCGGGAAGCATTTGGAAATGGCGCAATTTTTGCAGCAAAACACTTGTTAGAGAAACCGCACGGCTATTACCGAATGGAAGATCTCATGGCTCCATACTTTGCAGGGATTAGCGCTCCAGAACAATCGTTCTAGATTCTCTGTTTTTCGTTGTCGCCAAGATTTGAGTAATGAGGTGCCAGGTTTGGGGAGACGTGAGGCCATGGCCTCATACTCATGGTCTCATCCAACATGCGCTGAGACAAATCACAACAATGACCACTCTTGCTTATTCTTTGACCGTTATGAAATCAGAATTCACGGCATGGTCACCGTTGATTCTCGGTCAGTCTCAGGCATACACGTCTCATGATGACGAAACTGCCTTGCATCCGACGGGTCCGACATCAAGGACGTTTTCAATGGCGGGTGAATACACCTACTTCTGTGGCCAGCACTCTTCCATGCAGGGCAAAATCATCGTTGAGTAATTCCCGGTTTGACTGAGGTCAGCGTTTGCCGGTGCGCTGGTACAACCGTGTGGCGATCGGAGCGAAGATAACGATCAAGAGAATTGCCCATCCGAGCGAGTACAACATCGCATTCTGTAGCGGCCACGAAGTTGGTTCAGGAGTTTCGGCCGGCAAGTTTCCGAATCGAACACGAACCGCATGCGTCAATGTCGACACTGGGTTCCATTCGGCAATGGGTTTCAAGATGCCGGGCAAACTGTCAGACGGTACGAAAGTGTTGGCGATAAAGGTCAGCGGGAAGAGCACGATGAATGTTGCGTTATTGACGACTTCCGGTGCGGGAACTAGCAATCCAAGACATGCCATCACCCACGAAAACGAATACGAGAAGAAGAGCAGCAACAAGTAAGCAACAACAGCATCAAGAATTGAACCGCGGATACGCCAGCCCACTGCAAACCCGGCCAACGACATGATGATGATTGACAACAAGTTGTAGACCACATCGCTGGCCGTGCGACCAGCAACAACGGCCGAACGCGACATCGGCAACGATCGGAATCGGTTGATCAAACCTTTTTGTACGTCTTCGGCTAACCCTGATGCAGTGAAGGTTGCGCCGAACACGACGGTTTGAGCAAAAATTCCAGCGATGAGGAACTCGCGATAACTGCCACCGGGAATATCGATTGACCCTCCGAACACATAGGCGAAGAGCAACACGAACATCAGCGGCTGAATGACGACGAACACCATCACTTCAGGCACGCGGCTGATGCGAATGACGTTTCGTCGGGCGATTGTGGTGGCATCGCGAATCATGCTGATCATGTCTGCTCCTCCTGTGTCTTGTGTCCAGTGAGTTCCATGAATACGTCATCGAGCGTGGGTCGTCGCAAACCAATGTCAACGATCTCTATGTTTTGGACCGAGAGTTCTGCCATGACTGAACCAAGAGCCTCAATGCCCTTTGAAACAGGAATCGAAACGAGAACTTCTTGATCGTCAGTACGAATTGCCCCAATCGCGAATGGTCGGACGATTGCTTCAACACGAGAAATATCCGTAAGCAGTGCGAGGTGAATATCGAGATGCTCACCACCGATGCGTCGTTTTAATTCTTGTGAAGTGCCACGTGCAATCGCGCGACCGTGGTCAATGACCACGATGTCGTGAGCTAACTGATCGGCTTCTTCAAGATATTGCGTCGTGAGAACCACGGTGGTGCCTGCTTCAACGCGTTCGCGAATGACATCCCACAATTCACCGCGACTTCGTGGATCTAAACCGGTCGTAGGTTCATCCAGAAAAAGAACTGGGGGATCGGCGAGTAGTGCTCCTGCCAAGTCGATACGCCTTCTCATGCCGCCCGAGAAAGTTTTGAGTGGTCGATGTGCCGAATCGCTCAAGCGGAATCGTTCAATAAGTTCGCTCGCTTTTTTGCGGGCGGCCGGGCGACGCATGCCGTAGAGACATCCAATCATTTCAAGGTTTTCTGTTGCGGTGAGATGTTCGTCAACAGCGGCGTATTGCCCGGACAAACCAATCAATGAACGCACCCGTTGGGGTTCTTTGATGACATCGACGCCAGCAACTCGTGCTGTGCCGCCATCGGGAGCGATGAGTGTGGTGAGAATCGAAACTGCTGTGGTTTTGCCAGCACCATTCGGACCAAGTAGACCGAGCACCGTGCCAGTTGGTACCGAAAGTTCAAGGCCATCGAGCGCAACGACGTCTCCGTAATGTTTGGAGAGACCACTTGCTTCAACTGCGAACTCGCCTACGTAGTTATTTCCCGATGAATTGTCCACGGGAGGAAACGCTATCTCGCTTCACCTCAATGTTGGGTGGGTCTACGCCTTTGCGCGAGTGCGACGAAGCAGCGGGTCGGCTATTCGCAACGCGTTGTCGGCAAGTCGCATAACTTTGCCGGCAGCACCAGGTGTTGTTGAGTCGATCAAATTTCCCATGACGGCAAGCGTGATGTCGGCGGCTGCTTGAGTTCCGACAGAGAGGCGTAAACCTGGGCGCAGTAACCACGGATGACCGATGATGAAACTGAATCGTCGCCCCGTGCGCAAGAACGCATCAAAACGTTCACCAACCTGCGTGTCGTATGAACTTGTCGCAGTTGCCGGGTTATCGATGAAACACTTCACTGCGAGTGCACCCGACTCGAGAGCGTAGTCAATACCTTCGCCGTTCATCGGGTTCACAAACCCGGCGGCGTCGCCAATAGCAACCCAACCTGGTCCGTGACGACGTACACAACTCATTGGTAAACGCCACGCTCGTGGCTTCTCAACATAATCACCCAACGACCAAGGTTCGCGAACGATTGATGCGTACTGATCAAGCAATGTATTGAGATTGAGTTTCTTGAAACCCTTCATGGTGCTCAAGGCACCAACGCCGATATTGACAGTGCCATCACCCGCTGGGAACATCCAGCCATATCCCGGAACCGGAGTACCGTGTTCGTCGCGCAAACTCAAACATGCTTCAAGATGACGTTCGGCATGACGAGGAGTTGGCGCGTACGCGCGGATGGCTAAACCGAAGGTTTCGTCGGGATCGCGAACCGCACCGAGCATTTTTGCGGCCGCACCTTGAGCACCAGTTGCCAAGACCACTAGTGACGAGCGCAAGACTTCGCCGTTGACTTCAACGCCAACAACAACATCGTCTTCAATGACGGGCAACGCTTCGGAATTGAAACGAACATCGGCACCAGACTCAATTGCTACGTCAAGCAAGTAATTATCAAACTTCTGTCGAGGCCATACTGCACCATGATGTGGGAAGCGATCAGTTGCCGGCCATAAAAGTTCGCGTTGTTTCTTGCCAGCAATCATGCGCAGGCCGTCAATACGATGAGCAGCCGAATGATCAATGTTTAAATCATTGAGCGCGCCAATCGCTCGGGGTGTTAAACCATCGCCGCATACTTTGTCGCGACCGTATGAAGCTTTTTCAAACAAGACCACGCGCAGTCCGGCCCGTGCAGCTGAAATTGCGGCCGATGAACCTCCGGGTCCACCTCCGATTATTGCGATGTCAAACTGCATACGTTGAGCCTCGCACGCCTGGTTTGGTGATGCCAACATTGGCGTTCTGTATCGATGACAAGATGTTGAATGTCACATTCAGCCGATAAATCTGCCTGGTTTATGGGTGGAGTTAAGCACGGATTGAGGCGACTGCGGTCCGTAACACCTGATGGATAAACGCATTCATGTCGTCAATGCCCTCGAGTTTGATTTCAAGGGGGCCATCAAGTAGCAGAGTTGCCAAACCGTGACCAACAGACCACATATACGCAGTTTGCGTTTTGACGACTTCACTGTCGGCGCCCTCGCCGAGCAATGACTTCACTTCATCAACAAGGATGTCAAAGGCACGATCGGCTTCTGTTCGAGCACTTGGATAATCAGCGAGTTGACATAAGTCATTACGCATCATCACGCGAAAATGCCCGGGGTTTTGGAGAGCAAAGTGCACATACGACTCGCACATGTTTGAGTCAATCGAGGGGCGAGGGGCCAATAAGGCCTCAGACAGTTGGCGGAATCCCTCTTCGCAGATCGCAGCAAATATTCCTGACCGGTCGGTGAAGTGGTGGTAGGGGGCCTGGTGCGAAACGCCAGCCTCGCGGGCAACTTCACGCATCGAAATGGCGTCGGGGCCACTTGCTGCCGAGATTGCGACGGCCGCATCAAGCACCGTTCGTCGCAGCGACTCAGATTTCGGTGAAGCCATAACTTGACATTATCTAGATTTTTTACTAGACAGTGTCAAGTATGAATATTCATCCCAATCCTGTTGTGCAAAAACGCCGTTGGCTCATCTTGCCGGTGCTCTGCATCAGTTTGTTCATGGTCGTCGTCGACAACCTCATCATCAATGTGGCGTTGCCCACTTTGTCTCGTGAACTGGGGGCCTCAACGAGTGGTTTGCAATGGATTGTTGACTCGTATGCGTTGGTGTTTGCCTGTTTGCTGCTGGCCTTTGGTGCTTTGGGCGATCGCCTCGGCCGCAAAGGTGTCATTCAGTTCGGCATGGTGGCTTTTGTCGCTTGTTCGGTCTGGGCTTCTTTCGCTGACTCAACTGGCGCATTGATCATGGCGCGAGGAGCGATGGGTATCGGTGCTGCAGCGATCTTCCCAGCGACGTTGGCCATTGTGATTGACGTCTTTCGTGATCCCGTTGAACGTGCCAAAGCAATCGGAGTTTGGTCTGCTGTTTCGGGAATGGCTGTGGCATTCGGTCCAATCAGTGGCGGAATTTTGCTTGAACATTTCTACTGGGGTTCGGTGTTCTTAATTAACTTGCCAGTCGGAATTGTTGCATTGGTATTAGGAGCGTTTTTGATTCCGTCATCAAAAGATCCGAATCCGCGGGCCATTGACATGAAGGGCTTCCTTCTGTCAATCGCCATGGTTGGTTTGTTGGTGTTCACGGTGATTGAAGGTCCGCATCAAGGGTGGATGAGCTTCCGCACACTTGCTTCGTTTGCAGTGACCATCATGTTGTTCGCATTGTTCATTCTGTGTGAATTGAAAACTGATGAACCGTTACTTGATGTTCGCGTCTTTCGCAATCCACGAATCTCCGCCGCAACTGGCTCAATCTCGGCTGCGTTCTTTGTGTTGTTTGGCTTCACCTTTTTAGTGACTCAGTATTTTCAATTTGTACGCGGGTACAGCACGCTCTCATCGGGTCTACATACATTGCCATTCGCTTTTGGAGCAGGAATCACGGCGCCGATTGCCGCACGACTGGCATTGAAATTTGGAACCAAACGCGTTGTCGCTCACGGTCTACTCAACATGTCAATCGGTCTCGTCATCATGGGCTTCAGCGGGGCTAATGCTTCGTATTGGGGAACGATCGTGATTGCCATGTTGTTCTTGGCGACCGGGCTTGGTCTGGTGACATCACCGGCAACCGATGCGGTGATGGGTTCATTGCCGGCTGAGCGAGCAGGTATTGGCTCAGCAATCAACGATGTGGGTCGAGAAGTTGGCGGAACTCTTGGAGTAGCAATTAGTGGATCAGTTTTCGCATCGCTTTATGCACCAAAGATTGGTGAACTTATCAGCAAACTCGGGATGCCCGAAGAAGCAGTTGCGATTGCCAAGCAGTCGGCTGGTGCTGGTTTTGCTGTCGCTGAAATGGCGACAACACCAGAGGCCGCAGAAGCAATAAGAAGTGCGGTGAGCGAAGCTTTTATGCATGGCTTTCATGCGGCTTCATTTACTGGTGCGGGAGTTGCCCTCGTTGGTTCGTTGTGTGCGTGGAAATTTCTGCCCGCACGCAATCGTTCAATCTGACGAGAAAGAACTAGTAACTAAGTGCCTCGAGCAAGTTAACTAATTCATCTTGGGGTATAACGCCCAGTCTGGTTTCGAGCGCTCCGTCTTGCTTCATGAAGGCCCACGCAGGTTGCGACGGAATTTCATACTCGCTGAATATCAGTGCAGAAGTGTCATCAAGACTGTTAAAGGTCAACGAATGACGATCGATGAACTCTAGATATGAATCGTCGGTGCCGTTCCAGGCAACACCAACAATGCGAACCTTTCCGCTGAACTTTTTGCTGACCTCCTCGACCGAGGGGGCTTCTCTATTGCAAGTGCCTCAACCAGGTGCCCAAAACCAGAAAACCACTGGGCTTTCGGTGAGCGCGGCAGTCAGAGAAAAGGTTGTTTGAGTGCCGATGATTTTTGCTGAGACTTCTTGAATGGGCGATGGCGCAACAGTGTCTGAAGTCAAGGGCTCGGTTATCTGAGCGACCGATGTTGAAGAAGGTGCCGTTGCAACTTCTTGAGTGGTGTCGCTTGACCCGCAGCCTACGAGAGCCGACAGACCCACGCCCAAGATTCCCACACCCAAGAACACTGAAGTGGCAGATCGACGCATGTCTGAATCTTAGTGAATCATCTTGTTGGTGCGACTGCGGATCCAGGAATTTCTCTGTCACAATGATGCTGTGCATATGCCCCCATCTTCGTCGACAATTTCAACGACTGTGAGCAAAGTTCTTGACTTCGCAGTTGTTCCAGGCTTCTCCAAGATCGGCTTTTTGATTCGCAAGAAACTCGGTGGGTGGTCGGAAATCTCAGATTTTGATCTGACTGGCAAAACGGTCGTCATTACTGGTCCAACGTCGGGTCTTGGAGCAGAAGTGGCGCGGTTGCTTGCGCCCACCGGTGCCAAGTTGATTTTGGTGGGACGCAATCCCCAAAAGTTGGCGGCCATGATTGCTGAAATCGAACCCAAGTGTGCGGCAGGAAAGCCTGAAGCGGTGGTTGCTGAAATGGGCGACCTCTCGGCGGTACGTCGGGCGTGTGCCGACATTCAGAAGTTGACGAGTCACATCGATGTCCTCGTTCATAATGCTGGCGCACTTCTCAATTCTCGTGAGGTTTCGGCTGACGGTATTGAACAAACCATTGCGTCGCATGTGGTGGGGCCGTACCTCATGACCTCATTGCTACTGCCAGAACTTCAAGGCGGACGTGTTGTCACGGTTTCATCGGGCGGAATGTATACAAAGGGAATACCTGACTTGCGTCATGGTGCTTCGCTTGAGATGTCTGCTGATAAATACAACGGCAGCCAGCAATATGCAATCGCGAAACGGGTGCAGGTAACGCTGAATGAAATATGGGCCGAACGCGTTCCCGAAACTGAATTTGTTGCGATGCATCCGGGATGGGCCGACAC
>CALEHE010000285.1 GCA_937876415.1 uncultured Actinomycetes bacterium
GTTCGCGATGCAAAGTCGTCTTGTTTGGTGCAACCGTGAAGATCGCTGTGCGACCAGAATCATTGATGGTCGTTTGTGTAGTAGCGATATCGCCGATCAGTTGGGAGACAATGTCGGCACTTTGGCACGCCATTCCGAAATCATCATTTAAAAACAAGTACCCGTCTTTTCCATGAATGATTCGCGGGACCGCGCCGCCGCCAAATGCCGGATCTTCTTGAAAAACGTGTTGGTCAATCCAGCCGTCCGACTTGATGGCTCGCGAACGCAACGGGATGCGATCACCAATGAACTTGCTCAGAGTAGAAAAGCCATCCCAGCTCACTGAAAGTTCGCTGAAATCGGTAGCAGGACGATTCTCGACAGGGGCGCCACGGCGTCCGCTGGCGTAGGCCAAAATTGGTCCGAAGAACAAAAGAAACGCTAGGCACGCGGTAGCCAGACGACCGATCTTCACTGTTCTTTCTTAGCAGTATGAACGGTTTAGTTTTGGGATTGATGCCAAGTGAAGGCGCTATTGATGATGTCTTCGTGCGAGCGAGTTGCAGTCCAGCCAAGTGTTTGCTGGGCGAGGGTCGCGTCGGCGTACACGATGGCCGGATCGCCTAGTCGACGGGTGGTGATTTCGTGCGGAACTGGCTTGCCCGACGCCTTCTCGGTGGCAGCAAGAATTTGCAGAACCGATGTGCCAACTCCGGTACCCAAGTTGACAGTCAGGTTGGGTTTACCATCATTTAGGTAATCAACAGCCTTGGCATGGGCATCGGCTAAGTCTTCAACATGGATGTAGTCACGGACCCCAGTGCCATCGGGGGTGGGGTAGTCGTTGCCCAATACTTTGATTGGTCCACTTGCTCCGAGCGCAGCCTTCATCACTAGGGGGATGAGGTTGGTGGTGATGTCCCAGTTTTCACCCAACACACCGTCGCTGCTTGCGCCAGCAGCATTGAAGTAACGCAGGCTGACCCAACGTAAACCATGAGTGACGCCATGCCAACTGATGATGCGTTCCATCATCTCCTTAGTTTCGGCGTACACATTTTCGGGTTTGATTGCTGCAGATTCGGTGATGGGCAATCGATCGGGATTGCCATACACGGCAGCCGACGACGAAAAAACGATCTGCCGCACATCGGCGGCCAACATCCCTTCCACAAGACCGACGGTTCCTTCAACGTTGTTGCGCCAATACAGATGGGGATGAGTCATTGACTCGCCGGCACTCTTATAGGCCGCGAAATGAATGACGCTGTCAACGTTGTGCTTGCGGCAAATTGCTTCAACGGCCGCACTGTCACAAATATCGGCAACTTCCAGAGTTGCGCCAAGAAGGTTCTTTTCTGATCCGCGGACCAGTGAATCAAGCACGACAACATCACGGTGTTGAGATCGCAATAAGCGCAAAGTATGTGAACCGATGTAGCCAGCACCGCCGGTAACAAGGATCGTCACGAGATGCTCTCTACTTCAATGAAATGCTTGATCATGCGTTGCAACCCATCATGCAGCGAAATCGTTGGTTCCCAGCCGAGGAGGTTTTTCGCCAAGGTGATGTCGGGTTTGCGTTGTAACGGATCACCATTGCGTTCGGGAGGTAAAGCAACAGTGATGATTTCACTCTTTGAACCTGTGAGCTCAACGACGAGCTCTGCAAGTTCGCGCATGGTGAATTCGCCAGGGTTTCCAACATTGACGGGCAAGTTGTAGTCGCTGTCGAGCAAGGCCATGAGTCCACGTACCTCATCGCTGACATGGCAGAACGATCGAGTTTGTGATCCATCACCGTGCAGTGTCAATGGTTCACCACGCAATGCCTGTACCACAAATGTGTTCACAACGCGACCGTCGTTAGGTCGCATACGCTCCCCATATGTGTTGAAGATACGAACGATGCGTACATCAACGCCATGCACCCGGTGGTACGCCATGGTGAGGGCTTCACTAAATCGTTTCGCTTCGTCGTAACAACTGCGTGGCCCAATTGATGACACATTGCCCCAATAGGTTTCGGGTTGAGGGTGTACCTGGGGGTCGCCGTAGACCTCGCTTGTTGATGTTAAGAAGAAGACTGCACCATCGGCTTTGGCGCGATCGAGCAAATTGCGCGTGCCAGTGCTGCCAACAGCGAGAATCTCAAGGGGCATCGTTGCGAAATCGTTCGGCGATGCTGGGCTTGCGTAATCAAGCACTGCATCAAACTTTGCTTCGAGTGCATTGTGGGCAGGCCAGGGGAGCGTGATGTCATGCTCGATAAGAATGAACTTGGCATTGCCGCTGAGGTGCGCCACATTTTCGTGACGACCAGTTGCAAAGTTGTCGATCGCCACAACGTCATCACCACGGGTAAGAAGTGCATCGGCAATATGTGAACCGATGAAACCTGCACCGCCAGCAAGTAGTACGCGCATGTTTAGCGGCCGATTCCTTGATAGGTGAAACCGGCGCGTTCCCAATCTTTTCGATCAAGTAAATTGCGGGCATCAACCACTTGTTTGCCCGTCATTTCAGCAGCAATCGTTGATGGTGAAATCCATTTGAATTCGTCCCATTCGGTGAGAACTGCGAGCACATCTGCACGCGAAGTTGCTTCATCGCTTGATGCGGCAATCACAAGATCGTTCGGTATTCCGGTGCGAACGACATTGACCGTTGGGTCAAATGCCTGCACGCGGGCTCCGAGTTTCATGAGGCGTTCAATGATGGCGATGGCTGGCGAGTCACGAAGATCGTCGGTGCCAGCCTTAAAAGTGAGACCCCAAATTGCAACAATCTTGCCGCTTAAATCTCCACCAGCGGCGAGCCGAATTTTGTCAGCGACGCGATCCAGCTGTTGATCGTTGACGGTAATGACACCCTTCAGGAGATCAAATGAATAGTCGGCGTCTTCAGCGATCTTGATGAGTGCTCGCGAATCTTTCGGGAAACAACTGCCACCCCAACCGGGACCGGGACGCAAGAAGTTTTCGCCGATGCGCTTGTCGCTACCAATTCCGACAACGACATCATTGATATCGGCACCGACACCTTCGCAAATGGCGGCGATGGCGTTAATGAATGACAACTTGGTTGCCAGGAAGGCGTTGGCTGCATACTTAATCGTTTCAGCCGATGCTGGGTCGGTGATGATGACTCGCGTGGAGAGACCGTCGTATAGCGAAGCGACTTTCATTGCCGCTGCTTGATCGTCACTGCCCACTACAACGCGGTCGGGCTTTAAGAAGTCTTGGACTGCCGAACCTTCACGCAAGAACTCGGGGTTTGACACAACCTTCACATCGGGGCGCTTCAAAGCCTTTTCAACGACCTTGGTTGAGCCAACCGGAACCGTCGATTTATTGACAACGATTGCCTCAAAGGAAAGGACTGCAGAGATTTCTTCGGCGGCGCGTTGCACGTAACTGAGGTCGGCAGAGCCATCTTCGCCTTGGGGGGTGGGCACGCAGAGAAACGCGATGTCACAGTTTTTCGCGGCCTCGGCCGAACCCACAACAAATGACAACCGGCCTGACGCCATGCCTTCAGTGACGAGTTCGGCCAGTCCAAGTTCAACGATCGGAATGATTCCATCGCGCAGTTTGGCGATTTTGTCGGCGTCGATGTCGGCACAAACGACGGTGTGGCCAAGGTGCGCAAGGCAAGCGCCAGTGGTCAGGCCGACATAGCCAGTTCCAACGACGGCGATGCGAGAGGACATAAGTGTGAGGATAGTAGTTGTTAATGCGCCAGCCACGCCCATTCAAAAGACCAAGGAAAAATCAAGAAGCAGGGAACTCTGTCTCACGTTCCACTTGTGTGGCAGGGTACGAATTGGGACTTTGGGTATGGAAGTCTCGGCTATGAATCTCTGGTGTCGTACATTATGAAGGTGGATGAGAAGCAGTCGACCCTGTTGAAGTGGTTTGGCGTCGGTATTGCGTCTCTTCTTATTGGTATCTATCTCTTTTCGCTGACGGCACGCAACACCTTCACATTTGACGAATGGATGTTTTTTACCGATCGGAGAGAGTTCTCATTTCACGCCCTCGTCTCTGGCCACAACGGTCATCTTTCAATTGTTCCAGCATTTGTTTACATCTTTATCTTCAAGACTTTTGGGTACGCGGATTACGAAGTTTTTCGATTGTTGGCGGTTGTTGTCCACTTGTTGGTGACGTTGCTTGCAGCAGATCGCATTCGTCAACGCCATGGCTGGGCAATTGCCGCGCCCATAGGTATTGCGTTGGCGCTCATGGGTGGTGGAGGCGAAAACATCTTGTGGGGCTTCCAAATTGGTTTCATGGGTGGTCTGCTTTTCTTCCTCATTGCTTGGCGCTGCTATGAACGGTCTTTAGAGACATCCAATCTCACTTGGCCATTGTGGACCATGATTGCCGTGTGCTTGTCGGTTGGTAGTGCTGGTACCGGCATCGCCAGCATCTTGGTGATGTTCTTTTTGACGATTCGCACACCGCAATGGAAACGGTTCTGGTGGGTGAGCGTTATCCCTGGCGTGATGTACGCCGCTTGGTATGTCCGCTATGCCGGCTCTGATAACGCGACTTCCGCTATTCAAGCGATTCCAGCCTTTGTTGCCAGATCTTCGTCATCTTCAGTTTCTGCAATTTTTGGTATCGACCACATCTGGGGTCAATTGGCAATCGGCGCATTGGTCGCCTACTCGATTCATCTTGTTCGTTCCCGAAAAGCCACCCGCTCAACACTGGCCATGCCGATTTTTGTGCTTTTCTTCTGGCTCGCCACAGCGTATGGGCGAGCACTGATGGGCAATCCAGACTCCAGCAGATATCTGTACATCGGTGTTTTCGGAATTCTTTTGTCGGTGTCAGAGAGCGTGACGACAACTCAATGGACAAGAATTCATGCGGCCAAAATGGTGAAGGTTGGCGTTGTGGTAATGAGTGCACTGGCCGTTTGGGGCTCTCATTCGCAAATGCGTTTTTGGTCGGATATTCACTTGTCACTTAGTGAAACGGCAGTGGGGCAGTTGTCGATAGTTGAAGCACATCGCAACAGTATTGATCCGGCAACAATCATTCAAACGATTGGCCCAGTTCCGGTGTTGCTTGCTGGCGACTATCTGGCGGCGATAGATGCCATAGGTTCGTCGCCCGTACAAGATGTGCGTGAATTAGTCTCGGCCCCTCGACAAGCGCGCTTGGCTGCTGACGATATTTTGCTTTCCTTCGGTTTCGCAAGAGTTGTCGGCACCGAAAATGAATTTGTGAACTGTGTGAGCCAACCGGAGTCGCAAAATTTGATATCGGTTGAACCTGGTGGAGAGGTTAATTTCGTCGTGACTCAAGAAGTGACAGCAACCATGGCGCGATTCTTCGACTTGTATTCGCGAGGAATTAATGACCAGGTTCTTGAACCAGGTAATTACGTTGCTTTGTTAAAGCCAGATACGTTGGGCGGGAGTCTCCATGTTCAGTTCAGCGACAGCTCGGCTGTGATGATCTGTGAATGAGATGTTGAGGTCATCAAAGTTTTACTTCAAGGTGGTCGTTTCGTCGTCGTGTGCTTTGGTCATTGCGGTGTATTTGATGTACTTGGGTCGTGGTAACAACTTCTTTTTTGATGAATGGATGTTTGTTGTGAGCCGCCGCGGATTATCGGTAGACGCGTTGCTCAGCCCACATAACGGACACTTGTCAGCACTGCCAGCTCTTGCATTCATGGTTTTGCTCAAATTCTTCGGCCTAGATCATTATGAGGCGTTCAGATTTGCTGCAGTCATTGTTCATGTGCTGGTTGCGCTCATGGCGTCGTTGCTGATTCGCAAGAACCATGGTTGGTCAATAGGAATCACTGTCTTTGTCGTGATTGGGCTCATGGGTGCAGGCTGGCAAAACATTTTTTGGGGTTTTCAGATCGGCTTCATGGGAAGCTTGTTCTTCTTTTTGCTGTCGTTGTACTTGCTTGATCATGGTCGGGCACAGAATGGAAATATCTCGTTCTTGCTGTCCTCCATTTCGTTGGCGTGTTCGTTGTTGTGCGCAGGTCTAGGAGTCGCCGGTCTGGCAGTTATTGCAATGTTGTGTTTATTTAGCGCTGATCGTCAACGAACGTGGTGGATACCAGTTGGACCGGCCTTGATGTATGCGATGTGGTATCTGAAGTACGGAACTTCGCAAGCAAAGTTGTCGGCGGCTGATGGTGTGCCGTTGTACGCCAGCGAATCTGCGTCTGGTTCGGCTGCAGGTTTATTTGGAGTTGACCAGATCTGGGGAGCACTACTTATTGGTGCCTTGATCTATTTCTGTGCACGTTTGGCTATTCGTCGCGGTCTGACACTGAGGTCAGTTGCTCTCATTGCCTTTGCCCTGGTCTTTTGGACAATGGTTGGGTTGTCTCGAACAGTGGTGTGGGAACCCAATGCCAGTCGTTATCTGTATGTGGGGATTGTTGCACTTATTGTTGGCATATTTGACCTCATTTTTGTATCTCGGCCCGTGAATCGCTGGGCGTTGTCGCAAAAAGTAGGAATGGTTTTGGTGGCGTTTTTGGCGGTATGGGGATCACATGCGTCGTTAGTGCAGGGAGCGCAGTGGCTGAAGAATGAGGGTGACATTGTCGGTGCCGAGTTAGCAGTGGTTGAGATGCATCGTGACACCATTGACCCGTCAATTGCTGTCGATCCGTTGCATGCCTTCATGTTGCCGGTCGGGGCATATCTCTCGGCGGTAGATGACTTGGGCTCATCGGCAGCGATTGATCCGCAGGAATTGCCGATCGCATCCGAACAGGCCCGACTAGGTGCCGATTTACTCTTGAATTCGTTAGTCAAGCCACAAACAATGAGTGACTCGGCCATGTGCCAGGTTGAAAATCAGCCCGAAGGTCAGATTCAACTCACGCCAGGTTCAACGGTAGTCCTAAAGGTTTTGCAGGTGACCGCTTACGGTATATCTCGGTTTGCTCCGCAGGAATTATCTCGGGCCGGTATGCAAAGTATTGAAGCGGGCCTGTTTCAGATTGATATTCCTGCTGATGTCGTTGAAGTGCCCTGGACATTGACGTTCGAAAACCCGACTGACGTTCGCATCTGTGACATGTGAATGAAAGCTCTGGGCTTGGGCTCAGGGGTACAGTTGAGGTCTATGCCGATCGCCAATCTTTGTGTCGTAGGTGGTTGCGGCCACGTGGGTCTCCCGTTGGCGATGGCTTTTGCTCGAACTGGTATCTCGGTTGTTGCTTTTGACATCAATCCAGTTGCGGTCGACTTGGTCAACGGGAAAACGATGCCCTTTGATGAGCCCGAAGCACCGGCAATCTTGTCGCAAATTATTGACGCCGGACTTTTCCGAGCCTCAACCGATTCCGCTGAAGTGGCTAAAGCCGACGCGGTGATTGTTGTGGTCGGAACGCCAGTCGACGAACACTTAAATCCAGACACCCAGGCTGTTCCCGATGCGGTAGCCGCACTGGTTCCGTATCTTCGTGACGACCAACTCTTGGTGCTTCGCTCAACGGTGTATCCGGGGGTGACACGACTCGTTGAAGAACGACTGGCTGCACACGGCATGAAAACCGATGTGGCTTTTTGCCCAGAGCGAATCGCCGAAGGTAAAGCGTTCACCGAGTTGTACTCGTTACCTCAGATCGTGTCAGGTCGAAATACCTCGGCTGTTACACGCGCTGCCGAGCTTTTTGGATTGTTGACCGACAGCATTGTTGAGACAACTCCTGAAGAAGCCGAATTAGCAAAACTCTTTACGAATACTTGGCGCTACATCAAGTTTGCCGCAGCAAACCAGTTCTACATGATTGCTAATGAGCACGGAATTGA
>CALEHE010000286.1 GCA_937876415.1 uncultured Actinomycetes bacterium
TGAAGTCGCCCACTGGAGTAATTGCTACTCCGGTCGCGCGACCACCTGACCTTTGATCTTCTTCGTCATAGTCCTTACCGTTACCAGTTGAAACGTTGAACGCGTACACCACCTTGTCGTCGCGGACAACAAAGGCGATCTGTTTGGTTTTATCCACTTCAAAGAAGTCGCCAGTCGTGCGACCGGCGACGGGCTTGCACTGCGTTGTATTGAGAAATGCAGCAGTCGTGGCGTCAGTAACCGATGTTGCGGTGAGACCAGTCCACTTCTGAAATGCCATCACGGCTTGTTTGGTTGACAGTCCGTATATGCCATCGATACCAGCGTTCCAAAAACCCAGTTCAAGAAGCCGGTATTGGAGACGTTTCACAGCGTCGAAACCAGATCCGGTACGGATTGGCCCAACTGGCCAAGTAGCAACACCAACGCAACCAGCAGTTGTCGCTTGCACCACCTTGTTGCGAACGGCGTGAGTCGCAGCTTGTGGGCTACCGACATACCAGCCCGAAATGTCCGCGATGAGTTGCCCACCACCTTCGGTGAAAACATCGAACCCTCGTGGCGAAACGGGGACGATGGCATGACTCGCCACGGTTTGATTTGAGTAGATCGTGTTCGTTGTGCTGGTCGTACGTGAGGTTGATTCGGTTGGCGAACTGCCAGCTGGTGTCACTGATACGTAGCCCGGCAAAAACGCGTCAACCATTGTCGCATTCAAAGCAACAGCGGCGATATTCGAATGATTGAGTTGAGTTTGGACATCTACCTCCACCGAACCGGTTCCAGCGATACGGCCGGTGGCACGCGTATCAAGAAACCGCGACGGTGAGTCCAATGGGACAAACAGTCCATCGGTTGACGCAGTTGCGTTGCTGTCGGTAAATGATCCGACGACATCAACGATCACGTGACCGCCACCAGATGAGAAAACATCTATCTCGCCATTTTGATTCACGCTTGTAATGACTTGATTCGCCGATATCGCGCCCAATGCAAATGAATTGAGATTCGACGAATCCGGTTGCATTTCTCCGCTCGGGAATACTTGCCAGTAACCCTCGCTCAAGCCAATGACCGTCACGCTCAGGACGACAGCTGAGGTACCAATTGAATCAGGCACCGAAATTGGTCGTGTTTCGCCAGCGATCATCACTGAACCATTTCGCGAGTCATAGATCCGCATTGGTGCAGGACGAGTGACTAAACGACCCGAGGAGGTTGAAGGAGGAGGAGAAGATGAAGCAGAAAGCGTATTTGGCGTGTAGTAGCCCACGAGATCAACGACAACGTTGCCGCCCGCGCTGGAATACACACTGATGCCGCCATTGACCACTGGCACGGTGACGAGATTCGGGAGTGCCAACGCTCCCCCGAATGTTGAGATGTAATCGTCGACGTTTAACTGCGATGCATTTGGCCGGGCTTGACCCGTCGGCCACAACGTCCAGAAGCCGGGAGCGGCGGGCCCGACCACGGTGACGTTCACAACGGCGGCAGTTACCGAAGCATTGAAGAGGACACCAATCGGACCGGTGAGTATGATTGTTCTCGTGCCACCCGCCTCAACGATTGATTGACCGGGGTTGCGAGTATCAAGCACCCGTTGCGATTGCGGCAAAAGAACAAACGATGAAGCATTTGATGGAACATCGGTCGCCAATGCCGCGGGCGCCAACGCTGCGCCAGACAACGACGCCGCGCTTGCCTGTTGACCACTGGCACCAAGCGACAAGAACACGATCACACCCGCCAAAGCAAGTACAACGCGATGCTTTGTTCGTGCCGTTGTCGTTTTCACATCGGTCAGGCTAACGAAACTCAATAAAATGTGTTGCCGACACCACATACGTCCTGCGGATTGAGAAAGCGCTGTTTGACGTTGCGCTAGCATGAAGAAATCAACTCGTATCCGATCAGGAATGCTCTCGATACTCGTTATGGCGACTGCTGCGTGTGGTAGCGGGAGCGACGAATCCAACGTCAACTCCAACACTCCGGCTGCCGATCAGAAGATCGTCGCTGCATCAAGTTGTGAGAATCTCGGTGAGCAGGCGGAAGCCGACGGCTAC
>CALEHE010000287.1 GCA_937876415.1 uncultured Actinomycetes bacterium
CTCGATCAAAAGTGGTCTGAGTCACTTCAAACCGAACTGTGCAAAGTGGCGGCGCTCGCCGGGCAAGTCGAGAGGTTGAACAATTGCCTGATGAGCCATCTCGCCCCAATGCTCGGGCGGAACCAGCCACATCACCTCAAATTCGAGCCCATCAGGGTCTACTGAATACAAACTTTTATTCACTCCATGATCGCTGGCACCAACGAGTGCTCCAGCGGCGCTGAGCTTGACGCGCATTTCTTCAAGTTCTTCAAGCGTGCCAACTTCCCAAGCGATGTGGTACATACCAACGGACGAACGACCAGCAGTGGTTGGGCCCGCCCCTTGACCAATAGCAAAGAATGCAATGTCATGGTGATTTTGCGACAGCGGCGCGCGCATGAAAAGAAATTGCCCACCTGGATCTTCGATCATTGTTTCAAAGCCCATGACCTCGGTGTAAAAACGCTTGGTGGTCGCCACATCACGGATGTACAGCACTGCGTGATTAAGTCCTTGGATTGGCACTACAACCCCCTGCACATGGCTTGGGTCTGATTGTCAGACCAACGCACCCTAACACCGGCTTGGCGAGTTGTGCAAAGAAACAAGTACGTCGCCGAGGCTCGTGACTGGTACCTTTGCCTAGATGTCGTCCCCCAATCCGTCGCCCGAACTCTTGGCCCTGCGGCAACGTATCGACGAGCTTGATCGGCAACTTTTGGACGTTCTCAGCGAACGTATCAATATCTGCCACGAGGTTGCCCGCATCAAAGAACACAGCGATACTCCCATCATTCAGCCCGATCGGGTCCGAAATGTCGTGACTACCCGCCGGCAATACGCCATCGACCGTGGAATCGACCCCGATTTCGCCGAAGACATCATGCGCGTCGTCCTCAGTGAGACCCACCGCATCGAAATTGCTGGTCGCCGCGCCGACGGCCCACCCGAAAAAACTGCCTCACCCGAGGGCATCCGCTCGGCCATCGACACGGTCTCGAGCCGAGTTGACCATGTGGTCATCGCTGTCACCGATCTCGCCCAGGCCACGACTGCCCTCACCCAAAAATTCGGTTTTCACGATAGTTCTCCTGCCAATTTGTGCCCTGGCATCGCTGCCGTGAGCGCCGGAGGCGTCACTTTGGTCCTGGTCGGCCCGCAAGCCGGCCCCGATGTGGCCGCCTACCTCGCTCAACACGGCAGTGGGGTCCATCACGTGGCCATCGAAGTCTTGAACGCCGGCTACGCCCATGCAACTTTGCAGGCTGCCGGCAGCGACCTCTCGCCCATCGTTATTGACGAACATGGCCATGAGCAGTTCTTCA
>CALEHE010000288.1 GCA_937876415.1 uncultured Actinomycetes bacterium
GAGATTGAACGTTGGTATCCCGACGATCTTGAGATTGGTGCCTTGACCTGGCCTGCATCTTCTGAATGGGTACAAGCAGTTTCTGAACACACTGATCTTGTTGCAACACCTTCCACAGTTGAGCGTTTGCCTCGGCGCCCTTTTGTTCTTGATGGATCGAAGCTGTACGTGTTGCGGAGCTTTGAAGAAGAACGAACAATCGCCCAGTGGTTGAGTTCGGCGGCAGGTTCGCGATTGCAGGTACTTCTAGGTGGACCTGGTAGTGGTAAGACGACTGCCGTTGCCAAGCAACTTGTGGAACGTTTCGCCGGTGGCTCCGCGCTAGATATTTCGGTTGCCATGGCTGCACCAACGGGCAAGGCAGCCGACCGTATGCGACAAGCAATTGAGTCACGCTTGCTGACCGAGAAGGCCACACCTGAAGTGATTGCGCGTGTTCAAGAAGCGCCGTCAATCACAATCCACCGTCTGTTGGGTTACTCGCCAGTTCGTCGTCAGGGCCGATTTGAATTCAACAGTGAGAATCCTTTGCCCTACGACTTGGTCATTATTGACGAAGCATCAATGCTTTCTTTGTCATTGATGTATCGATTACTTGATGCATTGCGACCAAATGCAGAGTTGTTTTTGGTCGGCGACCCCGAGCAATTAGCAAGCGTTGATGCCGGAACAGTATTGGCAGATATTTCAACTGCCGCTAGAGCTGAGGGAAGCAAACTTCACGGATGCACAATGCGATTAACGACGCAGTATCGATATGCCGTCGGTTCGCCAATTGAGCAAGTGGTCAAGGCAGTTCAATCGGGTGATGCCGATCAAGTGATTGATCTACTGAAATCGCACCGAAATAGTGATGGTGTTGTGAGTTGGATAGACCCATCAAGCAAAGAGTCAGCAGATCTCGCTGCGTTTGAGTCTTTGGGTTTTGCAGTTCGTCGACACGCTCAAGAGGTCGTTGAACTGGCGAATACATCGCAGCACGGCAGGGTCCTTGAAGTGTTGGGTGACATGCAGTTGTTATGTGCATCACGATCGGGCCAACTTGGTATTGCGGGGTGGAACCGGACCGTTAATCGTTGGCTTGGTTCTGCTTCACGTAAACATTGGTTTGTCGGTCGACCCATTTTGATTACCAAAAATGATCATGGTAATCAGTTGTATAACGGCGACGTTGGTGTTGTTTGTCTTGACCCGCAGGGCGATATTCGAGTTGTCTTTGATGGTCTTGGCGGACCTCGCGAGTTTCCGACCGTTCGTTTGCCCGAAGTTGAAACGGTTCACGCCTTGACCATTCATAAGAGTCAGGGATCTGAATACAAGCATGCAGTCGTCGTGTTGCCTACTGGTCGTTCGCGACTATTGACTCGCGAACTGCTGTACACCGGTGTGTCGAGAGCGCGTGAACAATTGACTGTTGTTGCGAGTGAGGCCGCGTTACGAGCTGCAGTGAGCACTGTGATCACACGTGCATCGGGGCTCGCCGATCGTTTGTAGTTTTGGTTAGTAGTTTTGGTTAGTAGTTAGCTATCTGCCAAGTACCAAAGTCACGAGCCCGGCCACAATCAAAAGCGATGAAAGAATGCGGCGAATTCCGCTGTCTTCTTTCAATACTTTCCAGCCAATAAACGTTGCGAAGACCACACTTGATTCACGTAACGCCGTCACATAGCCAACAGGCGCGCGACGTACGGCGAGTAGCACCATCCAGTAGGTGATGAGCGA
>CALEHE010000289.1 GCA_937876415.1 uncultured Actinomycetes bacterium
GCAACACAGCAGATTCTGGTTCTGTTATTCAGGGTTCGATTCCTTGCTCCCCAGCCATTGTTTCGTCAGGTATGGTTTCACTTGTTGTAGTAGTTGCAAACAAGGGGGAACCATGGACCGTCGCAATTTCTTGAGAGCCGGAGTTGTTTCAACGGGAGCGGGAGTGATGTTGCCAGTGGCAATGTTTGCTCGGCCCGCTTCGGCACGATCTGCAGAAGGTTCTGCAACTGCAGGCGAGAGCCCGTACGGACCTTTGTCGGACACTCCTGACGAAAATGGTTTGTTGTTGCCCGCCGGATTTACATCGCGTGTCATCGCAGTGTCGGGTGAATTAGTTGGTGAGACTGATTGTGAGTGGCATATTTTCCCTGACGGCGCTGGCACATTCGATGATGGAAAGGGCGGCTGGTACTACGCCTGTAACAGCGAGGTTTTCGACTTCATGGCCCCTGACTCTGGTGGTGTTTCGGCCGTTCACTTTGATGCTGATGGAAACATTGTTGACGCGTATCGAATTCTCGAAGGCAGCAATTCAAATTGCGCGGGTGGACCAACACCTTGGGGTACTTGGTTAAGTGGCGAAGAAAACTTTTCGGGCATAGGCCGAATTTGGGAATGCGACCCAACCGGAACAAATCCGGCAGTTGCTCATGAAGCAATGGGACGTTGGGCTCACGAGGCCGCAGCCGTTGACCCAGATAATCAACAGGTGTACTTGACCGAAGACAATTCCGCAGGTCTGTTTTATCGGTATACGCCGACTGCTTACCCAGATCTCTCGGCTGGAAAGTTGGAAGCTTGCATTGTTGCCGCAGACGGCAGTGTCACCTGGGGTGAGTTGACCGACCCGTCGGGCGCAACAGTTCCGACGCGTGAACAAGTTGCTGGTGCCACAATTTTCCCGGGCAACGAAGGCTGTTGGTATCACCAAGGTTGGGTGTACTTCACTTCAAAGGGTGATCACTCGGTACACGGAATTGATATCGCGGCGCAGAAGTACACACTTTTGTGGAAGGGCGATCCCGATGGATTAGGTGTTGAAGGTGCGGTGCTGTCACACGTTGACAACATCACTGTTGATGCTGGTTCAGGAGATCTGTTCGTTGCCGAAGATGGCGGCAACATGGAATTGGTCATCATCACGCCAGAAGGCGCTGTTGCTCCGTTCGTTCGCGTTGTTGGTGAAGGTCATGCTGATTCAGAAATGACCGGACCGGTGTTTAACCCTTCGCGTGATCGTTTGTATTTCTCATCGCAGCGTGGACCCAGTAAGCGCAACCTCACTGAAATTCTGCCTAGTTTCGCCCCTATTGATGCGATTGGTGCAAGTGGTATGCAGGCCGGAATGACCTTTGAAATTACGGGACCTTTCCGTGGTGTGATGACGACGACTGATGCCGCGCTACCAGAGACAGAAGCACCGACTGCAACGATCGCTTCGCCAGTTGACACATTGGTGGCTGCCGCTCCCACTACTCAAGATGCCGAGCCCGTCAGTGACAACGATTCCGGTTCAAGCGGAGCGCTCGGTATTGGCATCGGGGTTGTTGTGGCAGCCGCTGCTGTTGGTGGCGTTGTGGCTTTCCGCAAGCGCCGAATCGATGAGGCCTCGGGGGAAAATACGGGCGCCAGTTGATAGGGTTTGACCCGCTACTTGGCCCCATCGTCTAGTGGCCTAGGACACCACCCTCTCAAGGTGGCGGCACGGGTTCGAATCCCGTTGGGGCTGCTCAGACACCGTTGCCGATGTTGCCAAAATTTGGCCGCACAAGCTGTCGCTCTATTTGTTACGAGCGAAGTATTCGACGGGTTCATTCCTAGTTGATGGTTCTCAACTTCGGCTGTTGACTGGATTTCTGGAACCGGTTCGCAGGGTAGTGCCCGCAACTATCTCGGCTTCATGTTGTCGGCGATACCCGCGAGTTTGTGTGGTGCTGTTGCCAAGTGGGGGCTAGATCAAATCAAGGCCGCCAGGGATTGAACTTCGCGCGACTCGATGGTTATGCGTTCAACTACTTGATGGTTAGTTCTCGGGTTTCGGGATTGAGTTTGAGTTTCCAGCCGCCTTCGTGGGCGGCGTGGTGATGCCGTGAGCACAATGGGATCAAGTTGTTCAGATCGGTTGAGCCGCCGTTTTCCCAGTATTCAATGTGGTGCACGTTGCAGTGATCAAATATCACTTCACAATCAGGGATCGCACAGG
>CALEHE010000290.1 GCA_937876415.1 uncultured Actinomycetes bacterium
CCAAGCTTGTCGAGTCGGCGGGTCACCGACAACGGTGCACCAATATCTTCGCCTGCACGAATCCGGCGCACTTGCTCGCCTTCTTCGTCCCAAATGTGACACGTATTTAAGTTCGACTTAAATCCCATCTCGCGTTGTTCGGGAGTCATCTCTGGTCGTGCAGCACCTGCTTCAAACGCTTCATTCATTTTGATGACGCGCATGCTCCAGCCACATTGAATGGCAACTGGTCCCATCGCCTGTAACAAAGCGGTGGTGTGCGTGCAACCACGTGGTCCACCGAACAATTCGCGAACCTTGTGGGTGAACCCACGAGCGATTGATAAGCCGATGAGACCCTTGTACTTGATGCCGATTCCGGGGCACTCGTGATGCGGAAACTCTTTGAGTTCGGCCGACGCATCAAGAATTTCCATCATCGGGAATGACACTCGCAACTGCACAACCATGTGGTGGATCGTCAGAACTTCATCATCGTTCTGGACGTACATGCCAGCCGGCTTGTCGTCGCGCACAGCACCCCACAACAGAATTTCGTTGTCGTTTACCTTGAACGCGCGAACTTCGTAGTTGCGCGTATGGATCGGCAAATACTCGGGATTGTCGGGCAGTATGGGATTGGGATTAGGTAATGGTTGAGCCATGACGTTAGCTATTAACCAAAATCTGACCCAAGCGCGCGAGGCTCGGCTGGGTCGATCCCAATTGCAATTCAAGTTGCTTGTGCAACAAGAAGTAACGGTGCAATGGGTAATCGCGGTCAACACCAACACCACCATGGACGTGGTGCGAACCGTGCATCACGCGCCAACCACCTTCGGCCGCCCAGAACTTTGCTGACAACAACGCTTCGTCGGCGGGGAGCCCTTCGCTTAAACGCCAAGCTGCTTGCCATGCTGTTAAGCGAACACCTTCGGTGTCGATGTAGGCATCGCCGGCACGTTGGCTCACAGCCTGGAAAGTCGCGATGGCCTTTTCAAACTGGAAGCGTCCCTTGGCGTATTCGGCCATGAGTGCCAAAGCCGATTGGCAAGCACCCGAAGTCATGATGCAAGCCGCAGCAATACCGCGGTTGATCAACTCAGCGGTCGCGCCGGGGTTTCCGAGGCACTTCACCGTTGCATTCTTGAATTCAACAAGTGCGTCGGGCACGCCACTTGTCGTATCTTGACGGGTGATCGTGACATTGGGGTCGTTGGCCTCAACGCAATACAAGCCATCGGCCGCGCTCACCACAAATCGCTTGGTGATTAATCCGTGAGGAACGCACACTTTGGTTCCGGTGATCTTGCCGTCAACAACCACAGTTGCCGGATTGAAAACATCGCCAACAGCTTCATGAAGAGCAGCAGTCACAATTGTTTCGCCACTGGCAACACCTTCAAGAAGTTCGGGGTAGGCAATGAGTGCATTGGCTGCAAGACCCATCACTGCGAATGCGGGTACGGGTGCGGCGACTCGACCGATTTCTTCAAGAACTACTGAAGTTTCGATGATGCCAAGACCAGCGCCACCGACTGATTCAGGTAGTCCAATGCCGACAAGGCCGGCATCAGCCAACGTGCGCCACAACGCAAGATCGGTTGCACTGTCGGTTGCACCAATCTGCTTGAGATGTTCTGGTGTGCAGACATCCGTCAATATCTGGCGTGCCAAGGCACGTAGTTCATTTTGATCAGAGGTAAGTGAAAAATCCATTAGCGGGCCGCCCGGGGGAATCCAAGAGAGAACATGGTGATGAGGTCGCGTTGCATTTCGTTTGTTCCACCACCAAAGGTGAGGATGAGCATGCCGCGGTACATGCTCTCGAGTCGGGCGCGAATCACTGCGCCTGGTGTTCCTTGCACGAGGTAACCCGTCGGTCCAAGAATTTCAAACAACAGTCTGAACGCTTCAAGGTAGAACTCGGTTCCGTACACCTTGATTGATGAACAGTGACCGATGTCGAGTTTTCCTTGAGTTGCTTCCCATGCTGATTGCCAGTTCATGAGACGCAACACATCGAGCTTGGCGTGCACTCGTGCCAAGTTCATTTGCACCCACTCTTGGTCGGCGATGCGACGACCGTCGGGTAGGAGAGTGGTCTTGGCGTATTCGAGAGTGTCGGCAAGAGCACGGTCAATCACACCGGTTGAACACAAGGTGACGCGTTCGTGGTTGAGCTGATTAGTGATGAGGGTCCAACCCTTGTTTTCGCCACCGACACAGTTCTCAACTGGAATACGCACGTCATCGAGGAACATCGCATTGATGTCGTGTTCGCCGATGAGGTTGAGCTTTTGCAAAGTGATGCCAGGCGTGTTCATCGGCATGATGAGAATGCTGATGCCCTTGTGCTTAGCGGCATCGGCGTCGGTGCGCACTGCAAGCCAGCAATAGTCGGCATCGCTTGACAGCGAAGTCCACATCTTTTGACCGTTGACGACATAAACGTCGCCGTCGCGTACGGCGCGAGTCTGCAACGAAGCGAGGTCGGTGCCAGAACCTGGTTCGCTGTATCCGATGCAGAAGTGCAGATCACCCTTCAAGATCTTGGGCAAGAAGAACTCTTTCTGCTGTTCGGTACCGAAGTTCATGAGGGTCGGTCCAACGGTGTTGATACTCAACATCGGAACGGGCGCCCCGGCGCGCATTGACTCATCGAAGAAGATGAATTGTTCAATGGCGCTACGACCCTGACCACCAAAATCTTTGGGCCAGCCAATTCCGGCCCAACCGTCAGCGCACATCTGTTTCCAGACTCGACGCGGAGTCTCGCCGATTCCGTGGCTGGTGCTCAGATCCTTGACGGTCTTTTCGTCAAGAAGTTTTCCGTAGTACGAGCGCAACTCGGTGCGCATCGCCTGCTGTTCCTCGGTGTACCCGATATCCATGTTTCCCCCTGGGAATCCCCTGATAGTGCCCTCAAGTTTCTAGCAGAAGACACGCCGAAATGTCGTTGCCAACTACTGTGAAATATCTATGACGAATGATCTCAAACTCGGCTGGCACATCGGATATTGGGGTCGTTCGATGCCCGCTGGTGTTCCTGAAACACTCAAGATGGTTGAGAGCCTGGGCTACGAGACAGTGTTCACCGCCGAGTCGTGGGGGAGCGACGCGATTTCGCCTCTTGCGTGGTGGGGAGCCGGTACAACCAAGTTGCGTCTTGCCACCAACATCGTGCAGTTGTCGGCCCGCACGCCAACTGCGACCGCCATGGCCGCGATCACCATGGATCACCTATCGGGTGGACGATTCTGTCTTGGGCTGGGTGTCAGTGGTCCGCAGGTTGTTGAAGGTTGGTATGGCCAACGATTCAACAAGCCTTTGGCGCGTACTCGTGAATACGTCGAGATCATTCGCAAGATTTTGGCGCGCGAACAACGGCTCACCAATGCCGGACCCGAGTATCCGATCCCGGCACAAGACGGACTTGGTCTTGGCAAAGCGCTCAACGTGATGACTCATCCGTTGCGCGTTGAATTGCCGATATTCATCGGAGCAGAAGGTCCGAAGAATGTGGCACTGGCCGCCGAAATTGCCGACGGTTGGTACCCAATTTTTTATGCGCCTCGTCACGAAGAGATGTACGCCAAGCATCTGAATGAAGGGTTCGCCCGACCGACCGCGCGTCGTAATGCTGACAACTTCGAAATTTTGGCGATGGCCAATGTGGCGATTGACGAAGATATGGATAAGGCCTACGACAAATTGCGTCCAACCATTGCGCTATATGTCGGTGGTATGGGCGCTCAAGAGATGAACTTCCATGCTGATGTCTTCCGACGACTTGGTTATGAAGAAGCAGTCGACAAGATTCAGAGTCTTTTCTTGAGTGGTCACCAAAATGATGCAATCGCCTCTGTGCCGAAAGCGATGATTGACGAGATTTGTTTGGTTGGTTCGCCGGCAAAGATTAAAGATGATCTTGCGGCATGGCGCGAAAGCAAAGTGACAACTCTGGTCGTTGGTGGTGCACCTGACACTCTGCGTACCATGGCCGAACTGTTATACGGCTGATCACTGCGAAAAGCCAACGACGAGACGTGAAGACGAGAGACTGGAATAAATCATGACAATGCCCGATTACTTACGTGAATTAGCAGCCGGTGTTTCCAACTGGGGACGTTGGGGCGCTGA
>CALEHE010000291.1 GCA_937876415.1 uncultured Actinomycetes bacterium
ACTCTTCAGCCTTGGTATAGGCAGAAAGCCGCCATGTCACTGCTTCAACGCCTACGTCTGGGATGGTGAGTCCATAGATACGGCGGTAATCAGTTTCAAAAGCAGCCACGATGTCAAGCGTGTTGCCCGGAAACTTATTGCCTTCACCCATCCAAATCGTGATTTCATTTCCTTGACCGATGTAACGAGCATCGACGCCATAACGGAAAGTGACTGACGCCGAGTCGGCGCCAGCAGCGATCAACACACGATGGCCTTCTTCGCGAAGTTCGCTCAGCAAAGCATCGCGTTCGGCTTCATCAATGCCCTGAATGGGTCGAACCATACTGCGTGCCAAGTCAATACGAACTGGCGACACCAAAGTGCCGATTGCCGACAACACGCTGGCGTTGACTGGGAAAATGACTCGAGGTGATTCGAGCAATTCAGCAACTCCACAGGCGTGAACTGGACCAGCACCACCAAACGCCAAAAGCGTGACGCCGCGAAGATCGGCTCCAAGTTCAACAGCATGCATACGTGATGATGCAGCCATGTTTTGGTTGACCAATTCGTGAACACCAGCAGCAGTGTCGCCAACTGGCAACTTCAGCTTGTCGGCAATACGACCTAGAGCAGCTTGTGAGGACGCAAGATCAAGCGGCATGTCGCCACCCAAGAAGAACTCGGCGTCGAGCATGCCGAGAGCCAAGTCACTGTCAGTCACTGCAGCATGCGTGCCGCCTCGTCCGTAACACGCGGGACCGGGCATCGCACCAGTTGATTCGGGTCCAACCTTCAACAAACCAAGATCGTCAACCCATGCTTGGCTTCCGCCACCTGCACCAATTTCAACGAGGTCAACTGAGGGAACCGAGACTGGGAAGCCTGAACCTTTTTTGAAGCGATAGATACGTGCGACTTCAAAAGTGTTCGTGAGTTCTGGTTCGCCGTCGACGATGAGACACGACTTGGCAGTTGTGCCACCCATGTCAAAACACATCAAACGTTCTTCACCGAGGCGTCGAGCAAACCAACCACCAGCAAGAGCGCCTGCTGCCGGCCCAGATTCAACCAAACGAATTGGGGTACGAGCGGCGTCGTCAGTTGACACAACTCCACCGTTTGACAACATCATCAAGACTGATCCGCCGAAGCCTTCAGCGGCCAACCACTTAGTAAGTTCGTCGAGGTACGGCCCGATGACGGGCATGGTGGCGGCATTACACGCTGTGGTGATCATGCGTGGGTACTCGCGAATCTGTGGTGACACCTCACTCGAGATGCACACTGGCACACCTAGTTCAACACGCAAATAATCAGCAATTGCTCGCTCATTTGCTGGGTTCGCGTAGCTGTTAATGAGGCAGATTCCGACTGACTCAACATTCTGCGCGCGCAATTCATCAGCGATGCGCTTGAGATCAGCGGTCGTAGGAGTTTCGACAACGAGGCCTTTGGCATTTGTGCGCTCACTAATTTCGCTAATGCGCTCGCGAGGAATCGGCGGAGCCGGGAATTCGATCTGCAAGTCGTACATGTCGTAGCGATGCTCGTCACGAATGAGCAAGGTGTCACCAAAGCCGGTGGTTGTCACTAAACCAGCGCGACCGACTTTGCCTTCAATCAATGCATTCGTAATGAGCGTCGTGGCGTGCACGATCGGAGCCGTGATGTCACTAGGAGTGACTCCAGCCTTAGCTAAAAGTTGGCGCACGCCAGTGCGTACGCCGTCGAGCGGGGCCGAGGGGGTCGTCAAGGTTTTATCAACCACGACACGGCCTGACGCACGATCCATAAGAACTACGTCGGTGAATGTTCCACCGATAT
>CALEHE010000292.1 GCA_937876415.1 uncultured Actinomycetes bacterium
GTCGGAGATCCCGATGCTCGGGCCGAACAGCGGCGAGTTCTTCTTGATGCGGTGATGGCGGCAAGCGAGCGACTGATTATCACATGCAACGGACGCAGCATCAAGAACAATACTCCGATTCCGTTGGTGACGCCATTGGCGGAGTTAGTTGACTTTTGTGAACGTAACGGCGTCAAGACGCACACAGTACGTGATGGCGAAGAATGTTCGCAGATTGAAATCGTGCATCCACGACATGCAGCGAGCGAAAAGAATTTTGAAACTGGGGCTGTCGTTGCAAATAGTGCTTGGTCTCCTGATGAGTCACAACGCAATATTGCCGAAGCGATTCGTGGACATCGGTTTGATGAAGACACGTCAGGGCAAAACGGTTCCTTCAATGTTGAGCGACAGCACATTGTTGAGTTGGCCGATCTTGAACGGGCGTTTGTTAATCCACTCGATCTTTTCTTGCGAAATACGCTAGGCGTCTTCACATATCGCGAAGACTTGACTCCAGATGATGCAACATTGCCCCTCGAATCAAAGAACTTCAAGGAAGTTGCTCGGTCGTTCTTGGATGGGCTCTTGGCTGATGGTTTGTCATTTGATGTCAATGAATGGCGGCAGACCATTCGATTGACCGGCCTATTGCCGGTGGGTGCATTCGGCGAATCTGAATTGCGCATGGCTGAGTCGCTGGCGCAAAGTTTTGTTGATAAAGCCGACGAAAAGAAATTTCACTTAGTCGGCCTTGAAACAGTTGATATTGAGTTGCGCTTAGCCGATCAAACTTTGGTGCGCGGTTCATTGCCAGGTGTTGATCTTCGTGCTGATGAACCCGCGTTGGTATTTACGTCGTTTAAAGATGATTTTGACTCTCCCTATTGGAGTGACAGACGGGCATTGGCAGTGCGGTTGTTGGCATTGCTCGCCGCCGACACACCCATCGAATGCGTCCGAGCGATACATCGGAGCGATAACAAGAAGACTCCCGACAAGGGGATCGCTCGGAAGATTCCAATTTCTACTGACAGTCCGATCAGCGACGCATCGTCGCGATTTGAGATTCTGAGAGACCTTTATTACACCGCTCTTTCAATGCCAATAGGTCGATTCAACGGGGCGGTTGACAAGTTGAGCATTGACCGCGATGCTGCTCGGAAATCGTTTGATGACTTTGTCCGCTCTGAGCGTTACAGCAATTCGGGGGAGTTTGTTTGTTTCGGGCCTGATCCAGATTTTGATGTTGTCTGTGCTCCTGGAGGAGCCATTGAGCAGTACTGGGCAATGGCCGAACAAGTTGTTCAAATCGCCGCAGGAAATAAAGGAAAGGCAGCGTACGCAATCTCATGAGTACTACACCTATGCCTATGGTCGCTCTCGATCTCGCGACCGAAAAACTAGTCAACGGATTGGTCATTGAAGCAAGTGCCGGCACCGGCAAGACCTATTCGGTTGCTGCACTGGTTGCCCGTGAAATTGCGTTACGCGAAGACTTACGCATTGGCAACATCTTGATCACGACGTTCACTCGTAACGCCGCAGCCGAATTGCGTGACCGAGTTCGTCGGCGCATGGTTCAAATTGCTGATCAGTTAGAGAGCAATTCACCAGATGAAGGCGATGCGATTTCAAAAGTGCTGGCAGACGATCTTGCCTCGCGTGCTGACATCATTCGTCGATTGCGACGCGCTGTCGTTGAATTTGATACTGCAACAATTTCAACAATCCACGCAGTATGCAACAAGGTCCTTGGCCTTGCTGGTTTATCAACCATGCAACTCGACGGCGAAGACGCAACCAATCGTTTAGTTCTTGAGGCTGTCAACGACGCGTTCGTTGAATCAGGCGTGCAGGGACACATCATCGCTGAGGGTAATGACTCCAAGTTGGTATCGCTCGTGAAGGCCAAACTCGGATCACCGCGCGCCGAGTTGTGGTTTGATCGCTCGAGTAAGACCGTTGAGGAGCTGGCGATCTATGCCGAGCTCGAGAAGGTCGTCGTCGAGGCAGTTCGTCGTGTTCAAGAAAAGAGTGCTCAATCACCTTCGTATAACGATCTGTTACGTCGAGCTTCAGAGGTCGTGACTTCCGGAAAGTACCCAGCCGTTGTCCAAGCCTTCAAAGAACGTTTCGCTCTGGCATTCGTTGATGAAGCTCAAGACACGGACATGTTGCAGTGGGAACTTTTCACGTCCACATTTGATTCGGAAAACAGCGATGATCTTCGCGCCCTCATCACGGTGGGTGACCCTAAGCAGGCTATTTATGGTTTCCGTGGGGCCGACGTTGCTGCCTATGTCGAGCACCGTAGTGGCAAACCCATGCGCACCTTGGCGCAGAATCAACGTTCCGATGAACATCTCATTGATGGCCTTAATGCACTATTTGACCAACAAACATTTGGACCAGAGATTCAATACATCAAGGTGTCAACGCCTGATCGTCATGCCGGTTCGGCAATAGATGGCACCGCGCCTTTGACTCTGATTGATGTCGGCAACATCACCAATCAGGGTGGACTAGCTCATCCAGTTGCTCGTCGGGTACTTGAAATTCTCGCGAGTTGTTCTGTCCCAGTTTCTTCAAAAGATCCACATGGATCACGTCGTACTATCCGGCCAGAAGACATTTGTGTTCTCGTGGGACGAAAAGCAGTTGGCCGCAACATTGAACGAGAACTTCGTCGGTTTGGAGTTCCCGCGGTAAGTAATGGGACCGAATCAGTGATGAAGAGTCATATTGCCTTGGCGGTTCGATCGTTACTTGAGGCCATGGAACGAGTTTCTGACTTGGGTCGAACTCGGCTTGCGGTTGCGACTCCATTTTTTGGTTACTCATTAACCGATCCAGAAATTTTGGACGACCAGATGGTGGCGGATTGGCAAGAGCAGATCGCAACCTGGGCAAACATTCTTCGTCGTTCTGGAGTGGCTGCGTTGAGTAGCGCAATTTTGCGAGATGTCAATGTCGCTCGTTCGTTGACATCAACATCCGATGCAGAGCGTTACTTGGCAGATTTTGCACATGTGATGGATCTGCTTCATGAGTACAGCAAGGGTCGGCCGTGTAGCGCGGCCCATGCACTCGAGGTATTCGGACAACTTCAGACAATTGAAGACTTGTCTGAAGTCGTGAGTCGACGAGTTGAAAGCGACTCTGCAGCGGTGCAGATCATGACTGTTCACAGTGCCAAGGGCTTGCAGTTCCCCGTAGTGATCGTGGCAGACCTTTGGAAGCCCAATGATGGGAGCTCAAAAAATGCTCCGGTGTACACCCGCGTAATAGCCGATGGGCGGCGGGCACGAGTCATTGATATTGGCTGGGCAATTGGACAAGTTGATCCGAGCACTAAGGAGTCCATGAAGGCCGCTGGCGACGAAGAGGATCGTCGTCTTCTGTATGTCGCGCTCACCCGAGCTGAACATCATCTGTCGGTCTTGTTTACCTCGGGTGGTTCGAACCCATCACTCTTTGATCGGTGCACCAATGTTGATCAAGCAGTCAAGCTCGTGGACAAAGTAGAGAAGCGTGGAGTCGATTCACTGGCGAAACCAAAGGTATTTCGTCCCGTGGTTGCTTCAAGCTCGCATCATCTGGAATTAGCAGAGGCCCCGGCCTCAGTGGTTCAGTCGTATCGCCGCACTTCGTTTAGCGGCATTACTTCGCGTCAACAAGATCGAGAGACTGGTTTGCGTAGTGATGGCTTTGTGGCTGAATCTGGTGGCCGAGACGAAGCACCGATTGATATGTCGCTGCTTGGGGTGGGCGCGCATCAATACGCCGCTCACCATGTGCCGACCGGTCTACCCGAAGGTGTGGATATGTCATTGGCGCGAGTGCCAGGGGGTACTTACTTCGGCCGAGTGATGCACAAGGTCTACGAAGTCGTGGATACTTCTAAAGATTTGCACCACGAGGTAGCCCGAGCGATTGATAGTCACGCAAACTCTTCATTGTTGCGTCCGTTCCGTCAGCAGTTGATTGACGGCGTCATCGCTTCGTATCAGACACCGCTTGGAGAACCGTTCAACAATAAGTCGCTGGTAGACATTGCTCCTCAAGACCGGCTGAGCGAACTTGATTTTGAAATGTCTTTGGCGAAATTGAGTCAAGGAATACTCGCTAGCGACATCGGCAAGTTGCTGAAATCTTCCCTTACTGAAAACGATGTTCTGTGTGCGTACGCAGACTCACTGTGCGATTCCTCGTTTGATATTCCGTTGGCCGGTCTTTTGAACGGTTCGATTGACGCAGTTATTCGGGTAACCGATAACGACGGATCGCCTCGTTTGTTTATCACCGACTACAAGACCAATCGCCTGGATTCTGACGAGATCACCATATTGATGGATGCCTATGCCCCCAAAGAGTTGATTCATGCGATGGCTCATCATCATTATCCGCTGCAAGCCTTGTTATACGGAACTGCGATCTATCGCATGCTTCGCTGGCGACAACCAGATCTCA
>CALEHE010000293.1 GCA_937876415.1 uncultured Actinomycetes bacterium
ATTGGTGCTGATGATCTTGAAGCAGCCGCCAATAAAGCTGGCTTGAAAGTGTTGCCAGGGGACATCGTGTGTGTGCGCACGGGTCACATGCACTGGTTGCGCGAAGGAAACAAAGTTCATTACTCGGTTCCAACGCCGGGTCTTGGTCAAAAGAGCATTCAGTGGGTGCGCGACAATGATGTTGCCATCGTTGCGACCGACACCATTGTGTTTGAGTGTTACCCACCCGAAGATCCGGCTGCGATGCTGCCAGTCCACATGATCAACATTCGTGATATTGGTTTAACGCAAGGTCAGAACTGGGTGCTTGATGATTTGGCTGCAGACTGCGCAGCCGATGGTCAATACGACTTCTTGCTGACGGCGACACCACTGCCATTTACGCGTGCTGTTGGTGGGCCAGTTGCGCCCACTGCCATCAAGTAACTAGTTCTTTTTGTCTCGCGGTGGATTCGTAAAGACGTGTTGAATGTCGATTCCATCTGACACAGACGCAACGACTGCACGTTCAAAAGCCTCGTTCAATACTTCGGCATCGCTCACAGTTTCGCTGACACCCCGTCGGGCCGAGCGATATGAAATCACAATGGGACGATCTGGCGATTCATTATTGGCGCGATGAATCAACATCGTTGCGCGCTCTTGCCAACGACGCAGTGAATCGTCGGTGATCGCTTGATCTTCACCTAAATCTGAACGAAAGGTTATGCCGACTAAGTCAATTGATCCGGCTAGGTCGGCGAGTTCGCGATCGGCACGACCAGGAATGACGATGTTGCCATCACGAATTCCGCGCAAGAAGGTTTTCCAACGAATGTGATCTTCACGTTTAGCAAGATCAATGGCAATTTGTGATTCGTCAATGGAGCGAACCATGCGCACACCAAATGAACTTGCAACGGGTGGCCCGCCGCGCAAGATGCGCCAGGCATCACGCCAGGCCACGATCATCGTGTCAACCATTTCTCCGTGGCGCGTTGCATCATCTGGTTCGTGGCGCGTTGCATAACCAATTGGGTCGTCAATTGGAAACCAGCCAGCAACAAGATCACCAAATGAATCAGCGGCCATTTCAACAAATCGAGGCCAATAGCGACCAGCATTTTTTGCGTCACTAAAACCTCGTTCGTCGTCGAACCAATGCGGGGCTTCGCGTTCAAGTAATGATGCCCATACTTGAATACCAACACTGTTGGCGGCATTGATGACATCTCGGTACCACTCAACCCACTTGCCATCTAGTCCGCCAGCACGAGGCTGAAGCTGCGACCAATCAAAACCCAAACGCAATTGCGTTGCTCCAGCAATCGCATACGAGTTGATGATCTCTTCAAAGTGCGTGCGAAAGGGCGCTTGACCATCGGGACCAACAGCAAATTGGGCGGGTAGGTAAAAACCCGGAGATGGCTCAGTCATCGCGGCCTTGAAAACGCGTGCACTTGGTGATTACGCAACGAAGGGCGAACGAGTCCACAACTCGCCCGTGTCGTTATTGCCACCAATTTTGTCTTGGGCGGTCAAGTTGACAACTTCAACTTCGCCGAGTCCGCGTAGCACCACTGGGCTGTGATTGTTTTCAGTAACGCCAGTTGGCAAACGCCGCAAATCAGAACGGGGCATCAGCACTTCGTTGTTTTCGGCCACATCGCACAAACGTGAGGCCAAGTTGACCGAGGTGCCGATGTAATCCTCACCTTGGAACATCAAGACTTCGCCTGTGGCGAGTCCGACGCGCACAGTGAGGGGACGACAGACATCTTCACAACGCTTTTGCATATCTAGGGCAAAGCCAATAGCCATGTCTTGTTCAACCGAAACGATCATGCAGCCGTCGCCGAGCCATTTGTCAACGCGGATGCCCCACGTAGCCGCAACATCACGAACTTCGGCACGGAATTTGGTGAGAATATTTCCGGCTGCGGTGTCGCCATTATCTGCGGTGTACTTGGTGAACCCCGAGAGGTCAACAAAAACGAAGGTGCGTTCAACTTTCATGACTGTCGTCAGACTACCCGTCGCTTCGACGGGTCAAGGGCGCTATTTGGGTACTAGCGTGCGCATATGACTGCTCGGTCCACTTATTCACGTTGGGATGGCACCCAAACGGGCTTCGACCTTGAGGCCAGTGATCTCTTCGATGAAATGTCGGATGATTTGTTGCAAAATGGCGATCTGCGTGGGGCTTTACGCCGACTGATGGAGCGCGGAGCGACCGACCCGAACGGCGAGCGGATGCAGGGACTACGCGAAATGCGCCGCAAATTGAAAGAGGCTCGCCAAGATTTGCTCGACAAAGGCGACCCCAATGGAGTCTTTCAAGAAATAGCCGATGCACTCAACGACATCTTGGATGAAGAGCGCCATGCCGTTGAACAGTCGGTCATGGATGCGGAAAAGAGTGGCGATGAGCGCCGCGCCGAGAACGCCCGCAACGCTGCGATGGAGCGCAACTTCAGGCTCGACATGATGCCCGACGACTTGGCTGGCAAAGTGCGCGAACTGCAGTCGTACGACTTTGAGTCTTCTGAGGCCCAGCAGCGATTTGAACAGCTCATGGAAAAACTCCGCGAGCAACTCATGCAGCAGAACTTCGACAAAGTTTCGTCGGCAATGAAGAGCACATCACCTGAAGACATGCAGCGCATGAAAGAGATGATGAAGGCGCTCAACGAAATGATCGAGCGCCACAACAATGGCGAAGACGAAAAGTTTGAAGAGTTCATGCAAGAGCATGGCGAGTTCTTCCCCGAGAACCCGCAATCGTTTGATGAACTCATGGAACAGATTGCGCGTCAGATGCAAGCCGCTCAAGACATGCTCAATTCAATGTCGCCCGAGCAGCGTCAGCAGTTACAAGAGTTGTCGCAGATGCTCATGCAAGATTTAGACATGCAAGACGAAATGAATCAGTTGTCACAAAACATGATGCAGATGTTCCCGGGCCTTGGCCAAGGTCAGGGTTACGAAATGCAAGGCGAAGACCCGATGGGCTTCGATCAAGCAATGCAGACGATGAAAGATCTTGCTGAACTTGATCGCCTTGAAGACTTAATGAACAATCCAACATCGCCGCAGCAACTCGCCGAAGCCGACATGGATCGTGTTCGTGAACTGATGGGTGATGATGTTGCTCGCTCCATGGAAAAGCTTGCCAAGTTGGTGAAAGAGCTTGAGCGCGAGGGCTTGATCCATCAAAAAGACGGCAAGTTAGAAGTGACTCCTAAGGGCATGCGCAAAATTGGTTCAAAGTCGTTGCGCGACTTGTTCTCAAACTTGTCAAAGGACAAGCAGGGCCAGCACCAACAAAACCGCTTTGGTCAAGGTCACGAGCGCACGTACGAAACCAAGCAATACGAATACGGCGATCCGTTCAATCTTGATTTACAGCGCACCATTCGCAATGCATTGCGCCGCGGCGGGCAGGGGACTCCAGTCAAGTTGTCGCCTGAAGACTTCGAAATTGAACAAACTGAACACCTCACGCGCTCATCAACTGTTTTGATGCTTGACGCGTCGTATTCAATGGTGCGCGATGGTCGATGGGGGCCAGCGAAAAAAGTTGCCGTTGCACTGCAATCGTTGATGTCGTCGCAATATCCGCGCGACTACCTGGGTGTGTTGATGTTTGGTCATGTGGCGTGGGAAATCAAGGCTGATGAGTTGATTGAAGCATCGTTGACCGGAATGCAGGGCACCAACATGCATCATGCACTTGGTCAGGCTCGCAAAATGTTGAGTCGTCAAACGGGCAACAAGCAGATCATCATGATCACCGACGGCGAGCCGACGGCACACATCACTCCGCAAGGTGATCCGTGGTTCACTTACTTCGACGGATACGAAGCCCAGCAGTTAACGGTTGAAGCAACATTGCGTGAAGCGATGCGTTGCACGAAAGACAACATTCGAATTAATACGTTCATGCTTGATCCCGATCAATACCTGCAGCGGTTTGTTGAGCAGATGACCGCCATGAACGGTGGTCGTGCGTTTATGACGAATAGTGACAACCTCGGCGACTACGTGCTTGTCGACTTCCTCAACAACAAACGCCGCACCTCGCGCAAATAGCAATCTGGTCGGCTTTTGCTGAGGTTTTCTGCAACTTTGCCAGACCAGATCGTGAGAAATTTACGGCAATAG
>CALEHE010000294.1 GCA_937876415.1 uncultured Actinomycetes bacterium
CGTACGAACGTGCCGCAACTGCTTGAGCCTTGAGCGCATTGATACCGGTTCCGTTTCCACGATCGGCCCATGACGCTGGCGACTCACGCGGAATCACACCGCGAACATACGCTTCAATTTCAACATCGTTCATCGTGCGATTTTCGCCAGCAGTTCCGTTTGAGGCAAAGATGTTTCCGCGGTAATGGCGCACTGCGCCCGCCGAATCACACACCCCCAACAATGACGCCGCCGGAGTCGCGGGGTCATCGGCACCTGCTACCGAGAATGTCACCGAGGGCAAGCCCGCTGCAGTCGTCACCTCGCCGAGGGGATCCCAACTGTCTAGAGAATCATTTGACGATGGACATTCAGCGGCCCCGGTCTTACCCCACACTTGATAGGTGTATTGCCCGCCCGACGACCCAACTTCACGGGCGACCATCGATGTGAAATAGCCAGGAGTCCCGCCAACCCAAAAGGCATTTCCGTCAGCCGCAATCACTGCAGTCTGCAAATCGTCTTGAGCGGTCAGGCGCACTGACATCCGAGTTCCGGCCGGAACGGCGCCCATCGAGGTCCCGCCGTAATAGTGATCAAGAATCCAGGTCCAGTCTTTGCCATAGATCGTGGCCCAACCGACCGCTCCGTATTGGCTGAGACCTCGCCCGTGTCCGTTGCCCTGACCTTCAATCACTATGGCGAGCCCCACATTGGGGTCACCGGGCGCGGCCTGCACGGGGGCGCTTGGCGCCAGCCACGACAACGCCGTGGCCAGCAGAACTCCGCTCAGGGCGGCAACGAGGGTTGTACGAAAATGTTTCATGAGGGTGGACGGAGATGCTTCATGGTGTCACGAGCCCTCAAACCGTACCGATTCAGGCCAGTACTGTCCTGTCACTGAATACAAAAGACCTGTTCAGAGGAACTTTTTCGGTCAGCGTGGGCACGCCTGAACGGCGATTTGATCAACAAGATCGTTCATCGGATCACCGCTGTGGCCCTTGACCCATTGAAAGTCGGGTCGCTGGGCAATCGGCAAACTTTCATAGAACTCAATAAATGGCTTCCACAGGTCATCGTTGGCCACTGGCTCTTTTTTGGCGTTGCGCCAGCCGTTGGCCTTCCACTTCACCCACCAGCGATCCTTAAAACAGTTCACAACATATGTCGAGTCGCTCACGATGATCAGTCGCTTAGTTTCAGCAGCCGCAATGGGCGCATTGGTCTTCAGCGCCTCAAAGGCCGCCGTCAATTCCATCCGCTGGTTGGTGGTTCTCGTTTCGCCACCTGAACCAGTCCGTTCACCCGACGGAGCCAAGGCCCAAGCCCATCCCCCAGGCCCAGGGTTTCCGCTGCACGCTCCGTCGGTATACACGACGAGTGCGCGTTCAATTGTTGACGGATCGGTTGGGTGACTCATAAGCCGTACATATTCTCACAACCAATCCCGCATTGCCGTGACTCGTGCTAAGAACACCAAATTCGGCAACAGAACTCTTACCAATCGGTAACTCTGCGAGACTGACACCATGCTTTTTGACGGTTCCGTCCACCAACTTCCCGATACCGACCCCGACGAAACTCAAGAATGGCTCGACTCACTCGATGCAGTGATCGATGTACACGGCAAAGTGCGAGCGCGTTATCTGTTATCGCGCCTTCTTGAAAAGGCGCAGCAGAGTCAAGTCAGTTTTCCCGCCACAGTTTCAACTCCGTATGTCAACACCATTCCTCGCGAGCACGAACCGTGGTTCCCTGGCGATGAACACATCGAACGTCGCATTCGCGCATTCATTCGTTGGAATGCCGCGGCCATGGTGGTGCGCGCCAACAAACACGCCGAGGGAATCGGTGGACACCTTTCAACATTTGCCAGTTCGGCCAGCCTGTACGAAATTGGTTTCAATCATTTCTTCCGCGGCAAAGACGACGGCAATGCGGGCGATCACATTTATTTCCAAGGTCACGCTGCTCCCGGAATTTACGCTCGCGCATTTCTTGAAGGTCGCCTAAGCGAAAACGATCTCGATCATTTCCGTCGCGAAATTGCGCGACCTGGTCAAGGTCTCTCGAGTTACCCGCACCCGCGCCTCATGCCCGATTTCTGGGAACACCCCACTGTCAGCATGGGTCTCGGACCCATCAGTGCGATTTATCACGCCCGTTTCAATCGCTATCTCATGAATCGCCAACTTGACGACACTAGCAATAGTCGCGTGTGGGCATATCTCGGTGATGGTGAAACTGATGAACCAGAAACGCTCGGCGCATTGTCGTTGGCTTCACGTGAACACCTCGACAACTTGGTGTTCGTTGTTAACTGCAACTTGCAACGGCTTGATGGTCCGGTTCGTGGCAACGGAAAAATCATTCAAGAACTTGAAGCAGTATTCCGCGGTGCTGGATGGAATGTCATCAAAGTCATTTGGGGTTCAAAGTGGGACAACTTGCTCGCGCAAGATAAAGATGGCGTGTTGCTCAATCAGATGAATTCAACTGTGGACGGCGAATTCCAGCGGTACACCATCGAAGATGGCAACTACATTCGCGAAAACTTCTTCGGCCCCGACGACCGCCTCCGACAGATGGTTGCGCACTTAAGCGATGATGACCTTCGCACACTTCCTCGTGGCGGTCACGACTATCGCAAGTTGTATGCGGCTTATCGTGCTGCTGCACAAAACCTTGGCAGCGGACGCCCCACGGCAATTCTGTGCAAGACCGTCAAGGGTTGGACACTCGGTCCCGACATTGAAGGCCGTAACGCAACGCACCAAATCAAGAAGATGAACGCCGAACAAATTCGCGCTCTTCGTGATCGTTTACATCTCAATGATGAGATTCCCGATTCAGCTCTTGTTGGCGATGTGCCTCCGTACTTCCGCCCAAGCGAAGGTTCTGTTGAATACCAGTACCTCATGGAACGCCGCCGTGCATTAGGTGGATCCATTCCGAAGCGCATCGTGCGGGCGCGTCGTCCGCTCGAACTTCCGGCTGACACGGTGTTCAGCGAACTTGATGGTGGATCAGGCGAACAATCAGTCAGCACCACCATGGGATTCACTCGCTTGCTACGCAACTTGGCGCGGGATGAAAAGTTCGGGTCACGTGTTGTGCCAATCATCCCCGATGAAGCCCGTACCTTTGGTATGGACTCATTGTTCAGAGAACTCAAGATCTACGCGTCGCAGGGTCAGAAATACGAACCGGTCGACCATGACATGTTGCTGTCATATACCGAGTCAGCCGATGGACAAATTCTTGAAGAAGGAATTACCGAAGCTGGTGCGATGAGTAGTTTCATTGCGGCCGGAACGTCGTATGCAACTCGCGGCGTTCCATCGGTGCCGTTCTACACCTTCTATTCAATGTTTGGTTTCCAACGAGTGGGTGACCTCATTTGGCAAGCGGCCGACAGTCGCACCCGGGGTTTCTTGCTCGGAGCCACGGCTGGTCGCACCACGTTGATGGGCGAAGGTTTGCAACACCAAGACGGACACAGTTTGGTGTTGGCATCAACAGTGCCGGCCTGTCAGTCGTACGACCCCGCATTTGCTTACGAAGTTGCGGCGATTATTAAGCATGGCCTAAATCAAATGTACGGCGATGCCAAGGGACCCAATGGCGAAGTTGATCCCGACGTTTTCTATTACCTCACGTTGTACAACGAGAACTACATCATGCCCGCTCGACCTGCTGGTGTCACCGACGCACACATCGTGTCGGGCCTTTACAAATGGCAGGCCGCACCAGCCGATAGCAATATCAAACACAATGCCACCATTTTGTTTAGTGGCTCGGCGCAAGGTGCCGCCATCGCTGCGGCCGAAGAACTCAAGTCACGGTTCAACGTTGGTATTGATCTCTGGTCGGCGACTTCGTACAAAGCGTTACGCGAAGATGCATTGGCTGTTGAACGCGATAATCGTTTGCACCCGAGCCACCCCGACAAAGTTGCGCGTGTGACCTCGTTGCTCGGCGGATCAACTGATCCGATTGTGGCGGTGACCGACTTTATGAAGATCGTCCCCGAACAAATTGCTCGTTTCGTTCCGGGTCGATTGTTTACGGCGCTCGGAACCGACGGCATGGGTCGTAGCGATACTCGTGAAGCTCTACGCGCTCACTTCGAAGTTGACATGCCCAATATCGTCATTGCGGT
>CALEHE010000295.1 GCA_937876415.1 uncultured Actinomycetes bacterium
ACTGCACCGCGGCAACACGCGTGTTGTGCTCGGCTGGGGTGTACAAAGACTTCGTGGCCGCTCTCACCGAACAAGCCAAGGCCACGCAATGTGGAATGCCCGATAACGATGACGTGCTCTTTGGGCCAGTGAATAATGCCAATCAGTTGGCGCGTGTTTCGGGCTTCTTTGATCGTTTGCCATCGCACGCAGAAGTGAATGCTGGCGGTTCGCGTCAATCTGGTTCGGGCTATTTCTTTGCACCGACTGTCGTGAGCAACTTGCGCCAGACCGATGAAATGGTTCAGACCGAAATCTTTGGGCCTGTGATCACGGTTCAATCATTTGACGGCGAAGATGAAGCAGTGCGTTGGGCCAACGGTGTTGAGTACGGTTTGGCATCAAGTGTGTGGACCAAAGATTTTGGTCGCGCCATGCGCATGACCAAGCGTCTCGATTTTGGTTGTGTGTGGGTCAACACGCACATCCCGATGGTTGCCGAAATGCCTCATGGTGGATTCAAGCAATCGGGTTACGGCAAAGACTTGTCGATGTATGCGCTCGAGGATTACACGCGCATCAAGCACGTCATGGCGAATCTCGAAAGCTAACGAGAGCTGAAAGCTATTGCCGCTTGATTGAGGGCGTCGGTGAGAACTTTGCCGATGAAGCGCAATTCTTCTTCTCCACACACCAATGTGGGTGACAAAACCAAAACCGGATCGGCGCGATCATCGGCACGACAGATGAGTCCAGCGTTATAGATATACGGCGATAGTTCATCTCGCAACAACCAATTGCACTCATCGTCGGTGAACGATTGTTTCGTTGCTTTGTCTTTCACGAGTTCAACAACTCTGAAGTAGCCACAACCACGAACATCACCAACGAAGGGGAGATCGCGTAGACCTTCCATGACCTCGTCAAAAATCGCTTCGTTGCGTCGCACATTTCCTAAAAGGTCTTCGCTCTCCATGATCTCGATGTTGGCAAGGGCGACTGCGCACGAAACCGGATGACCACCAAACGTGAGTCCGTGCAAAAACACTGCGGCTTCACCTTCAAGGAATGGTGCGGCCAATCGATCGCTCACGATGACCCCGCCGAGTGGGGCATAACCACTCGTGACACCCTTGGCAAAGGTGATCATGTCGGGCTGATACTCAAACCGCTCGCAACCGAACCAATAGCCAAGACGACCGAATCCACAAATCACTTCGTCAGAGACCAGCAAGATTCCGTACTTGTCGCAGATCTCGCGAATGCGCTTCCAGTACCCGGGTGGAGGAACTAATGCGCCGCCGGTGTTTTGTACTGGCTCCATGACGACCATGGCGATGGTCTCTGGTCCTTCGCGCAAGATGGTGCGTTCAACTTCGTCGGCGCAATCAAGTGAACAGGCGTTTTGTTCAGCACACATGCCGCAGCGGTATTGGCTGGTGTTCGGCACTTTGATCGCCCACGAAAAGAGTGGCTCGAAAGGTTCGCGGATTGCGGGGATGCCCGTGATGCTCAGCGCTCCGAGCGACGTGCCGTGATAGGCGTAGTAACGACTGATGACTTTGCGACGGTTGGGTTGCCCGATGTTTGTGAAGTACTGCACGGCCAGTTTCCAGGCTGACTCAACCGCCTCGCCTCCACCCGCCGTGAAGAACACGCGATTCAGATCACCAGGGGCGAGCGAAGCCAGTTTGGCGGCCAAGCGAATGCCGGGTTCGTGGCCAAAGCTCCAGAGCGGGAAGTAACCCAACTTTTCGCTCTGTTCGGCAGCGGCCTGACCAAGCTCGGCCCGCCCATGTCCGACGTTGACTGTGAACAGCCCCGACAGGCCATCGAGGTAGCGCTTGCCATCTGAGTCATATACATAGGCGCCTTCGCCATGATCGATGATGGGTAATCCCTGGCGCTGAACGGCTGACAGGTTGGTGAAATGCCCCCAAAGGTGCCTCTGCCCAAGGGCCATGAGGTCGGACGGATCGTTAATGGGGGTGTTCACGCAAACTCCTAGGGTTGGTTTCTAGGTTAACTCAGTGTTTCGGTGTTCAGAATAAGTATCACTAGCGGTTCAGGTGCCCTATAGTCGCATCTGAGCACTTACGAGTGCAAAGGAATTAGACGATGTCGATCAGTCAGAATGGGGGACCCGACAGGTGAGTGGTGACCGAGGTGCAGTCAAACTTGAGGGTGTAACAAAGCGGTTCGGTTCAATGGTTGCCGTTGACTCAGTCAATCTGTTGGTGAAGCCCGGCGAGTTCTTATCGTTGCTCGGCCCAAGCGGTTGTGGCAAGACCACAACTCTGAGAATGCTTGCTGGTTTCGAACAGCCCGACTCTGGGTTTATCCGTATTAGCGGCGAATACGTGCAAGGTGTTCCGCCCTACAAGCGTGACGTCAACACCGTCTTTCAGCACTACGCATTGTTTCCACACATGACCGTTGCCGAGAATGTCGCCTACGGTTTGCGGCAAAAGGGTGTACCGAAATCAGAGATCGCTGCCAAAGTTGCTGAGGCACTCGACATGGTGCAGATGAGCAAATTGGCCGAGCGTAAGCCCCGTCAGATGTCGGGTGGTCAGCAACAGCGCGTCGCAGTTGCTCGCGCTCTTGTGAACCGACCGAGTGTGTTGTTGCTTGACGAACCACTTGGTGCGCTCGATCGCAAGCTTCGCGAAGAAATGCAGATTGAACTGAAGTTGCTGCAGAGTCGACTCGGCATCACTTTTGTTTTCGTGACTCACGATCAAGAAGAAGCCATGAGCATGAGCGATCGCATCGCGATCATGCTTGATGGGCATATCGAGCAACTTGGCGACCCCGAGACTGTGTACGAGCATCCGTCGTCGGCCTTCGTTGCTGGTTTTATCGGACGAAACAACTTCTGGCAAGGTCTTGCCACCGAACACGGCATTCGCTCCGATGACGGCACCGAGTTCGTTGCGAGTCGTCCTGAAGAAGACGTTCCTAATGGTCAGCCGGCACTTTCGGCGGTCCGTCCCGAATGCATCAATTTGTCGGCAGAGCGCCCCGCCGATTCAAACAATGTCACCGCAGGTGTTGTCGCTGGCGTTTCTCATTTTGGTGATGTTCTGCAGTACGTCGTCACGGTGAAAGACCGCGACCTGTTAGTGCTCACACCACGAGCGCATGCTGCGCGTTTCCAGCAAGGCGACAATGTTTTTTGCCATTGGTCGGCCGATGATGTGTACCTCTTCTCGGCTCGACAAGCAGACATCGTGATGACCGACGGCGACGAAGAGATTCACGACAACTAAAAGTTTCAACACACGATTTCAATACACAGCAATATCCATCAAAAAAGGAGAATCCCATGACCACCAATGACAAGATCCCGCAGTTGCGTATGTTGGCACCCGAGAGTTTTCATGAGAAGTTGACGCGTCGCGCCATCTTCAAAATGGGTTCAGCGGCTGCTGGTTTGGCACTAGTTGTTGCCGCATGTGGCGGCGATGACAATGGTTCCTCCGCTCCGGATGACTCACCCTTGGCATCAGGTGACTGGAGCCGTGTGATTAACGCCGCCTCTGGAACTCTGGCGATGTACACCTGGGGCGACTACAACGACCCGCTATTGGTTGGAGAGCAAGCCGAAGACGCCATTGGTGTGTCAATGAAGGTTGATTACTTCAACAGCAACGAAGACCTCATCATCAAGTTGGCGACCTCGGGCGGAAACAGCGGATTCGACATTGTCGTTCCGACGGGCCCGTACATCCCACAGATGATTGAAAAGGGACTCATTCAGAAGTTCGATACATCGCTCATTCCGAACATGGTCAACGTTGATCCCGCTTATTTGGCTCAAGCATGGGACCCCAACAACGAGTATTCGGTGTGCAAGAACTGGGGAACAACCGGATTCATGTGGGACAGCACTGTCATCACCAAAGACCTCGCCACGTGGCAGGACTTCTTTGATGCATGTATGAATGAAGCCAGCGGAAACTGCTCGGTGATCGACACTGGCCCGAACGTGTGGGGCGCGTGGTGCTGGGCTAACGGCAAAGACTGGAACGGAACCGACGCAGCCGACCTCGACGCCTGTGAGGCTTTCTTGGTTGACGAATTAGCACAACACATCAAGAAGTTCGATAGCTACCCAAGCACTGCAATCGCTGAAGGTGCCTACGCCTTGTCGATGGCCTGGAATGGTGATGCTCGTCAGGCGTACTTCCGTATCGCCGAAGCAGGCGGAGACCCGACCGTATGGAAGTGGGCCCTCGGTACACCGACCACCGAATTGTGGATGGATAACTATTGCATCGCCGCCGGTGCACCGAACGCCGAGGCCGCTCACGCGTGGATTAACTGGGACCTAATTCCAGAAATCTCAATTCAAGACTTGGCGTATCACGGTTATCACACCGGCATGAAAGAAATGCCAACCTTGATATCCGAGCTCGCACCAGATCTCGAATTCGGCGACATGATCTTCTTTGATGAGTCCCAGGTGGCGACTATGTCAACCCAAGAAATCACGTCAGCAATTGATCGTCAAGTTGACATCATCAACAAGATGAAGGCCAAGGCCGGAGCCTGATCAAGCTTGACCACAGCGGTTACTTCTTCTGATCGACGACGATGGCGAGGGCCTAAGTTTGCCCTCGCCATCCCGTCGATCATTTGGTATCTGCTGTTTTTCGTTATCCCGATTCTTTTTATTGTTGTCTATTCGTTTGGCACCAAAGACGCCTCAAAGCTTCTGCCGGTTGACTTGGGCAAGCTCACCACCGACAACTATTCAGAAGTGTTTGATGAGACTTTCTTTAAGACCTTCAAATCAACATTGCGGATTGCGATTGTGGCAACGTTGCTGTGTTTGGCGATCGGATTGCCAGTTGCTTATTTCGCGGCGTTTAAAGTCAGCGAAAAATGGCGTGCGACAATTCTTGCCCTGGTCGTTATTCCGAGTTTTACGTCATTCCTCATTCGGACAGTTTCTTGGCGAATCCCGTTAGCACCTAACGGTGAGTTTTCGCGTTGGTTGTCCGACCTCGGAATTGTGGGCGACCGCGGGATTCAACTGCTCGAAACTCAGATGGCGGTGCAAATCGCCATTGTTTACAACTATCTCGGGTTCATGATCCTGCCCTTGTTTGTGGCCCTTGATCGCATTGATGTACGTATGCGTGAAGCGAGCAAAGATTTAGGTGCTGGCCGCATCGCCACATTCTTTGGTGTGACATTGCCTTTGGCTGGCCCTGGCATCGTGGCCGGAGTGCTGTTGACGTTTATCCCAATGTGTGGTGACTATGTCACGGCAACCGTGTTGGGTGGGGCCAAAGGCAACATGATTGGCTCAATGATTGCCTCGCAGTTTTCACAGGCGCAAAACTGGCCACTCGGTTCGGCGATGGCGATCCTCATGATCGGCGCCGTACTTCTTGCTCTGACGGTTGGAGCGTTGGTCGTTTGGATTGTGCCTTGGCTTCTGCGGGTCGCCCAACCGGTGACGCAAGCAGTTCGTCGATCAATGCATGCACGAACGACTGCTCGAGTGCGACACGAAAGAGTTGAGCAATCGCGTCGTTTCGACGGCATGAAATTGTCAATGGGTGCCTGGGCGGTATTGGTTCTACTGTTCATGTTCATCCCGATCGCCCTAGTTTTCCGGCATTCATTCAACGGCGGATCCTCCTTCTCGATTTGGTCCGGTGAAACCAGCGTGAAGTGGTGGGGCGAGTTATTTGACGGCGGGGTGGCTTGGGCCATGCTCATTCGTTTCTTCGTCATTACCGCAGGGGCGTTGTTACTGCGACGGGTATTGAACAAAGTCGGTGTTGGTTCAAAGCGATTGCTGAATTGGCTGGGCGCACTTGGTTTCATTGCGGCTTTTGTCGTCAATGGTCTACTCACTGATTGGTATCGCGAGATTTTTGACTTCACCGGCATCGGCGATGCCATTCGTAACTCGTTCGTAGCTGCTTTTGGTGCAACCGTTATTGCAGTGGTTCTGGGCGGCCTATCGGGAGTCGCGTTGGCGCGACGTCCGGGAGTGTGGACCAAGATCTTTATGGCGATCGTGTTTTTGATTTTGGTGACGCCCGAGGTGATGGATGCCATCGCATTAGTGACATGGTTCCAGCGGGTTCAAGATGTTCCTGTTCTTGGCTACTTGTTCCAGAATGGAATCGGTCCATTCAGTGGTGGGATGCATAAGTTGTGGGTCGGCCAGTCGTTGTACGCCAGCGCTGTCGTCACCCTCATTGTTCGGGCGCGACTCGCTGGACTCGACGAATCACTTGAAGAAGCCGCCGCCGACCTTGGAGCAACCCCCGCTCGGGCATTTCGACAAATTACGTTGCCACTCATTTCGGCTGCATTGATTGCTAGCGGATTGTTGTCGTTCACGCTGTGCCTTGACAACGCGGTGATTTCAACATTGGTAAGCGAAGCCGGTAGCACCACCTTCCCGGTGGCATTGCTCGGTGCCACCAAGAGCACGATCAAGCCGTTCTGGGGAGTCGGCGCAGTGATGCTGTTTGCTATGACGATGGCTGCTTTGGCATTCGTCGCGGTGGTCTTACGTCGCTCGGGCGAATCATCGAGCGATATTGCCGCCACACTTGCTGGCGGCTGATCATTGCATGCGCTGCGTTGTCGTTGGGGCAGGTCTTGCGGGTTTAAGCGCCGCTGAATCTCTTGTGGGGGGCGGAGCCGAAGTCACTCTGATTGAAGCCGAACAACGCTTTGGTGGTCGTACACGAACGGTTCATGACTCATACATTGGCGGTCAATACGCCGAGAGTGGCGCTGAATGGGTTGATTCAATTCATTGGCGAATGCTCGATTTGATGCAACGTTTCGATATTGAAAAGTTGGGTGTAGGAATGCAATGGACCACGATTCGTCGTTGGCTCTACTGGAGTGGTGCGCGCCATGTCGGAAGCGATATTGAGAAGCTTGAACAACATGTGTTCGCAGCGATTGAACGCTATGAAGAAG
>CALEHE010000296.1 GCA_937876415.1 uncultured Actinomycetes bacterium
GGCAATGAATTCATTGCCCATTGTTTTGGATTGGTCAACAAAAGATGTCAATGAAACTGTGGCAAATACTTGGCGTGAATTTGCGCAGCCGACAGTTGTCGGTCGACGAATCGTCATTGCTCCTGCCTGGTGCGCTGAACAGGAAGTTGCCGAAGCGGTCGCATCTTTGCCCGACCCCAATCAGGCAGTGGTGATTCCGATTGAACCTGCCAGCACATTTGGCATGGGTGATCATCCAACGACAATGAGCAGTCTGTTGATGGTTGAAAAATACTTAAAGTCTGACGATGTGCTGATTGACGTTGGATGCGGAAGTGGCGTGCTCGGTATTGGTGCGCTGCGATTAGGAGCCTCTCAAGCGATTGGCATGGATATCAATCCGTCATGTGTTCCGGTTTCTCAGGAGAATGCCCGACTCAATCAAGTGAGTGATCGATGGTCTGTGACGACTGAACCCATTGCAGTTATTGGCTTCCCAGCCAACATTGTGGTCGCCAATATTTTGGCGCCGGCACTTATTGAGTTGAGCGGTGAACTCAAGTGGCTGATTAGACCCGATGGAGTATTGATCATTAGTGGCGTGCTTGCTGAACATTACGGGCATGTTGCCAAGGCACTAGAACCACTTCAGGAGTTTGATCGAATTGAACACGGCGGATGGGCTGCTGTGGCATTTCGCAAAATCTGAAAATGCCGTCGCTGTTTTAATTGACGAGAGCGTCGATGTCTTGTTGAGTCGGTAATGAAGGCACTGCACCCTTTTTCGTTGCTGCAAGCGCGCCGGCTGCAGAGGCTCGACGGGCCGCAGTTGTGATATCCGCGCCATGGGCAAGAGCAGTAGCCAAGGCCCCGCACGCTGCATCACCCGCACCAGTTGTGTCGATTGCTCGTACCGCAAATGGAGGTATCTGAAGTTCGCCATCTTTGGTCACTATTTTGATTCCGCGAGCACCGAGCGTAATGACAACTATGGAGACACCTGATTCGAGAAGTGATGTTGCTCCGCCAAGTAATGCCACTTCATGTTGGTTGGGCATGATGACATCACATAACTGCAAAACAGAACGATTGAGTTGGGCTGCTGGCGCGGGGTTCAGAATTGTTCGGGCCCCACCATTTTTGGCAATGGCGAGAGCAGCCTCAACTGCGTCTATGGGAACTTCAAGTTGACAAAGCAAAACTCCGGCCCGACTAATCACATCGCGGTGAGCATCGACGACGCTGATGGATAGAGCCGCGTTGGCACCTGGAACGACAACGATGGAGTTCTCGCCGTGTTCATCAACTGAAATCAGAGCACGCCCGGTGGGGCCTCGGTGATCGGTAACATAAGCGGCGATTCCCTCAGACGTCATGAGTCGATGCAAAGTTTCACCAGCGGCGTCGGTTCCGAGACAAGTGATGAAAGCGGTGTCGGCACCCGCTCGGCGACTGGCGACTGCTTGGTTCAGCCCTTTTCCACCGGCATGTTCGGTGTAATTTGTTCCGAGAACTGTTTCGCCAGGGGCGGGGAAACGTTCGACCGACGCGACGAGGTCAAGGTTGCTGCTGCCGAGAACCACAACTTCGTATGCGTGCGAGCCATTTGCCATGTCACTAGTGAACCATGCCGTACTGAGACAAACACTGCACTGTTTTCAGGAGGGTTTTCACTTGCGCTATTTCGTCATGACGAAATAGCCCGGAGAAGTGGGGTGAGATCGAGGCGGTTGATCGCGGGTAAGTATGAACGCGCCGCATCACTACGAAATTTGGTGCACAAATCTGGGCGAAAGAATCGCGCGCCTTCGCGTACGACATAGTTCAAAATAAAAAAGCGATACGCCTCGGGAAGAAAACGAATATCGGATTCAGTTAATGGGAAAACCTGGTGATAGGCCCGAATGAATTCGACAAACTGGGGTTCAACCATAGTGTGAGGGGAGTACGACCACTGAGTCCGATCGCCAGTTGCCGAAGAGACTCGGGATAAAAAGTAAAAGTCAAGCAGTCGTGATTCAACACGGAACCAGTCGTAGTCCCAACGTGAGAACAAGGTGAAGGGTTGAGTTGACGAACCGTGATTATCAATTGAGAAATTACCGAGATTCCAATCAACCAAAATGGGAATACGTTTCCAAGAGTCGTAACGAATATTCTCAAGCTCTAATAAAAAGTCATGGGTGTGCTTGTGGAGTACTCCGATGTGTTCGGGAGGAAGGGAGAAATTCCTTGGAGCGAACGGGCTTGAGAGAAGATCCAAGAGATGAATCGCATCGGCCTTGATGCTGTTCGAAGTAGCCGGAATCTCGGTTGCAATCTCATCACACGCACGATGAAAATAAGCGATCTCGTGAGCCAGACAACGCGATTGCTCACGACTCAATTGAGGAGGCAACATATCGCGTTTTAATGCCTCGCCGTAAAAAGCGACCCACAATTTGCCGTCGTACCATGTGAAGGGTCTTTCTGCAGCGAGTGGCTCCGGGCTCTGCTGAGTCGACTTTGCTAAGACCGGTGCTAGGAAATTTTCAAAGCGAGTTCCTTGAAGTAACTGCGTGCATCGAAACAGTCGGTCGTGATCTTCGGCAAACAGAAAATACGATCCGTAATTCGACACCTTGGCATAAACATGAGAAGCGTCATCAAGATAGACGCGAAAGACGGTGTTCGTTGAGACTCGTGGACTGGTGTCTTCAACGTCGACGATGACGCGAGGGTCTCCGAAATCTGACCATGCTGCCGCAAGGGCCTGACGATACTCGGAGAGACTCATTGATTGATTGTCTCACTCGGGCGAGACAGTTGACGGGCAACCCAGAGAAAATCGTTAGCTGGCGTTGGCACGGATGCCAATTGGGGCAATCAAACGGAATCCGGCTTCGTGGCGTTCGTCTTCGCTTTCGCCACCCCACAGACCGTACTCGTGATTGTCGCGAGCGAAATCACGACACACGTCTTGAACTGCGCAACTCGAGCACACACTGCGGGCGAGGGCTTCTCGACGTTCCCGGGCTTGTGGTCGTTCTGCAGTCGTGGGAAAGAAAAGGTGAGTCATGCCACGGCATGCTCCAGCGTCCATCCACACGTCGTCCGTCTGTTGACGGGTGATGATGATTTCTACAGCTGCCACACGACCCCCTGGTGGTGAAAACTTGCTACATACCTACTTACTACATGCCTACTTACTACATGCCTACTTACTACATGCCTACTTACTGGTTACTTTGATGTATTCCCCATGTCGCAAGCAGGTCAAACTGCCGACAACGAGACGACTCTAGATGGAATTAATCATCGAGTCAAAAATTCTTGTGAAAGAAAAAACTCCTAACTTACAAAATGGCGGACCCCGGCAACGAACTGATCGATGTCAGCCACTTGGGTATCCCAGGACGCCATCCAGCGCACCTGATGGTGGTGGGAATCCCAGTCGTAGAAAAAAGACCAGTCCCGTAACGGCTCAATTTTGCTGGCCGGCAGAATCGGGAAAATGCTGTTGACCTCGGGTGTCGAAGACAGTTGAACGCCGGGCAACCCAACGGTCTGCTGGTGCAGAAGGGCCGCCATTGAATTGGCATGACGCGCATTCGTGATCCAGAGATCGTCAGTCAGGAGAGCCGAAAACTGGGCCGAGATAAAGCGGACCTTGGACGGGAGCTGAGTGACTTGCTTGCGGACATATGGTGCACTACGGGCCATCTCGGGGTCGAGGTACACAACTGCTTCGCCGTACATCATTCCGTTCTTGGCTCCACCAAAAGAAATGACGTCCACACCCGCATCAACCGTGAATGACTTCAACGCTTGTTGTGTACCTCCAAGAGCAGCCGTCGCATTCGCAATACGCGCCCCGTCAAGGTGCACCTTCATCCCCATTGAATGGGCGGCATCGCACAAAGCTCCAATTTCATTAGGCGTGTATAACGTTCCCCATTCAGTGCTTTGAGTGATTGACAGAACACTCGGCTGAACATGATGAACAACACCAAGGAAATGTTGCAGACTCAAAACTTGGTCGGGTGTGATCTTGCCGTCGATTGATGGGAGGTCAATGAGCTTTGAACCAAGAATTCGTTCTGGAGCGCCGGTCTCATCGACGTTGATATGTGCGGCATCGCTGCAGACAACTGCACCCGCGGGGGAGAGCAGTGTTGCGAGTGCAAGCACATTGGCCCCAGTTCCGTTCCACACCATCAACGTTGACACCTGTTGGCCGAATAGCTCGTTGAAATCGGCTTCGGCTTGTGCGGTCCAAGGATCGTCGCCGTACGCAACCGCATGTCCGCGGTTGGCGCGATCGATGGCCTCAAGAACCAAAGGATGGACTGCGGCATTGTTGTCGCTTGCGAAGCGACGAACGGGGGCGGGAGGAGTCAATCTCGAACCAGTAGGCACACTCTCGGGCGAACTCATGGTGTGAGTCTGTCGCCTCCACCAAAGTTTGTGACTCATTCCCAAAATTTGTCGACTACATGTGCGAGTATTTCGTCATGACGAAATCAACCACAGGGGTACAGGTGCGGGGCGTAAGTGGTCCGCGATGCCGTTGGTGTCGCCGAGTTTTACCCGAGCAAAAAGGGGCCGGCCGAAAAAGGGTTTTCTGCAGTCAGGCCTGTCGTCAATGGGATTGGGTCGGTCGCCAACGAGCCCGAGAACTCAAATTGAGTGAAGACGAGTTGGTGGTTGCCCGGCAAGAGATCGATTCGCTGTACGACGATCTGTATGTCTTGGCGTGCGCAGTTGATGACACCGAACGTGAATTGAAAGCTGGCAAGCCAACAGTCACGAGTTTGAAAGAAGCCATGGAATGGATCTTGGATGCGGCTCGTCCATTACGAGATCGAACGTTGACACCATCAAGCCAGCCTGAGTAGTTCTAGTTGACTATTTTTTGCCGAGGCTGTTGATATTCTGCCCATAATCTCCGTTATGACACTTTGATCTGGAACGAAGGTCAATTCATTTTCAGATCACAAAAAGCCTGCTCCTACTGCAGTTCTGCTCTCGCGCGGTTTCAACGCACGTCAATGAGGTCAACAACAAAGATCAACGTTTCGTTGCCTTTGATAACGCCGCCAGCGCCTCGGCTGCCATAACCAAGTTCGGGCGGAATTGTCAATTGGCGTCGTCCGCCAACCTTCATGCCAGCGACACCTTGGTCCCAGCCACCAATGACTTCACCGGCGCCGAGTCGGAAACTGAAAGTTTCCATGCGGTCCCAAGACGCATCAAATTCGCGTCCGGTGCTCCAGGCCACGCCGACGTAATGCATGACGGGCCGACAACCAGCAGTTGCCTCTTTGCCCTCGCCAGTCACGACGTCATCGATGATCAAGCTGGTGGGCGGATCCCCTGCGGGAACTTTGATGATGGGCTTACCGGCGTGTGTAGACATTTACCGATCCTAGATGACAGCCTTACGCGTTGGCTGAATTCTTGGGGCGCATATAGGTGCCCTGAGCGACCGCTACGGGCTTTGACTCGTCATCGGTATAGGCAATGACGGTCCCGACGATTGAGCGTGAACCGAGGCTGTCAATGCGCGCTCGCGCCCGAATCACCTCTCCCCTTGCTGGGCGTAAAAAACGAATCGACATCTCACTTGTCAAGGTCATGGGCTCCATGCCAATTGCCGACAACGATGCGTAAAACAATGCGGCATCACAAATGCTGAAGACGGTGGGGCCGCTAATGATTTTGCCAGGACGTAAAGAGGCGGCGCTTGGGTACATGACCGCGACGGACATCCCGAAGGCCATTTCTTCACAGGCATTCTGATTGCCGCCGAACGCTCCCCCGATGAATGCATTCATTTCATCAACGGATACGAGAGGTGCTCGTGATTCGAGCTCTTTGTTCGACATGGTTCATACCGTAGTCATGGCAGTTGCCTACAGTGCGAGTTATGGTTTCACGCGCGCAAGAAGTCTTGGCAGAAGTTTCAGCAATTGGTCAATCTGATTTGCGTTGGAAAGAGGGTCGCGCTTTTTCGTTGGCTTACTACGCTGGTCCCGAAGTTCAAGCAGTCGCCGATCAGGCGTATGCGATGTACGGATCAACCAACGGCCTAAATGCTGATGCGTTTCCGAGTTTGAAAAAGTTCCAAGCCGATGTCGTCGCGACTGTTAATCGGTGGGTGCATGGCGATGAAACGTCTGCTGGCTTTATGACGAGTGGTGGAACAGAAAGTATTTTGCTCGCTGTTAAAGCAGCGCGCGAAAGGGGTCGTCGAGAATTTGGAATTACTCAGCCCAATGTGGTGTTGCCAACTTCTGCGCACGCTGCTTTCGAAAAGGCTTGTTACTACTTTGGACTTGAAAGTCGACGAGTTCCGGTGCGTGCTGACTGGCGTGCCGATGTTGAAGCCACGCGACAAGCCATTGATGCCAACACGGTGTTGATTGTTGGTTCCGCACCGCAGTACCCACAAGGTGTCGTTGATCCCATTGTTGACCTCGCGGCGATCGCTCGCGAGAGGAATATCAATTGTCATGTTGATGCATGTATGGGTGGGGTAACCCTCACCTTTCTCGAACGTCTTGGTGAGAACATTCCACTTTGGGATTTTCGTGTAGATGGTGTGACCAGTATTTCGGTCGACTTGCATAAGTACGGTTACACATCCAAAGGTGCCTCAGTCATCATGCATCGCAATCGTCAATTGCGCTCGTACCAAACTTTCGTCACCGACAATTGGTTAGGCGGTTTCTACGGATCATCGGGAGTGCTTGGAACCAAAAGTGGTGGTCCGATGGCCTCGGCCTGGGCAGTCATGAACTACTTGGGCGACGAGGGGTATTTACGACTGACTGAGTCGGCGCGGGCGACAACTCGACAGTTGGCCGATGCAATCGAAAAAACTGACGGACTTCTTTTGCGGGCCTACCCCGACAGCACATTGTTGTCTTTTGGGGCACAAAACTTTGATGTGTTCGCAGTGGCTGATGAACTAGCAAAAACTGGTTGGTATGTCGACAGACAAGCCCCTCCCGACTCTTTGCATTGCACAGTCAACGCTGTTCACCATCAAGTGATTGAAGAATTCATAGTTGATCTGAGCCATGCCGTCACCAAAGTTCGAGATGCCGGCTCAACTGGCTCGGTAGGTGCGTACGGCACGATTGAGTGACAGCGGTTGTGTTAGTAATTTGGCATGAGTCTTCGCTTCGGAATCTTCATGCCACCCATGCACAAGACGGGTATCAATCCCACTCTTGCGCTTCAACGAGATCTCAAACTTCTGGAACATCTCGATGAACTTGGATATCACGAAGCCTGGATCGGCGAGCATCACTCGGCCGGATCAGAACTCATTGCTTCTCCTGAAGTGATGATTGCTGCTGCTGCCGAGCGAACCAAATACATCAAGTTGGGAACAGGGGTGAACTCGCTTCCCTATCATCATCCATTCATGTTGGCTGACCGCATTGTCATGCTCGATCACCTCACTCGTGGTCGCATGATGTTTGGTGCTGGTCCTGGTCAGTTGACATCTGATGCGCACATGTTGGGTATTGACCCAATGACTCAGCGTCCCCGTATGGAGCAATCGCTCGATGTGATGATGCGCTTGTTCCGTGGTGAGACCGTCACCGAACAAACCGACTGGTACACCTGTAATGAGGCAGTATTACAAATCAAGCCGTACAGTAATTTTGATATTGCGGTTGCTTCATCGGTTTCGCCTTCTGGTTCTAAATTGGCCGGAAAATATGGCGTCGGTTTGATTTCTATTGCTGCGACCGAACCGGCTGCATTCCAGATGCTTGATTACAACCTCAAGGTATGGGAAGACGAAGCGCAACGGCACGGTCATGTGGTTGATCGCTCAAAGGCCCGTCTCATGGGTCCGATGCATATTGCTGAAACCGTCGAGAAGGCCCGTGAGAATTGTCGCTATGGCCTGCAATGGATTTGGGACTATCTCGGTCACATTATTCCGTTAGGCGACCCCAATGGCCCGCCCCCGCCCACTGACATCGACGATTTCATCGATCAGGCCAATGAATCAGGTCGCATGGTGATCGGAACTCCTGACATGGCGATTGCTCAAATTGAACGCCTGCAAGAAAAGACCGGCGGATTTGGCTGCTACTTGTTTATGGGAGCCGACATGGCCGACTGGCATCAGACCTTGCGGAGTTACGAACTCTTCGCCGAACAAGTGATTCCGCACTTCACGGGCCAATTGGCAGGACCACAAGCCAGTTACGACAAGATCATTGGTGCGGGTAGCCGCTGGGTGGACGCCACGCTAGGTGCACAATTAACTGCAATCGCTGACTACGAAGAGCAAAAAGCCCAGCGATGCTGACAAGGGTGATGATCGGCACAGTAAAAATCTGTGATGTTGTCGTTACCCACGTCGGTCACGAACTATGGTCAAGTTGTCGTTAACCCCGACCGGGAGAGTTGCGGTGCTACCGGCATCGCAACGCCGAAGGAGCAACCTCCCCGGAATCTCTCAGGCCAACGGACCGGACGGGTGAGACAACGCTGGAAATTAGACCTGTTCACAGGTCTTACCGAAGGGGAAAGTTCAACTGTCGCAAGTTGAACGAAGCTCTCAGGTCCGCCTTGGTGGAAAGACAGCGGGGGAAGCACAACACGACTTTTGTCATGACCTGTTTGGAGCTTCCATGCCGACGTATTCACTAGATGAACTTTTTGATCGAGACGGTTTTTCTCGTCGTCATATCGGCACTCTTGACTCTGATGATTTGCAGGAAATGCTGCAGGTGATTGGTGTTGAATCCGTGGCCGCCCTCGTTGATCAGACCGTGCCAGAAGCGATTCGTCTACGCGATGATTTGGCATTGCCGAGTGCTCTGACTGAATCAGAAGTGACCGCCGAGTTACGGCAGATCGCGTTGATGAATCGACCGCGACGCAGTTTGATTGGCATGGGTTACACAAACACGATCACTCCCCCAGTTATTCGGCGCAATGTTCTCGAAAATCCGGCGTGGTACACCTCGTACACGCCGTATCAGCCAGAAATTAGTCAAGGTCGACTTGAATCGCTTTTGAACTTTCAAACCGTGATCTCTAACCTGACTGGTTTGCCAATTGCTAATGCCTCGCTTCTTGATGAAGCAACTGCGGCAGCCGAAGCAATGACGATGGCACGGCGCGCGAGTAAATCAAAATCGCCCACTTTCTTTGTGCATCGCGATACCCATCCGCAAACGATTTCCGTCATGGCGACGAGAGCCGAACCCCTTGGCATTGAACTCATTGTGGGCGATATTGATGCTCTAGATCCAACGAACGTTTTCGGAGCCCTCTTTTCATATCCGACCTCAACTGGTTCAATTCACGATTGGTCGTCAACGATCGCATCAGTCAAGGCCGCGGGTGCGGTGGCAGTTGTTGTCACTGACCCTTTGGCCTGCGTGGTGTTGGCATCTCCTGGTCAACTCGGCGCGGACATAGCGGTTGGTTCGGCCCAACGATTTGGTGTGCCGATGGGCTTCGGTGGACCACACGCCGCTTTCATGGCGACAACCGAGGCCTACGCGCGCAGTCTGCCTGGTCGTTTGGTTGGAGTAAGCACCGATACCGAAGGTCGCCCAGCATTGCGTTTGGCGCTGCAGACACGCGAGCAGCATATTCGTCGCGAAAAAGCAACCAGCAATATCTGCACGGCTCAAGCATTGCTCGCCAATATCGCCGGCTTTTACGCCACCTGGCATGGACCAAGCGGACTGGATCGGATAGCCCGCCGCGTTAATCGCCTGACAACGATCACTGCGCAAGCACTTCGCGCGCGTGGATTCGAATTGATACATGACAGCTGGTTTGACACGATTTCGGTGCGTGTTCCACACGGAGCGAAAGGCGTCATTGATATTGGCCGTTCGCTTGATTTGGACTTCCGTGTTGTTGATGAGTTAACGATCGGTCTCACCTTTGACGAGACGTCCACATTGGAGATTGTCGCGGATGTTCTGAGAGCATTTGGTTGCACCGACATAATGTCGCCCGAAAAATTCGACGCACCTGATGTGGGAATTCCAATGGCGCTTGTGCGCACCGATGAAATTTTGACGGCCAAGGTTTTTCACTCGTGTCAAACCGAACATGAAATGTTGCGTTACCTCCGTCGATTAGCCGACAAAGACCTAGCGCTTGACCGAACCATGATTCCTCTTGGTTCATGCACCATGAAACTAAACGCCACAACTGAAATGGAACCCGTGACGTGGCCTGAATTTGCCAATGTGCATCCGTATGCACCACTTGATGAAGTCCAGGGTTACTTGTCTCTCATCAAGCAGCTTGAAGATATGTTGATTGCTGTCACGGGCTATGACGCCGTGAGTTTGCAACCGAATGCCGGTAGCCAAGGTGAACTCGCTGGACTGCTAGCAATCCGCGCCTACCATCGCAGCCGTGGTGATATTGAACGAACAGTTTGTTTGATTCCATCGAGCGCCCATGGAACAAATGCGGCGAGTGCCGTGATGGCCGGTATGTCAGTTGTTGTGGTGGCGTGTGATGACCGTGGAAATGTCGACATCTCCGACCTGCAATCAAAAGTTGATGTGGCTGGAGACAACCTCGCAGCCATTATGGTGACATACCCATCAACCCATGGCGTGTTTGAAGATGGCATCACCGATATTTGTCGCATCATTCACGAGGGCGGTGGTCAGGTCTACGTTGATGGTGCCAACTTGAACGCACTAGTTGGCCTCGCGCAGCCTGGCGTGTTCGGTGCAGATGTTAGTCACTTAAATCTGCACAAAACTTTCTGTATCCCCCATGGTGGAGGTGGCCCAGGAGTCGGACCTGTCGCGGTGCGTCAACATCTCGCTGATTTCCTACCAGGTGATCCCCTTGCTCCGATTGGTTCGCAGGCTGTTGGACCGGTGTCGGCTGCCAATTTTGGTTCGGCGAGCATCCTGCCGATTTCGTGGGCCTACATCAGGCTGATGGGTGCGAGCGGAGTCCGTCTCTCAACTGAGATGGCGATTGTGAACGCGAATTATGTAGCGCGTCGTCTCGATGCCCACTTCCCTGTTTTGTACACAGGCACTCATGGATTCATTGCTCACGAATGCATTATTGATGTGCGCGGGATCACCAGAGATTTTGGAGTAACGGTGGACGACGTGGCAAAGCGTCTGATGGACCATGGTTTCCATGCGCCAACGATGAGTTTCCCCGTCGCCGGTACTTTGATGATTGAACCGACCGAAAGTGAAACCAAGGCTGAACTTGATCGTTTCTGCGATGCCATGGTGGCGATTCGGGTCGAGATTGATCAGATCGCCGCTGGAGTCATTGCCGTTGAAGACAGTCCCTTGCGACATGCTCCGCACACCGTTGCCGACCTGGTTGGTGAGTGGAACCGCGCCTATCCCCGATCGGCCGGAACTCCTTCCTTGTCAGGTTCGTACGGATACCACACGCCAGTGAGTCGAATCGACGCGGCCTATGGCGACCGTAACCTGGCGTGCACCTGTGCGCCTCTTGAAGCGTATGCGTCGTCATGAAGATGATTCGGTAGTTTGGACGCCATGGCTACCAAAAAGACCGCCCCCAAATCTGAGCCAACAGTCGACGCCTCGTCCTACTCGGCAATTCCGGGTGTGAATGATTTATTGGCTCTGTTAGGTGGCGCCAATCCGTTGATGGCGCTCGGGCGCATGGTTGAAACCGTGATGCAAGTTACTGGTGACATTGTGCAATCAATTGGAACATTCAACGACACAATGTCTGAACTCAACAAAGTTGCTCATCGAGTCAACGCGCTTTTGGATGAAATCGAAGGTCCGGTCGCCGAAATTGTGCCTCTTGTACAAGCATCTGCAAAGCAGGCGAAATCAACTCTGAAAAAGGTAGATGGTGTGATTAATCAAATCGGCACCCTGCCAGCTGACGTCTCAAAGGCCGTGTCGACTCTCGGAGATCTTGCCGGACGGCTTGGTCCTCTTGCTCAGTTTGCCGAAGTCGCTGGCGGGATGTTCGGCACCAAATCAAGTACAAGCTGAATCGGCGTTTGGCTAAATCAATGTCTGGCGCGTTGTAAACGTACGCCTTTATTTCTTTGCGACAAACGGCAGATCAACAATTCGGCCAGGAAGTTCACTGCCGCGAACATCGATTGCAACCACGTCTCCTACTTTGTAGGACGGATCAACCAGCGCGAGAGCGATTCCGTGTTCAAGAATTGGTGAGTAGTTTCCGCTCGTGACGACGCCGACGACTTTGCCATCACAAACCACGTTGCACTCAGCACGCGGTGGTCGACGGCCGTCGGTCGAAATTCCGCGTAAGACCCGCGAAACTCCGGTTTGCTTTTCATGTGCCAACGTAGAACGACCAATGAAATCACCTTTGGTCCATGAGACGACCCATTCCAGGTTCGCCTGCATCGTGGTGATGCCATGGCCAAGTTCATGTCCATGCAGAGGTAATCCTGCTTCAAGCCGCAAAGTGTCACGAGCGCCAAGGCCCGACGGCTGTACACCGGCTTCAAGTAACGCTTTCCACAATGCAGTGGCGTACGAATTCTCGATAGCAATTTCAATTCCCTGCTCACCGGTGTAGCCGGTACCCGCAACTGTGCAGATAACACCGTTCCACGTGCATTGAGTCACCCTAAATTTTCCGACCGCCGCCGCTTCAGGGAAAAAGGTCGCAACCTTTTCACGTGCGTTCGGTCCCTGCACCGCGAGTACAGCACGAGTTGCAGTGGTGTCGACTCCGCCGATCGCGGCGATGACATCATCAGTGTTTGATGCATTGGGCATGACATCAAAAACCTGATCAGCAATCCACCACACAATGATGTCATCGAGTACCGAGGCATTAGTCGGGTCAAGTAAATGGGTGTACTGTGCCCGGCCTGGCGCAATTTTGTTGAGGTCGTTGGTGAGCGATTTCTGCAAGATGTCAAATGCGTGAGCACCTTCAACGCGAACAGTTCCGAGGTGGGACACATCAAAGACCACCGCGTCATGGCGACAAGCCAGATGTTCAGACAAAGTTCCGCCGGCATATTGCAGGGGCATATCCCAGCCACCGAAAGGAGTCATTCGAGCATCTAAGGCCCGATGTTCAGCATCGAGTGGCGAGTATTTGAGCATCAACCGATCTTACGTAGATCGGTCACTACGGGTTCGACAAGTTGTGGGTACAAGGCGATTAATTGACCATCAACCTGATCCTTGACTTGAGCCAGAGGCAAAAGGTTCAGTACACCTTGACCCCGCCGAACCACATCAATGAGGTCATCACCTTGGCATAAAATCACTGACGATCCACTAATCACAAGATGGGCCGAGGTGATATCTGCTTGCTCTTGTTGGCCGAGATAGTTGAAAACTTCGCGAACTGATTCCAGTTTGATTCCGGCATCGAGCAAGCTTTTGACCACTCGCAGTTCAAGCAAGTTGCGATAACTGTAATGACGACGACTGCCGCTTCCGGTGGCCTCATGAACGTCCGGACGCACCAATTGGGTGCGAGCCCAGTAATCGAGTTGCCGATAGGTAATGCCGACGATGTCACAGGCTTGGGTTCCACTAAAGGTCGAGGTCTGTGCGGTCATGTTTGGCAGGGTACGGCGCTCAGCGACAACCATCAACTCTCATGGCATAGTCGTCTTGAGAAAAACTGTTATCCCTGCTCAGGACTGGAAATCCTCGGGGTTAATGCTGTCAATGAAGTCACGGAATTCGTCGACAAGGTCATCAGTTGCTAAATCTTCTTCGAGGCTGTCGTCAAGATCGTCTGATTCGTTGAGATCATCATCCAATTCGTCTCCATGTGGAACGAGTTTGCCCGCGACGTTAAGTACTTCGCCTTCGCAATAAATCGTGCAACCAGCCCGCACCGCGACGGCAATGGCGTCAGATGGCCGACTTGAAACGACGACCGGGCCAGATCGCGACTGCAGATGTAACTCCGCAAAAAAGATCCCCTCATTCACTTCAGTAATGACGACTTTGTCAAGGACCGCTCCGAGGGCCCCAAAAATGTTGACGATCAAATCGTGAGACAGTGGACGAGTGGTCTCGCGACCCTCCATAGCCCACTGGATGCTCGCGCCTTCAGGGTGCCCGATATAAATCGGTAGTAAACGACGTTCACCACTGCGTTCACGAAGAAAAACCACGGGAATATTGCCGGCAATATCTCGACGCACGCCGACGAGTTCCATTGGGGCGAGTTCGGAAGAGGCCATAAACCGATGGTACTCCCCCAGATGCCCGTGGCTAATTGTAGACAGTGTTAATTCTGATTAACGCGAATCGCGGAGAGGCGCCACGGCGCGGGCGACCAAGATGGCGCGTAATCGGCCGCCTAGATCGCTGAGATCATCGAGCAGATTATTCGACTCTTGGCGCGACTCGGGTGAACGACGCCGCAAGACCGGCAGCACTCGTTGTTCAAACAATCCTGCTTCACGTTCGGCCGAAATCTTCCAGGCCTTGAGGTGGCGCACGTCAAAGCCCGCTTCGGCGAATCCGCGAGCGACTTCGGCAACCGCTAGATCGTGCTCATCGAAGAGCCCTTGGTTGCCCACCTGACGAGCTGCCACGAGGTGGAAACTTTCAAGATCTTTCAATATGGCTTCGTCGAGTCCCGAAAGTTCGAGCAGTTCGGCACGACTGTACGTCGCCGGACGACCAACCGCGTCTGAAGGGTCGGGCAACGCGGGACGGCGTACGACATTTTGACTTTGGAGTTCGGTCACGATGGGGAATGCTTTGGGACCGCGTGAAGCCGGATGAGTCTTGGTGCTAGGAATAACGGAGGTGTCTTCGTCGCCATCAAGTTCAACTGTTTCTTGCGCCGCCATCTCTTGATCCGACAATACATTTTTGATGCCGCGTGGTTCTGGACGTTGCGAACCTTTACGTTGCGGTTCTGGACGTTCGACACCTGTCGGTGGTGTGTCCAGACGATCTTTGATGACGCGCAAGGGAAGAAACTTGTCCTTTTGCTCAGTCAAGATGTAGCGCAGACGTTCAACATCATCGTCGTAAAATTTGCGATAACCCGAAGCCGTCCGCTCAGGAACGATTAACCCTTGGCTTTCCAGAAAACGAATCTTTGAAATCGTGATATCTGGGAACTCCTCAAGAAGAAGTCCAAGTACCTCACCGATGGACAGGTATGGACGTTCAGCAGTGGTCCGCTGAGTCACGATGCGTCAACCGGCCCTAAGAAGATGAGACGAAAGCGACCGACCAAGATTTCATCGCCTTGTTGCAGTACGACCGAATCAACACGCTGCTGGTTAACGTAGGTCCCATTCAATGAACCAGAGTCGCGTAAGACGTACTCTTGGCCGTGTTGTTCAATTTCGGCGTGACGTCGCGAGACCGAAATGTCGTCGAGCGAAATTTCACTGTCAGGATGGCGACCAAGTCGTGTCATCGAAGTACCGAGCACAAATCGTTCGCCGGCTTGAGGACCCGAGCGCACCATTAATGTGGCCGAACTTTTCGGCAAGGTACGAAGATCAATGGTGGCGTTGTCTTGCGGGCCAATTGCATCTTGTAACTGATCTACTTTGGCAATGACAACGGTCTTGTCTCCGTCTACTTCAAGGGCCGCACCACATGAGCTGCAAAAAAATGAATCACTCACGTTGCGGTGACCACACTTTTGACAAAAAACCGACATGTCGTCAGCCTGCCACAAATTCAGAGTAAGCAGATGCAGACAAAAGATGTGCCGCATCAAAGTTGGCCGCAACCTCAATGTCACAGATCCAACCCTGGCCGTAGGGATCGGAGTTGATGAGGCTTGGGTCGGTGTCGAGTGCGACGTTCACTGCTGAAACCACACCAGTCACGGGTGCGTAGATGTCCGAGACCGACTTAGTCGATTCAACCTCGCTGATGGAGTCACCTGAGGTCACACTCGCTCCTAGCGTGGGTGCTTGAACGAACACGACGTCTCCGAGAGCGTCTTGGGCAAAATCGGTAATTCCGATTCGGGCGATTGTTCCCGTGAGTTGCACCCACTCGTGATCCTTGGAGTACAACAGTTCGCCAGGCACATTCATAACTTCATTCTAGAGGAGAATGACTGACGAAGTTCTCAGCGACCGCGCCCTAAATTGGCTCGAATGGTCGGGATATATTGCCACGCAGTGTAATAACTCAGGGCAAGTCCAATTGGTCCCGCGATCCAAGCGGCCGCAGCGAAAAATTCGTGGAATCGGATGCCGCTTGCGCTCATGACAAAGGCTGGGAAAACGCCCATCAGTAAAAAGGTGGCCCACTTGCCGAGATACGTGACATCAAAGCGTTCCATTTTGTAAAAAAGAGTGAGGATGGCCACCGTTCCACCAAACAAAACTTCACGGGCAAAAACCAACAGACAGAACCAAAGCGGCGCCGATCCGTCGATCATGATGGCAAGTAAGCCGACGATAAAGAGCAGTCGGTCAGCCGTGGGATCAAACATCTTGCCGAACTCGCTCACCTGGTTGAAACGCCGGGCGACCCAACCATCAACCCAGTCGGTTGCACCTAATGCCAGCAGGAGCCATGCTGCAGCAGCCCGATCGTCTCGCCCGAGGAGGAGCCATAAAAAGACGGGTAAGCAACTGAGGCGAATCAAGGTAATGAAATTCGGCCAGGTCCAAATTCCCCAGACTCGCTGATCTGAACCGGCCGCTGAGCTCATCGATGGTTCGTCGGGATTAGCCATACATCTCACCTTAGTTCTTGACTGCTCGTGTGCCGTGGGTGTGGCGCTTTGTGAAATAGTGTCGGCGTATGGAGGCACGCATGAAAACAGGATCTCTCGAAGGAAAAATTGTTGTGGTGACGGGCGGAGGTTCTGGCATGGGCGCAGCATTTTCGCGGCGCTTCGCAGACGATGGGGCCCATGTCGTGGTGAACGATGTCAACGAAGCGGCCGCCGGATCTGTTGCCGATGAGGTTTCAGGCGAGGCGGCAATCTTCGACGTGGCGGACTCCAAATCGTTTGACGCCGCAATCGATCGAGTTGTTGCTCATCACGGTCGGATTGATGTTCTGATCAACAACGCCGGAATTGCTCCACCGCGAAATGAACTCAAAACCGATATCAACATGGCGAACCAAATGAAGCGTATGGAAGGTCGCTACGACGATCTTGAGCCAGGTAATTACACAGTTGATCTCAGTGACGAGCAATGGGACCGCATGATCAAGATTCACCTCTACGGAACTTTTTACGGCACTCGCGCTGCTTTACGTCACATGACTCCCCAACGTTTTGGATCAATTGTCAATATCTCATCGATCATGGGCCTACGACCAGCAGCGGGCGCTCCGCATTACAGCGCGGCCAAGGCTGGAATCATTGCCTTCACGAAATCAACTGCTCAAGAAGTCGCACCATTTGGTGTGCGTGTGAACGCAGTGTGTCCAGGCTGGGTTGACACTCCCCTGCTTGATGCATTTGATGAGATGACGCGGATGGGCATTCGGATGCAAACACCTATTGGGCGATTGGCTCAGGCTGAAGAACTCGCACAAGTGGTTCGGTTCTTGGCAGGACCTGAATCTTCGTATTGCATCGGCGACGTATTTCCTGTTTCAGGAGGTTGGGTGTAATGGCAACAATCTTTACGCGCATCATTGACGGTCACATTCCGGGAACCTTTATTTGGAAGGACGATCAATGTGTCGTTTTTATGTCAATCAACCCGATGGCCCATGGACACGCCTTGGTTGTGCCCCGAGAAGAAGTCGACCATTGGGTGGATGCATCTCCCGAACTCACTGAACATTTATTTGCAGTCACTCGCATCATCGGGGTTGCTCAACGCGAGGCTTTCGGTTGTGATCGAGTCGGAGTCATCATCGCTGGCTACGAAGTTCCGCATACTCACATTCACGTGATTCCTACTTCAGATATGTCGCAACTTTCTTTTGCTAATGCGGCGTCCAGTATTGATCGTGAGTTACTTGACGGCGCGGCTGAGAAAATTCGCGTTGCTCTGCGGAATGCGGGACACGAGCACGTCGTTTAGTCAGTCGCTGATTTCGATCGGAAAAATGAGATCGGGGTGATTATTGCGTACCGCGTTCACATCCGTACCGACCCAATTCGGTACCAGAATGCTTGGGTCAGCAGGGATCATCAATTCAACGATTCGTTCAATAGGCGTTGCTTGATGTGTGCCACCTCCAACGTTGAGCCAATCGGCCCAGTCGTCAGCCTCAAGAATGACCGGCATACGGTCATGAATCGGTGACATGGTTTCGTTGGCCTCAGTTGTAATGACACAGCACGAGTGCAACCACGGTGCAGAGTCGCCCAATGAGCGATCGCGCCACGATGCCCACAAACCTGCCACCGCTAGAGGCTTGGTGTCTCGCCGAGTGACATAGACCGGTTGTTTGGGACGAGGCGGAGAGGATGCGACGACACCGATCGTCTTCCATTCGTAAAATCCATCCATTGGGATGATGCAGCGCTTCGTTGGGACCGACGAGCGAAATGAGGGTTTCTCAAGAACGGTCTCGCTACGGGCGTTGATGCAACGAGCGCTACCAGAGGTGTCCTTGGACCAGTTGGGAACCAGTCCCCATTGAAAACGACCGAGTTTGCGGACACCCTGAGAATCTTGGGCAACGGCCGCGATTCGGGTCGTGGGTGGGACATTGAAATTGGGTTGAAATTCGTCAAATAATTGTGGGTTGAGAGGTGCGGTCGAGAAAATCTCGGCGAGTTCCTCTGGTGGTGTTAGCGAGGTGAAACGTCCACACATTGTGGCAACAGTAGCGGTTGAAGGTTCAGATTAAGACAGGCTCTGGACTACGGTTCTCTGCGGGGAATACCAATTCGTGTTACGTCAGGAGACCGTAATGGCAGTTGCAGCAGTTGAAACAAATCAACGAGTAGAACTTGGGTTTGCAGCGTTTGATGCTGACAATCATTACTACGAGGCCGAAGACGCATTCACCCGTCATATGCCTCGCGAGATGGCCAAGCGTTGTATGCAGTGGGCCGAAATTGATGGCAAGAAACGACTGCTCGTCGGTGGTCGGGTGAATCGCTTTATCCCGAATCCGACTTTTAATCCAGTGTCGAAACCTGGTGCTCTTGACGCTTATTTCCGTGGCCGAGTCTCGGGTGGCGACATGCGCGCCCTTTTCGGAGAACTTGATCCCATTAGCCCGGCCTACCGCAATCGCGATGCTCGCGTCGCACTGATGAAAGAACAGGGTCTCGCTGGCGCGATGTTCTTCCCGACTCTGGCCGTTGGTATGGAAGAGTCGTTGCGCGACGACCCTCCGGCCCTGTGCGCGGCGTTCTCGGCGTTTAACCGCTGGTTACTCGAGGACTGGGGTTTCGCGTACCAGGACATGATTTACGGCGCTCCATACATCACCTTGGCTGACCCCGAGTGGGCAGTGAAAGAGGCCGATTGGGCCATTGCCAATGGAGTGAAGGTCGTGGTCATGCGCACTTCGCCGGCGATCGATCCCACCGGCGGAACCCGCTCACCTGGTGACAAGATCTTTGATCCATTTTGGGCGCGACTTGCCGAAGCCAATGTCTCGGTGGCATTCCACTCGGGCGACGCGGGATATGGCAAGTACATCGATGACTGGGAACCCTTCGGCGAATTTGAAGCATTCCGTTCATCGCCAATGCGAGTCATGACCAGTGACCGTGCTCCCTTTGACATGTTTGCCGTACTTGTCAGTCACGGTGTGTTCACACGACATCCAAAACTACGCGTGTCATCAATTGAAGCTGGGGCCGATTGGGTGCCGAATCTCATCAAGAAGTTCAAGAAGGCTTATGCCCAACAACCCTTTATGTTTGGCAAAGATCCAGTTGAAGATTTCTGCGAGCACGTATGGGTGGCACCGTTTTATGAAGACGACATTCATTTGTTGGCTGAAACAATTGGCGTTGAACGACTGATGTTTGGCAGCGATTATCCGCATGCGGAAGGTTTAGAAATTCCGACGACCTTTATTCACGACCTGCACGGATTTAGCGCAACTGATATCGAAAAGATCATGCGCCATAACGTCATTGACTTCTTGGGCCTCTGAGATGGCGACGCCTAGTTCAATAACTCACGAATCGACGATGCCTGAGGTCGGTCCGGGTGGTTTAGGCATCATCGAGACCATGATGGGATTTCCTGATCCCGATCCCCGCCGCTTATACGAGTTTTTCCGCGGCAATATTCGTGACAAGGAAAGTAAAGAGACCATGTTCCCCGTGGAATATCTCTTTAAACAAAATGTGCCGAGTGCTTTAACTGAAGATATTGATCCGGTTGAAGTCGCCATCAACACCATGGATCACTTTGGTATCGAACGTTCCATGATCGGCATTGAGGGTGAACCTGGAGTTCGCGCCATGCAACAGTTTCCCGAGCGCTTCATCGCCTCATGTAGCGCCGATGCCAATAACGGTGTCGATGAAGTGCGCAAGATTCGCCGGCTGTACGATGAATTCGATTTGAAGGCTGTTGGCACATTTCCTGCGGGTTGCACACCGCAAGTGCCGATTGACCACGCGCGCTGGTATCCCATTTATTCGGTCTGTGCCGAACTCGGTATTCCGATCTTTATCTGCGCCGGAATTCCTGGTCCGCGAGTGCCAAGTATGTGTCAGCATGTGGAACTTCTGGACATCGTTTGTTACGACTTCCCAGAACTTAAGATCGTGACTCGTCATGGTTGCCAACCGTGGACCGAATTGGCGGTGAAGTTGATGTTGAAGTGGCCGAATTTGTATTACTCAACGAGTGCTTTCGCGCCACAGCATTACGATCCACGCATTATCGACTATGCGAACAGTCGTGGCTCTGATCGAGTTATTTATGCCGGCTATTGGCCGATGGGTCTCACCTATGAGCGCATCATGGGTGACATGCCTAATGTGCCATTCAAGAAAGACGTATGGCCAAAGTTCTTACGTCAGAATGCGCTGAACGTTTTGGGTCTTTCAGACTTGCCAGGATGATCAGCCGACGAGCAGTAGGCGTAACGTTAGCGGTCATCGGTTTTCTTGCTGCTTGTTCAAGTTCAGAAGAAGGGGTGGCGCCGGCTTCAACTAGCACTGTGTCTTTGCCTGTTTCGTCGACCGCAGTAAGTACAACTGATGTGTCATCAACAACAGCGATATCAACAACTGTTCCGGTGACCGTCACGCCAACGACGGTGCCCACAGCGCAAGAGCCACTTCCCTATCCAGAACTGTTTAATGCAGCCATTCGGCTACACACTCTTGATGCCGGTTCTCGAGATGTATCGGTGGCGGTGGTGTATGACGGCCAAGTGATTCATTCGTACGCTGCGTCGAGCCAAAAGTCTTTACGAGCGGTTGATGAGCAGACAAGTTTTCGAATTGCGAGTATTAGCAAAATCTTGACTGCTGTCACGGTGCTGAAATTGGTTGAACAAGGTCAACTGGAATTAGATGAACCAATTGTTGGGCTTATTGCCGATGAACTGGGTCTACCGCTCGCTGATGAACGTGCGCGCACAATCACAATCAGACAACTGCTCTCCCATACTTCTGGAATCTCCAATTTTCTGAAAATTTTCTTTGATGCGGGTTCTTATGACCAGATGGGAATGTTGACAGAGGCTCTTGGTGAAACGCTCGCTTCCGAGCCAGGGTCAACTTTTAAATATGGCAATGTCAATTATGTGTTGCTCGGCAAGGCAATTGAACGGGCAACTGGTCTGTCGTATCAAGATGCGGTGCGACAACTGGTTCTCGCACCTTTGGGCCTCCAATCATTTCGTTTAGTCGGCACTTACGAGTTTGGGCCGAGCGATGCATTACATGCGGTCTCGGGTAGTCGAACCTATATGGAACAACTCGGGGCCGCCGGTGCATGGGTCGCAAACTCAATTGATGTCGCGAAAATGGTGGATTCAATCAACGCTGATTCTCCAACATTGCACCGCCTCAGTGCTGATCTCATGAAACTGATGAAGGTGCCCGCGACGCCGAAGCCAGTAACTCCGATATGGGACTATGGCTTAGGTTTGCGACTCTTTGTGAGTGGTGAATGGGGTCATTCGGGAAGTATTGAAAACGTACATTCAATGGCGGTGCATCGTCCTGACGGTTTAGTAGTCGCAGTGTTGGTTAATGGTTCGAAACCTAAAGAAACCGACGATTTAATCGGCGCAATTAATGACGCAGTATTGGCAGCACGCACTGGTGTGGCTGCGACAACGACGGTTGCTCCTTAACACGTGAGGCTTGAGCACTACTTTGTCATTGGTCGTAGGGTTGAAATGTTGTAGGTCATAAAGCCTCGAGCAATCCGCTTGCCACTTGTTCGTCCCATCACTTCGGATTCGCAAAAGACCACCGAACGCCCGCGCTTAGTCACCCATGCTTCGGCGATCGCGTCCTCTTTAATCAGGGCATTGTGATATTGCACATGTAGGTCCACTGTTGAATATCCGATGGTGTTGTCGTATGCGCTGCCGATTGCTGGCACGACTGAGGCATCAATGAGAGCGGCTATCGCTCCTCCGTGGACTATTCCCATGGGTTGTTCTAGTTCCTCGCGAAATGGCAAAACCATGCGGCAGTATCCCAAACGTGTTTCTTCAACGTGTAGTCCGACAAGTTTTGGGAAATATGTACGTTCCCATTGGCCGAAGTTTTTCCAACGGGCGTGGACATCAGAAGAAAGGATTGCAAATTCTGAGGCGCGTGGCCATGGCTCATTCATGGCAGTCACGATTGATGGGTCACGAGATGTTCGTTGAACAGCGCCGCAACATCGGCCGCTTGTTCTTGAATCACGAGATGTCCAGCTGGCAATGTTCGGAAAGTTGAGTTCTTGATACCAGCAGACAAAGCGTGTCCATGGGCAGGATCAACCCAGCGATCTTGTGCTCCACTAATCACCAAACTTGGAGCTGAAATATTCGCGAGCATTGGAGCAATATCAACGATGATGTCAAGGTCAAGATGGGCGATTGAACCAGGGGCCACAGTGTCGGCAGTCATTGCGACCATCGCTTCGACCATGGGTTCAATTCCAGTCAACGCATCGGCAGTGAAGCCATCAACGAGGGCATACCGCATAAAGAGATCTGGTCCGATGTTGATGAGTCGCTTCCATAGGTCAAAGGTCATGCGCATACGGGCATCGGTTGTGGCCCATCCACACAACATGGTTGCGGTGACAACCCGCTGAGGTGCTGTGGCAGCAGTCGCTGCCGCAATCACTGCGCCGAGTGAGTATCCGGCAACGTGAAAGCGATCAACCTTGAGGTCGTCCAAAACAGCAAGCGCATCGCTGACCAAACCTTCGACAGAAAGAGCCCCTGAAGGCATAGCTGATTCGCCTGATCCAGGGAATTCAACTTGGATGTAGGAGCGTTCGGTTGGCATTGAGCCAATGACGAAATCCCAAGCAGACCGATTCATGGTGGTGCCATGAAAGAGGAGAACCGGATCGCCTGCGGTTCCGAGCGGAGCACCGGCTACCCCGTAACCGACAATTTGACCTTGATTGTGAATAGTGGGCATCACCAACTGTGCCACATCAGGTCATCAAAATTTGGGTGCGAACACGGCACAATGGGTTTGTGGCAACAACCGTCATCAGTTCTCATCGAGTACTTCTCGCAGATGGCGAGTTTCATGCGGCTCGGCTCGAGATAGCGCATGGACATATTCGCTCAATTTCGCCACTTGGCCGCCACGAATCCCCGACGACCGATCTGACTTTGGCCCCAGGTTTTGTCGACCTGCAGGTCAATGGGATTGATGACGTTGACGTGTGGTCGACGGCGCGTGCCAGTGATGCCGTCGCATGGGGTCGGATAAACAACCTGCTGCTCGATCAGGGAGTCACAAGTTGGTGCCCAACATTGGTGACCGCTCCCCTTGAGTGGTATTCATCAGCCATCAGTTTTCTCTCGCAACAAAAGCCCGATGCGTATCTTCCCCATGTCATTGGGGCGCACCTCGAAGGACCATATTTAGGCACTGCTTTTGGCGCTCATCGAGCACAGTATGTGCGCGAGCCTGATTTGCAATGGTTGACCAATGTTGCTGACAATATTGCATTGATGACTTTAGGTGCAGAAGTCATAGGGGCTCCCGAAGCGTGTGCATTACTTGCGTCTCGGGGTTGCGTTATTTCGGTGGGTCACTCGCGACCGACGCGCCAACAATTCAATGCGTGTGTGCAGGCGGGAGCATCCCTAGTGACGCATCTTTTCAATGCCATGAGTGGTGTTCATCATCGCGATCCAGGTCTTGCGACATGGGCCCTGACCGATGATCGGGTGTATGCATCGTTAATCGCTGATGGAGTACACGTTGATCCGGAGGTCATCGCCTTGGCATTTGCCGCTAAGCCCAGCCAGATTGTTCTTGTAACCGATGCGGTCGCTTGGCGTGCTGGTTCAGCAGGAAAAGTCCAATTGGCATTGCGTGATGGAGTCCCGCGTTTAGAAGATGGCACACTGGCCGGTAGTGCCGTCACCATGCCTGAGGCACTAAATATTTGCGTCAGTCAAGCCAACGTCTCGGTTGCCCAAGCTGTGATGGCGGCCAGTGCACACCCTGCAAACGTCATGGGTTTGGCCGATCGCGGTCGTCTCCAAGGCGGATATGTCGCCGACATCGTGGGGTTGACGGATGATCTAGAAGTCAGCGCCGTATGGATGTCTGGTCAGCGCGTGCGCTAATCGTCTGTTGACAGGTGTTTCTTAATTGGGGTGTCGTTACCCTCGGAGTCATGCAGATTGTCTCGGCTTTATTTGTAGAAAACTTTGAGTTACGACAGGCTCCCGGACCGAGTAGTCGTATTGACATCACCGGTGCAATGTTTTCAATGGCGGCACCGTCGCCAGTTCCACTCACGATTGACCCCCATCTCGTTGCGCTCATCTACTGTGCGCCCCACCAAAGTGGATCGGGGGTTTTCGAAGTGATCTTCCGCAAAGGAATGGAAGAAGACGCTGAGCAAATCGCCCGCAACGTCAGCCCGTTCACGGTTGATCCAGGGAAGTTCACCTATCGCCTCGTCAAGGGTGAGCTCGATTTCACCGAGTATGGCCAGATTTTCGCCCATTGCCGAGTGGATCATGGACCGTGGCATCTGGTTCCTTTCACTTTGTTGCCACCAGCTTGAGTTTCGCTCCCTAGGCGCACCAGTGTCCTCGGTTACAGTTTCTTTGTGCCGTCTCAACTGACTTCAGAATTCGATCAAACAGCCGTCAATATCGCCCGTGGGTTTGCCATGGACGCACCGCTCAAAGCCAAGAGCGGACACCAAGGAACGGCGATGGCCTTGGCTCCCCTGGCTCACGTTCTGTATAGCCGGGTGATGAAGCATGATCCGACCGATGCCTTATGGCCAGATCGTGATCGTTTCGTACTGTCGGCTGGTCATGCGTCGATCTTGCAATATTCAATGTTGTTCCTTCAGGGGTACGGACTTGAAATGTCGGATCTGCAAAATTTCCGTCAATGGGATTCAGCGACTCCTGGTCACCCTGAACGTGGGCATACGGCAGGTATTGAAGTCACCACTGGTCCGCTCGGTCAAGGATTCGCCAATGCAGTCGGTTTGGCTTTAGCTGAACGTCACCTACGCGCACGATTCGGTAGCGAGTTGTCAAATCATCACACCTATGTCATTGCTGGTGATGGTTGCCTGATGGAAGGGGTCAGCCATGAGGCTGCTTCGTTAGCGGGTCACCAAAAACTCGGGCGATTGATTGTGGTGTTTGACGACAACCAGATCACCATTGATGGTTCAACTCATTTGACTTGCAGTGATGACGTCGCGATGCGCTTCACCTCGTATGGCTGGGAAGTTGTACGACTCGGTGCAATAGGCGAAGACCTAGATGCTCTTGAGTCAGCTCTCGTCGCTGCTCGTGATTCTCAAGATGATCGACCCAAATTATTAATTTTGCAGACTCAGGTGGGCTTCCCATCTCCCGACTGGACGGGAAAGCACGAAGCGCACGGCAATCCATTTACTGCCGAGCATGTCACGAAGACGAAAACTGCTATGGGTATCCCCGACCAACCATTTTGGGCTCCCCAAGAAGTTGTTGATGCATGTCGTGTTCAATCAAAGAAAAATGGATCGGCAGAAAATACTGCGTGGAGGTCGCGCCTTAACGCCAGCGCTCAAAAGTCTGAGTGGGATGCTGCATGGAATGGTGGTGCCGCTGGTTGGCAAGAACTGTTACCGACTTTCGCTCAGGGTGAATCAATCGCTACACGCGTGGCGATTCAAAAGGTTTTTGATGCAGTGCTATCGGGTCAGCCCGGTTTAGTCTCCGGTTCGGCCGACCTCACCGGAAACACTGGAACCAAATTGTCGGGTCAATCACCGATGTCGCACACAACACCTGAAGGTCGACAAATCTATTACGGCATTCGCGAACATGCGATGGGTTCGGCCATGGTGGGCCTGGCGCTACATGGTGGTATCTATCCGGCTGGCGGAACGTTCTTTGTTTTCTTTGACTACATGAAGCCACCTATTCGTTTAGCGGCTTTATCACAGGCAAAGTGTCTCTTCGTGTTTAGTCATGACTCGGTGGGTGTTGGTGAAGACGGACCAACGCACCAACCGATTGAGCATCTGGCAGCGCTTCGCGCTATTCCCGATTTGCAGGTGATTCGTCCAGGTGACGCCAATGAGACATCAGAAGCGATTCGTGCGGCTTACGAATTTGACGGTCCGACGGTCGTAGTTCTCAGTCGGCAAAATCTGCCCGTGGTCACTGATGGATCCGCGGTTACTCATGGTGCCGGAATTGTTCATGCAGTTGACGGAGCACCCGAGGCTGTGATCGTTGCGACCGGAAGCGAAGTGCATCTCGCAATCGCCGCTGCACAAGAACTTGGACAAGCCGGACGCAAAGTTCAAGCAGTTTCATTGCCTTCATGGGATCGCTTCGAGGCCTACCGATCGACGCACCCCGAATTGGCCGAACGGATTTTGCCCAAGGGCGTTCCGACTGTTTCAGTTGAAGCTGGCTCAACATTTGGTTGGGAACGTTATGCCGATGTCTGCATCGGAATCGACCGCTTTGGTGCTAGTGCCCCCGGCGCAGAAGTTCTTGATCGGCTCGGTATCTCGGTCAGCAATGTGAAAAATTCAGTTCTTGGTCTCTTGACAGCCAAGTAGTACGTGCTTCGACCGACCAAATCTGCCACTCTGTAGGTATGACAAGTTCAGTGCGCCTCGTTCAACTCTTCGAGCAAGAAGGGCAAAGTCCATGGCTGGACAATTTAAAGCGGAGTTTGATCTCTTCGGGTGAGCTAGAAAAAGTCCGCGATTCTGGTATTCGGGGACTCACCTCAAACCCGACGATTTTTCAAAAGGCGATTCAAGGTTCGGCTGATTATGACGATCAGTTCAAGACGTTGATCGAAAACAGGAACTCCATCATTGACAGTTATTGGGCAATGGTGCTGCAAGATATTCGCGGAGCCTTAGACGTTTTTTCCTCGGTGTATGAGTCCAGCGGCGGTGCGGACGGATTTGTCAGCGTTGAGGTAGATCCCAACTTGGCTCTTGATGAATCGGGAACTCTCGCGGCCGGTCAACATCTGTGGGATACCGTTCAGCGTCCCAACTTGATGGTCAAAATTCCCGCAACGCAACCGTGCATACCAGCGATTCGGGCCATGATTGCGGCTGGTCGCAATGTGAACGTGACCTTGATCTTTAGTCTTGACCGTTACCAAAAAGTGATGGATGCATACATCGACGGTCTCGAAGATCGGGTCGCGGCAGGTCATTCACTACAAGGTGTAGCGAGTGTTGCATCATTCTTTATTAGTCGCGTTGATTCAGAAGTTGATGCACGACTTGAATCATTGGGCACCTCGGAAGCGTTATCTCTCCAGGGTAAAGCAGCGATCGCTCAAGCAGTCTTAGCGTACGAAGCGTTTCAAACGACTTTCTCTGGACCTCGTTGGAATGCGCTCGTCAAAATGGGTGCAAAAGTGCAACGTCCATTGTGGGCATCGACCAGCACTAAGAATCCCAACTATCCCGACACGTTGTACGTTGATCAACTCATCGGGCCCGACTCGGTGAATACGCTGCCTGACACCACAGTCGATGCATTCGCTGATCATGGCACTGTTGCCCGAACGATTGATCTCAATGTTGAACAAGCCCACGATGTTTGGCAAGCGTTGCAGATGATCGGTATTGATATGGAAGACGTCGCGCAAAAACTTGAGCGCGAAGGGGTTGCATCGTTCCAAAAAAGTTTCACTGAATTGATTGATGCTCTGACTGAAAAGGCTCAACAGTTTCGCTAGCCAGTATTTTCTAGCCATTAACTTCTATTCAAGATCAAGTAAATGCGCGGCCTTGTCGATCGCCCGACGGGCCTGCGACAATGTTTTGTCGATAGCCGGTCGGCCTTCACGGCGTCGCGATGCTTCGCGCAAAACATCAAACATCACATCATCAAGTGATGACGCAACGTCCCGCAAACGTGATGCGATGTCGTTCAGGCGTTCAAGTACCTGCGGATCAATTTCGGGTTGCTGGTCATCATCTGAATAAGTCATTACTTTGTTGAGCCCTTTATCGGTGGTCGATCTGTTGTGGGGACGAGACCTAAAGCTTCGGCGAGAATGTCGACTGGATGTTTCACGATGAGTCCTGCGCTTTGTAAGTGCATCAAGCAACCAGGGTTGGCTGAGGCCACAATGTTGGAGTCAGCAGTGAACTTGGCCGTAATATTCTGCACCTTTCGATCACGGATTTGTGCAGCTAATTCAGGCTCAACCAATGAATAGGCACCGCCAGCACCGCAACACATTCCGTCATCATCAAGTTCAATCAGGTTGGCGACCGGAGCCAAGATTGACCGTACAGCGAGGTGGGATTTCTGGACATGTCGTAGATGGCACGGATCTTGCACAATGATTGACGGCTTATTCATGACCGGTAAGTGAGATTGCATAATGGTCACGATGTGGGGTTCTAGCCACTCATGAACATCACATACTCGCTGACTAAATTCGTGGGCTTCGGGGGTGTTCAACAAATGTCCGTAATCCTTCAAGGCTGCCCCACAACCTGCTGAGTCAACAATGATCGGAGCACTTCCAGGCATAGAAGTCATCACTGCTTGTGCGAGAACTTTGGCCTCGTCACTGAGTCCGGCATGTGAATGAAGCGCACCGCAACATGAGCCAGCCTTACTTGGAACTCCGTAACTACATCCGACTTTTGAAATCAGTGCCGCAACTGATCGATGGGTTGATCGTTGCCAAGCGTCCATGACGCATCCGGTGTAGAGCCACACATCGGGAGTCTTTGATGATGCAACAATGGGCGGTCCGAGTCGAATCGGTAAGCGCGACAAACCGGCTCGCTTAGGAATAAGGCGGACCCGTTGAGCAAGTGCCAGTAGTGGTGTTCCGATCAACAACAATCGGTGGTGGCGCAAGAGTCGTAGACCGAAGCGTTGCCACCAAGGAGTGGTTTGGCGGTGAGTCGCCATATTGTTCTTGGCTGCTTCTATCAGTCGACCATAAGGAACACCACTTGGGCACGCTGGTTCACAACCTCGGCATTGCACACATGTATTGAGAATTTCGCTGACCTGATCATCGATCTTTAGGCCGTCCCACTGAATGGAGCGGATTGTCGCAATTCTTCCTCGCGGAGATAAAGCCTCTTCATTGGACACCCGAAATGTTGGACAGTGCGGTAAACATAGACCACAGCCAACGCAGGTTGACAGTTCGTCGTCGGTGATCGCTAGGGGTCGAACAGGCATCCCTCATACCGTACCTTCCTCGCCACCAGTGGTTGCGTCTAGTCTGAGCAATATGGCTTCGTTACATCCCCCGAAATATCTTGAATTGCTCCGTAGGTCTATTGATGACATGACCGCACTGTCCACTGGAAATCTTGACGTCGCGGTGAGCGACTGTCCTGGATGGAAAATCAGTGATCTGTTGGGCCATGTCGGCCAGGTTTTTGCCATGGTGGATGCGATAGTTATTCCGCGCTCGCAAGTACGAGTAGGACCAGGCGATGAAATTCGACCTGCTGACGGTCAAGATGTTCTGGAGTGGTTCGCTGCTCGAGCAGGGTCAATGCTGAACACATTGGAAAATACTGATCCCTCAGAAACGCTATGGACATGGTCCGATCGGCAAGATGCTGGTTTCTATTTCCGGCGGATGGCCAATGAAGTTGCAGTCCATGTGTGTGACCTTCAGAGGGCATTGTCTTTACCAATAGAGATGGATCGCTCTTTGGCTTGTGATGGTATTGATGAGTTGTACATCGACATGATGACCGGTTGGGCGAAACGCTTTGGCAAAACATTCCCCCAGGGCTCGTTGCATTTGCACTGCACCGATGGAGAAGGTGAATGGCTCATCGTTCCTAGCGACGAACGAGTTGTCGTGACTCATGAACATGCCAAAGGCGATGTCGCCTGGCGGGGATCTGCTGTCGCTCTCGTGTTGTCAAGTTGGGGACGAGCCAATGCCGGAATCGAAATCTACGGTGACGCCGAAATCTCAGATCAATGGCTCAACTTCGCACCGTGATTTCTCGTCTGTCAAAGTGAATCGAAATTAGACAGCACGCCACATCGGGGCGGTGGGATCCTTTCTCCAATATTTCAATCGGTTCTCGGCTTCAACATGTGCGTCTGGGGAAGTGAGTCCGGCTCGCCAACGCATCAGCGTTGCAGAAAGTAAGCGCATCTCAGCAAGCGCCTCAGCGAGGTCGTTAGTTGAATAGTTGGCGCCGTACCCAGTTGCAAACTCTGGATAGATAGTTGCGTGTCCACCCCAACGTTGTGTCCAGGTCAGCAAAGCCGCGTGGTCCCATTCACGAGGAGCAACTGAGAGCAAATCCCAATCGATCAGAATCGGGCGACCGGTTAAACGATTGACGATGACATTACCCGGATGAATATCGCCATGACTCAACGCCAGCTGTCCCGAAGTAGGTGATGAAAAGACATTTTGGGCAGAAGTGAAAAATGGCTGAAGGTTGTGCCAACGACTCTCCAGAATATCTAGGTCTGAAGAATCAAGACTTGATCCCAGTTCGGCCAACAGTCGATCAAAATCCCACCATGGAAATGATGTTGCCATCGGCAATGGATAAAACGCAGCGACAATGTGCGGATCCAAGTCATGGAGACGGCGCGCCACTGATCCGATGTGCCGCCAATCAACATCGTGATGTGGGTCGTGATTGATGAATTCCCAAAATGTGATTTCTATTTCGTCATGACGAAATGGAGCATGGGACAAAGGTGCGGGAACTTCAAAGCCGTTTCGGGCTAAATAATGTGCGAACTCAATAGCCGCCATCGTGCTACTTGTTGGACGGCTCACGCGCATGACTTGCGGACCACCGGACGACTGAACAAGGTAGACCGCGTTCATCGATTCGCGAATGAGACGCGGGTTGTCAAGATTTTTGTCGACCATGCACTTTTGAATAGCCTCGTCCACTACGTTCTGGTCAACGAGTGTTATCGGTGTCGCAACTAATGGCAGTTCCGCGAAGTTCATAAGGATGGGGCGCTCGCGAGAATCTCTATGCCTGGGTTGAGTCGACCAGTCGGGTTGAACTGTTCAAGAATTTGCCGATGAAGAATGGTGATCCCCTTTTCAATTGGCGTTGATTCAGGCGGGACTTGATGGTGCACAATTCCTACTCCGGCCTCAACGATGATTTTGTGGGAGTCAGATCTTGCGCTCTCTTGTACTACATCGCCGAGAAGTCGAGGCGGGACTGATTGGCGGTGCGGATACAGAGACAGGTCTGGCGGTTCAGAGATTTCAGTAATGACTGGCAGTTCAACACTGATGCGTTGAATTATTGCGGCGCAATCCTTCGGGTTGCCCTCAATGCAGAACCACACTTTGTGTCCATCCCATAACACCGATGCCGGTCGATAGATGACTCGCAGTATTTTCTCGACGACGGTCCGGCTGGCTTCGCTCATCACGAACCATCTTGATGACTGTGGTAGAGGTCGAGTGCGCAGTATCGTCTCACCGAAGTAACCGAGTTGCCCGTGGGAACCGATGAGTAAACGGCACAGGTCAAACCCACTGACATTCTTCACGGTTGGCCCACCGGCAGTGACCACCTGCCCATCGTGGTTGACATATCGAACTTGGAGCAACGTATCTCGAACCGGTCCACGTCCAAGTCGATAGATATCGCTGTGCCCTTCGGCGAGGGCTCCCCCAACTGTGCCTGGACCCGTCAGGCCATCGGGAAGGTTGACGTATTGACCGACTTTGGCGAGTTCAGTTCGGAGTTCATTGATGGGAGTGCCCGCTCCACACACGACTGTCATCTCATCGGGTTGTAAATCGACAATGCCTGCGGGAGCAGCGACGAGTCGTAGTTGAGATGGAGCCGGTGTGCGTGTCTGTTGTCCCGCAATCCATAGTGGGCCATGGTCGACACCGCCGATGGACTCGGCAAAGTTGCTGAGATCTATACCCACATATCTTCCCCCATGTCGTGGGCGTCCCCGCACTGCGAAGGGCTGGGCAAAACCTTGAAGGGGTTAGCAATTCCAAGCGGATCAAATGCAACCCGCATAGACGCCTGGGCGTGAAGGTCATGAGGACCAAACATCAGTGGCATGAAGTCGCGTTTTTCTAAACCGATTCCGTGTTCACCAGAAAGCACTCCTCCGGCTTCAACGCTGACTCGAACGATCTCTTCACCAGCAGCATGGACGCGTTCCATAATGCCTGGGTCCCGCTTATCAAAAATGAGTAGCGGATGCAGATTGCCATCGCCAGCATGGAAAACATTGAGGACTAAAAGGTCGTGCCGCTGTGCAATGCGGTACACCTCTTGAAGTACTTCGTTAAGTTTGCGGCGAGGTACAACTGTGTCATGCAAGTAATAGTTAGGTTTGATTCGCGCAATAGCACCGAATGCAGTCTTGCGCCCTTTCCAAAGTAGAGCCCGCTCGGCCTCATCTTGAGCGATTCGAATTGTTCGCGCGCCATGCGCTCGGCCAATCTCAGAGATTCGCTCGGTGTCGTCGGTGACGGCGTGTGGCAAACCTGAAACCTCAACTAAGAGAGCAACCGCCGCATCGGTAGGAAGGCCCGCATGGATATATGCCTCGACAGCCTCAAGACACAATTGGTCCATCATTTCAAGAGCTGCTGGAACCATACCCGCTGCGATGATTGCACTGACCGTTTCGGCGCCAGCTTGAACCGACGTGAAATCCATCAACATGGTGCTGACGGCCTGATAGTTCTGCATCAGACGCACACAAATTTTAGTGGTGATTCCGAACATGCCTTCGCTACCGATGAAGGCGCCACGTAAATCAAGACCATCGGGTTCGGGGTCTTCGCCGCCGAGCATGACGACTGAGCCATCAGACAGAACAACCTCACAAGCCAAAATATGACTAGATGTCACCCCATCGGCCAAACAGTGGGGCCCTCCTGAGTTGTTCGCCACGTTGCCGCCGATCGTACAACTTTGCTGACTACTGGGGTCGGGTGCAAAGTGCAATCCGAGGTGCGTGACCTCGCGAGTGAGATCGAGATTCAGCATGCCCGGTTCAATCCATGCATGGCGATGAACCGGATCGACAGAAATCAAACGATTCATTTTGGCGGTTGAAATAACGACCGCTCCATCTAACGGTGTCGCTCCCCCAGAGAGTCCTGTTCCTGATCCTCGAGCCACAAATGGTTGTTGAAATTCGGCGCAAATACTGACGACCGATTGAACCTCGGCCGTAGTAAGCGGAAAACAAACAACTCCCGCCCGCCCCTCAATGTTGGATGCGTCTCGTTTGTACAGATCAATATCGGCTGAGGCGGTATGGACTCGGTGAACATTGAGTGCCGCTCGTAGTCGAGAAATAAGTTGAGTGTTCAATGATTGAACTTGGGGCTTGTCTCGCATATGAAGTAACGATTGGATTGGCTATGGGCGACGATGACGAGTCAGCCGAGAACGACGAGGTTGAGTCGGTTCATCCACTTGACGTAGAACTATGACACGACCTGGTTCAACTCGTTGGCCATCAACGAGCACCTCATCGCCAGGCTGAAGTGGATCGAGATGAGAATGGCTTGACAGTGTTTCAACTCGACCATCGCGACGGGCCTTGAGTTCGTTCTCTTTGTCGTACATAGCCTCTTTACCCGTAGACCATGCATCAGTCAATGTCGTCACTCGCGAACGCGTTGAACTTGCGGCTCGATTGATTACCTTGACTGGTCCGAGACCTGTCACAGTTCGTCGAACCTTTTTACCGGCAAAGAGCGCTCCGCTGATTCCAGCAACTGCACCCGATACAAACCACACCAAACGCTTGATCATCGAATTTTCCTGACTACTTCTTGGCCTGAAGAACCTCGTCGGTTTTGACGTTCAAGTTTTCGCCGGTCACGCTTCAGACGTTGCGCAGCCCGCGAAGTTCCGGTTGCCAATGCGGCAACCTTAATGACTGGAGTTGACAAGGCCATACGGGTCATGCGACCGGTGTTCGCCATTGCCCCGCTAATTGCTTCAGCCGAACCAAGGACTCGATCAAATCGATCAAGATCTTCACGAGCTTCTTCTACTGCGTAACGTGCTTCATCGGTGGAAGCGCGTAGTTCTGCGAGGAGGGGTCCCGTTTCGCGGCGTAGGGAATCAACTTCAAGGCGAAGCGATCGTAGGGTGTCCAAAACTCGGAGCAGCACCACGATGAGGGCGGCAAAACCGAGAGTCAACAAAACCGCAGCGAGAACAATTGCCAAATCTCCTGCTGTCATGACTCCTCCTGATGCGCTTCTTCGTTTTGCTGAGCGAGACGATGCCCGATTTCTCGTTCACGCCCGTGTGGACTTGGTTCGTACCACCGCTTGTCAACGAGTTCATCGGGCAGATACTGCTGAGGAACCCATCCACGTGGATCATCATGAGGGTAGTCGTATCCAGTGCCATGTCCAAGAACGGCGGCTCCTTGATAATGAGCATCGCGTAAATGTGCTGGTACTTCGCCTACCGCTCCATTCTTGATGTCGGCCCGAGCCCCCCAAATGGCTAGGGCGGCGCGATTGCTTTTCGGTGCAGTCGCTAAATGGATAGCCGCGTGAGCCAAGTTCAGTTCGGCCTCAGGAAGCCCTACATGTTCGAGAGCCTGAGCCGCAGCGACGGCGATCATCAGTGCAGTTGGGTCAGCAAGTCCGATATCTTCGCTCGCGAAAATGACCATTCTGCGAACGATGAACCGAGCGTCTTCGCCCGCTTCAAGCATTCGCGCCAAATAATACGTGGCGGCCTGAGGATCGCTGCCGCGCAGGCTTTTGATAAATGCACTGACAACGTCGTAGTGATCGTCGCGGCCGTATCGCAAAGCACTTGTTCCAAGTGCCGCTTCAACATGTTCAACAAGAACCTGCTCGGGGTGTGACAGAGCGACGGAAACTTCAAGCGATGTCAATACCTGACGTCCGTCTCCCCCTGATCTTTCGGTGAGGAGATCTTTCGCATCGAGAGTCGCGGTGGTTCCCATCGCAGTGAGACCACGGTCAATTAAGACACGAATGGCATCACGAGATAGCGGTTCTAAACGAAAAAGTGTGCTGCGTGAACGAAGTGGCGCATTAACTTCAAAAAATGGGTTTTCGGTTGTCGCACCAATCAAGGTCAAAGTTCCATCTTCGACCGCAGGTAACAACGCATCTTGTTGACTCTTTGAAAATCTATGAATTTCATCAAGAAAAAGAATCGTTCCTTGTCCGTGCATTCCGAGACGTTGTCGGGCACGCTCGATCACTTCGCGGACGTCTTTCACACCAGCGGTAACAGCTGACAACTGTTCAAAAGCCCTTTTGGTTGTGCCGGCAACCGCTAATGCCAAGGTGGTTTTTCCAGTTCCGGGAGGACCCCAAAAAATTGCACTACTCAATTTGTCTTGCTCGACTAGACGACGTAGCGGTTTGCCAATTCCGACAAGATGCTCTTGTCCAACGACATCATCGATAGTTCGTGGTCGCAGCCGGGCCGCTAGTGGAGATTGTGAACGAAGCTGTTCTTCTGCGGCAGCGCTGAAAAGATCACTCACGGCAGAATCCGAGAAAAGGCTCGCCCGTATGCGGCCTGGCGAAATTCAACAAGGTGATGCAAAAGGTGATGAGGATCCATCCACTGCCAGCGACTGAACTCATGATCATCGGGAATCGGCGAGACCGATTCTTCATCTAAGACTCCGAACAAGAACCACTTCTGAATTTGTCCACGGCGCTTATCGCCGTTCTTGACATTGGTGCGAATCTCAGCGGGCCATTCGTACGCAATCCATTCTGGTAATTCCAAAACTAGGGCCACATCTTGAGATGTGAGCCCTGTTTCTTCTGTGAGCTCACGCCACGCGGCATCAACTGGTTCTTCGTCGACATCGATACCACCTTGCGGCAACTGCCATGAACCTGGAACATCTTTGCGTTCAAAAGCCATGAGGTCGCCATTGTCGCGACGGATAACTATGACGACTCCGGCGCGGAAAGATTGCGAGGTCATGATTGTTGCAAAGAATCTGGGGTCAGACCTTGGGCGGCAATACTCTGATGCCGAGCTCGTCAAGTTGCTTATTCTCGGCACGAGTTGGAGCATTCGTCATGGGATCTTGTCCACTCTGAGTCTTAGGGAATGCGATGACTTCGCGAATGTTTTCTTCGCCTGCCAAGATCGCAACGAGTCGATCAAGACCAAAAGCGAACCCACCGTGTGGCGGAGCACCGTAAGTGAAGGGCTTCAGGAAGAAACCAAATTTACGGTTGGCTTCATCTTCGCTGATACCAAGTGCCGTGAAAACTCGACGTTGCATCTCAGGTTCGTGGATTCGAATAGATCCTGAACCCAGTTCCCATCCGTTGAGCACAAGGTCGTACGCCAATGAACGCACCGACATTGGATCACTTTCAAACTTGTCAAGATCATCGGGGTGGGGCTGACAGAAAGGGTGATGTCCTGGTTTTGGCTGACCAGTCTCTTTGTCAACTCCGACAAACAACGGGAATTCGGTGACCCAGACGTAGCGGTAAGGCCCTTGGTGCACTGGCGGCCGGCCGAGATCGTTGCGCAATGTTCCGAGAACTTCACAGGTCATGGACCATTTATCGGCCACGATCAAAAGTAAGTCGCCAGCCTTTGCTTGCAGAGTGGAAATCAACTGACTCTGTTCATCGGCTGATAGGAACTTGACGACTGGTGATTCAAGGGTTCCGTCGGTTGTGACTTTGAGCCACACCAAACCTTTAGCACCCATTTTTTTGGCGCGATCAGTCAATGCATCAAGTTTGTTACGTCCGAACTCTTCAGCTTTCCCCTCGACCCTGATGCCCTTGATGGACTCGGCGCCAGCGAAGGCCTTGAACTCAGTGCTCGAAAAGATGGCAGTCAACTCTGTTAACTCCATACCGAAACGCAAGTCTGGTTTGTCGACCCCAAAGCGTTCCATTGCTTCACGCCAAGTAATCTGCTGAATCGGGTCGGGCTTGACGCCAGTCACTGATTCTGCAGCAGCTATGACGGCTGCGCTAATCGCCGCTAGAACATCGACTTGATTGACGAAACTCATCTCAGCATCAAGTTGCATGAATTCATATTGACGATCGGCACGAAGGTCTTCGTCACGTAAACATCGGGCTATTTGGTAATAGCGGTCAATACCAGCGACCATCAGTAGTTGCTTGAATAGCTGTGGACTTTGCGGTAAAGCGTAAAAAGAACCGGGCTCTTTGCGTGAAGGAACTAAAAATTCACGGGCGCCTTCTGGCGTTGAAGGCACAAGCATGGGGGTTTCAACTTCAACGAAACCCTGAGATTCCATCGCTGTGCGAACTGCAGAGTTCACTTTGGCGCGAGTACGGAGATTCTTTTGCATACGCTCTCGACGAATGTCGATATAGCGGTATTGCAAACGGACATTTTCATCAACATCGTCAGCTCGTGCATCAACCGGGAACGGTGGTGGCTCGGCGGAACGAAGAACCTCAACAAGGCATTCGCCGATTTCAACTTCACCGGTACTTAAGTTGACGTTGACAGTTCCTTCTGGGCGGGGGCGCACGACGCCAGTGATCTTGACCACGTATTCACTGCGCACATCAACAGCATTGTCAATCACGCATTGGACTATTCCCGAATAGTCACGAAGGTCAACGAAAGCCAACTTGTCACCATGTTCACGTCGCTTCGCAACCCATCCGCAGACGGTAACAGTCTGGCCGATGTCGCTAGTTCCGATTTCGCCACACATGTGAGTACGCATTGAAGTTTGTCGTGTTGAAATTGTCATGAGAGTGCTTTCATTATCGAGGTCATTAATTCATTACGCGGAATAGTCGACTGCTGATCTTCAGATCTCAAGGGTCGCAATACAAAAGACTGTGCTTCAACTTCATCTGATCCAATGATGATGGCGATCTTGGCGCCACTCTTGTCAGCGGCTTTCATTTGGCTTTTCATACTGCGATTCTCAAATGAACGATCACTCGAGATTCCGGCCTCTCGAAGTTGTTGAGTAATCACCAGTGCTTCAAGGCCACCAGTAGTGTCAACGACGAAGACATCAACACTCGTCTGAGTTGCAGCAAAGACGCTTTCATCATCACAGGCAAGGAGGGTTCGATCAAGACCGAGAGCGAATCCGATTCCGCCAGTCGCCGGACCACCTAGATCTTCAACGAGACCGTCATAACGACCACCGCCACCGATGGCATTCTGTGCAGAGTCGAGCGTTCCGCCAACAAATTCAAAAGTTGTGTGGCGGTAATAATCGAGTCCTCGGACCAATTTTTCATTCACGACGAAGGGAATGTCGAGTGCCTGCAAGCCTGACTGAACAGTTTCAAAATGCAAACGGGCGGCATCGCTATAAAACTCAGAGATCTTTGGAGCTCCAGCAATTACTTCGCCGTCTTCGGGACGCTTTGAGTCAAGTACCCGAAGAGCATTCTTGGCGAGCGTGGTTTTACTGGCATCAGAAAGACGTTCAATATTGTCAGTGAAGTAGGCCTGCAAAGCGGTTACGAATCGCTGGCGATTCTCGGGCTCGCCCAAGCTATTGAGGTGTAAATGCACCTGCCGCAATCCAAGACGTTTGAAAAAGTTCCAACCGAGCGCGATGACTTCAACGTCAAGATACGGGTCGTTGGCTCCAAGAACTTCAATGCCAACTTGGTCAAATTGTCGGTAACGACCACGCTGTGGACGTTCGTATCGGAAATTCGGTCCGGAGTACCAAACTTTCCAGGGTGTCGCAGGTCGGTGCTGAACAAACGCACGGCACACGCTCGCGGTCTGTTCTGGTCGGAGGGCAACATGTCGTTGGCCCTTATCGATGAAGTCGTACATCTCTTTCGTGACGATGTCGGTTGCTTCGCCGACCCGATGAAAGACACCAATATCTTCAAGTAACGGGGGAATGATTTGACCATAACCAGCCGCAGTGACCGTCTCGGCGAATGTCGCCACGAACCGCCGCCAACGGGTGGATTCGGGAGGAAGGATGTCGCGCATCCCTGGGCTGGTTTGAAACTCGGGCACGAGTACTCAGGCTAGCGGTCAATGGGTCGTGCCTTCGGGAGATTAGGCCCAACCTAACGCTGTGAACGAAGGAAAATGAGTCACTCGTCGTCGTCATCAAGGGGTCGGCCGGTGCCAGATCGATAGGCATCGTAGACGCCATCAATCTTCTTGATAGTGCGGAGGACCGAATCAAGGTGTCCGGGGTCTGCGAGTTCAAATTCAAAGCGCATTTTCGCGATCCGGTCTCCCCCGGTATGGGTACTGCAAGCCACGATATTGACGTGTTGTTCAGATAGTTCATTGGCCACATCGCGCAGTAATCGAGAACGATCAAGGGCGACAACTTCAACGCTGGCACGAAAGACAGTTCCGGTTGAAGAGCCATCCCATTCAACGTCAACAAGGCGTGACGATTGGTCATCTGCGAAGGTTCCAGCGTTCGCACAATCTGAACGGTGGATACTTACGCCGCGTCCGCGAGTAATGAAACCTAAAATCTCGTCGCCTGGTACGGGAGTGCAACATTTAGATAATCGCACCAGCACATCGTCAAAGCCGTCCACATGAATTCCGACATTGCTATTTCCGCGTCGTCGCAGATCGTCTGGTCGTAGGACCGATGCTGGTAAGCGTTCCTCAGAGTCTGAGTCTTCAAAACGGGCAGCAATTCTTTGTGCGAATTGTGCAGCTTCAACATGTCCCTCGCCGATCGCCGCGAGCAAGGTGTCAAGGTCGAGGTAATTCAACGATTCCATTTCGGAAGTTAAATGAGAACTCTCCATCACTCGATTGACGGGTAGTCGCACCCGACGAAGTTCTTTCGACAAATCTTCGCGACCTGCTTCAATGAGGTCTTCACGTTTCTCTCGCGAGAACCACTGCTTGACTTTGTTGCGGGCTTTAGGAGAAGAAATGAATTCAAGCCACTCACGTGATGGACTCGCAGATTCAACTTTTGAGGTAAAGATTTCGCAAGTATCACCAGATTTCAACTGATGTGTCAAAGGTACTAGTCGCCCATTGACGCGAGCACCGATGCAGGCATTGCCGATCGCCGTGTGAACTGAATACGCAAAGTCAACGGGGCACGACCCGAGCGGTAAAGCGATCACGCGACCTTTTGGAGTAAACACAAAGATTTCATCTTGGTCGAGGTCAGTCTTCAGACTTTCCATGAACTGGGCTGGATCGGCAATGTCGCTTTGCCAATCAATGATGCGGTTTAACCAATCAATGTCTGGAGTCTCGTTATCATCTTTGTAAGCCCAGTGGGCGGCAACTCCCCATTCGGCTCGTTGGTGCATTTCGCGGGTTCGAATTTGAATTTCGAGAGGTTTGCCGCCTGGTCCAATGACTGTGGTGTGCAAACTTTGATACAAGTTGAATTTCGGCATAGCCACATAGTCCTTGAATCGCCCAACGATGGGCTTCCATGTGCCATGAATGCAACCCAACGCCGCGTAGCAATCCTTGACTGAATCAACAACGACACGAATTGCGAAGATGTCAAAGATCTCGTCAAAGTCCTTGCCTTTTTGAATCATCTTTTCGTAGATGCTCCACAAGTGTTTACCACGACCAGTGACAT
>CALEHE010000297.1 GCA_937876415.1 uncultured Actinomycetes bacterium
TGCGCATGGCCACCGGCTTGCTTGAACCAGCATCGGGCGACATCACGATCTTTGGGCAAACCCCCGGTTCAATGGAAGCACGCGCCAAACTGAGCTACCTCGCTGACACCCCAACGTTTTACGACGACCTTTCGGTCTGGGAACACCTTGAGTACACCGCTCGCCTACACAACATGGGAACTTGGGAACAAAAGGCGGCCGATCTGTTGGGTCAACTCGGCATCTACGAACGTGCCGATGATCTCCCAACGCGATTTAGTCGTGGACTTAAACAGAAGGCGGCGATCGCCATCGCGTTTATCCGACCGTTTGAATTGATGCTCGTTGACGAACCATTTGTCGGTCTTGACGCCGATGGCAAAGATGCCCTGATCGACCTGTTTGATCAGGCCTCTGCCGATGGCGCTGCGCTTGTCGTGGCCACTCACGAACTCAGTTTTGTGTCGCGCACGGCGCGCACGATCGCCCTTCGCGATGGTGCACTGGTATTTGATGGTGAATCATCACAGGCCGAAGCGCGTGGACTCGTTGCCGTTGAGGGCACCGCTACCCAAGACTGAAAAACGAGTACTACACTCGGCAACATGCTCGAGTTCACTTCACTCAAAGTTACGGCAAACGACTCCGCCGATCTCGCGACCCAACTCACCTCAATGTCGGCGCAGGGTTGGCAAGTGGTCAACATCGTTTCCGCGAGCAATGATGTCGTCGCCTATTTGTCACGCGATGTCAGCGTCACCGCAACAGTCCCCACCCCAGTTCAGCCAACTCCTGTGAGTGACAACGTAGGTTGGGCCGCAACCGCAGATGCTCCCCCAAGTCCCGGTACCTTTATTTCTCCCACACCATCATCAGCATCCGGCTCGATTCCAGACACCACTCAATCAGCCGTACCAAGCGTTCCGGCCGATTGGTACAAGGACCCCGCGGGTCGTTATGAATACCGCTACTGGGACGGTTCAAAGTGGACCGACAACGTGTCACGCGCCGGTGTCACGTACAAAGATCCCCCCACTAAGTGACCAACGGACTACGAGACTCTCAATCAGTTCTCGTCACTTTTGGCTAGTTTGATTCTGTGACTACTTCTCTGATGCGCGCGACGTCAGTCGGCCACGCGGGCATTTTTATTGAGACCCGACAAGGATCAATTCTGTGCGATCCGTGGTTCAACCCAGCGTTCTTCGGATCGTGGTTTGTCTTTCCCCGTAACGATCAATTGCCCAGCGATTTTTACGATGCACTACGCAAACCGTCGTACTTATACATTTCACATCTTCACGGTGATCACCTCGACGAAGAATGGTTGCCGGCGAACATCGATCTCTCCACACCAGTTTTGTTACCAGGCTTCCCTACCCCAGAACTTGAACGTCGCTTGCGCAAAATTGGCTTTACTGAATTCATTCAGACCGTTGACGGAGTCGAACACGACCTAGGTGATGGCCTCACTGTTGCGATACACGTTGAAACCTCAATCACTGATGGCCCCGCTGGAGACTCTGCACTTGTCGTGAGTGATGGCGTACATCGCTTGGTCAATCAAAACGATTGCCGAACTAGCGATCTCAATGCCCTTCGCGCTCACGGACCAATCGACCTACATTGGCTGCAATTTTCGGGAGCCATTTGGTATCCCATGGTGTATCAAGAATCTCC
>CALEHE010000298.1 GCA_937876415.1 uncultured Actinomycetes bacterium
GGGCCGGAATCGCCTCACCGAAACATGACAAACCGCCACTTGGGTTCACCGGAATACGACCGCCGATTGTGGTCGCTCCCGATCGCAACAAGCCTTCAGCTTCGCCAGGAGCACACAAGCCAAGGTGTTCGTACCAATCAAGTTCGAGCGCAGTCGACAAATCGTACACCTCGGCCATCGACAGATCCTCTGGACCCACTCCGGCCTCTTCGTAAGCATCCCAACAAATGGAATCTTTGAATCCACGTGCTGGCGGCATAACGACAGCCGACGAGTCGGTTGCAAAGTCGGGCATTTCTAGAAGTGTCTGCGGATAGGTCGGCGTACTTGTGCTGACCGCCTTAATGCGCGGTACACCTTTCAATGAGCCGAGATGCTTTTCGGCAAATGCTCGACTCGTCACAATCATCGCAGCGGCGCCGTCGGATGTCGCGCAAATATCAAGCAAGCGCAATGGGTCACTCACCACAGGGCTATTCAACACATCTTCAACCGCGTTCTCTTTACGGAAACGCGCATTCGGATTGTTGAGTCCGTGTACCGAGTTCTTCACTTTGACTTGGGCAAAGTCTTCAGATGTCGCGCCGTACAGATCCATACGACGGCGAGCAAATAAGGCGAAGTACGCCGGGTTCGTTGCACCTAAGAGATGGAAGCGCAACCAATCGGGGTCGTTCTTCCGATCGCCACCACCGACTGGAGCGAAAAATCCCTTTGGTGTCGTGTCGGCACCAATCACCATTGCCACATCGCAAAAACCCGCGAGTATTGAGGCCCGTGCCGTCTGGAGTGACATCGCACCACTCGCGCATGCCGCATAACTTGACGAAACGCGAGCACCAGTCCAACCCATTTTCTGAGCAAATGTTGCACCTGCAATAAAGCCGGGATATCCGTTACGGATGGTGTCGGCACCAGCGACGTATTGAACGTCTTTCCATTCAATGCCCGCATCTTTCAATGCCGCACGTGCTGCAACCATTCCGTATTCGGTGAAGTCACGACCCCACTTGCCCCACGGATGCATTCCGACGCCAAGAACCACTAAGTCACGATCGCTCATTTTGCACCTCCTGCTACTTCATCTTGAACAGCCGGCGCCCACACATAAACCATGTAGTCCACGCCGTCCTCGCGATACAGCACATCGGTTTCAAGTTGCATTCGCATTCCAACTTTCAGATCCTTTGCCAATATTCCTTTAGGTGCTTGACCCAGAACGATGATGCCTTCTTTTTCAAGTTGCACCGCCACTAACGCGTATGGCTCAAATGGTTCGGCCGCACGATAAGGGAGCGGCGGCGCATACCTATTCTCGGCGTAGCTCCACACAGTTCCAAAACGCGAAAACGGAGTTGCCTTCAACTCCTCGCTATCGCACAATGGGCTTGGGCATGCGCCTTCACGTGGCGGGAAAACATAGGTCCCACAACCCGTGCACTGTGAACCAATCAAATGCGGATTTTGATCAAGCGTAAACCAGCCTTCAATCGCTGGCACTTGGGAAGCGTTACTCGTTGCGGTTTCTGACACATCGTCAGACTAACCAACAACCGCAGATCATCACCGATTCACCGAACGGTTTGCAGGTCAAGCAGTGGAATGATTCCAGCCTTGACGACAGCGTCAAGGTCACTCTGGAGCATGTGCACTCCGTCGCCGCGCAACGAGCCCGGTGTCGCTTCTGCGGCCACGACCATGCTCGACCAGTCGACCGAATAAATCTGCGGCCATCGGGTCAGCCACGTTTGCATTAGGGCATTCCAAGCCACAACTCGATCCAATTGAGCAAATTGAGCACCACCCAAAGCGCCGCCGTGAATCTCGGGGCTATTCAATAGGAGCAGTTCAATACCTCGTTCATCACACGCGGCGATTAATTCTTCCATCGCTACATCGTGCTTCTCTACAAAAAGTGGATCTTCAATCGTGTACCAATTCTCATCGTCAACATACTTTTGTTCTGCTTGCTCTGGAACCGAATAGACCATCACCACAACTGATGGCGCAAAAGATTCAAATGCGTCAACCCACTCTGGGCGCAAGGTGGGACAATTCGTCATATCAAATTCGGCGCCATCCCACCAGCGAACTTGCGCAGCTTCAACAAGAGGACAATTTCGTCCTCCTGCCCAGAGCACGCTGTATCGATCACCAGCAACGTTGTTGATTGCTGCGGAAATTCCGTACGAAGTGGAATCTCCAATCACCATGACTCGATCACGACGATCTTCGCCTTGGAGTTTGTCATCAAGCAAAATCAATTGATGTGCCAATACTTCGGCCGTTGGACGATGAAGTGTGACTGCATTAGCAAGACGTAGGTCTGCATCGTCAAGATCGTTGCTCAGCACATCTTTTTCGCCATAGTCAACGATGATCACCGGAATCGCCACGAGCGGTTGCAAAATGTCATCAACAATTTCAACACTTAATCGAAACTGTAAAGTTTCATCTTGTTCAAAACCTGTGCCAGTTGATTCTCGAATGCTGTCTTCCAAATCGACCAGCAATTTTCGTTCGGCTCGACCAACAGAAAGAACCACAACATCTGGCTTTGACTGGAAAATGAGTCGTTGCGCAACGGACGAAAACGATTCGCATCCTTCAATCGCTTCTGCGCTTGGCCGAATCGCACATCCAGGTTGAATACCACTCACTGTGACAATCGGAATCGAATCACTGATTGCGGTTTTTATGTCGGAAACGACAATGGATTCACTGCCAAGAACCAAAATCTTCAATGGTTCGCGGGTCGGCACTTCTGATGTAATCGAAGTGCTCGGTTGCGTAAATTGCACCATCTCATCTGGGGCATTAACTCCGGCCAGAGCGACAGGGCCACTGGGAGATACGGCGGCCATCACGATGAACGCCACCACCATTGACCCAATCATTCCAACACCAGCCCACTTTGGCTTCGGCAATAATTTGCGGAACCGTATGGGGTTCTCGATCAGCCAGGCTGAAAGGCACGCAAAAGCAAACGTGACACCAATTCGAACCAACGAAAGTGCAAAGCCATCAAATCCCATTCGGTCTTGATTGAGAACAACAAAGACCGGCCAATGAAAGAGATACAACGAGTAGGTGATCTTCCCAACTGCGACCATTGGCCGAGACGACATCAACTTTCGTATCGGACCAGGAACCAAAACCGAAACAATGAGTAGACACGAGATCAATGAAAACGCGCTCAGGCCGCCTCGGTACAACCAATTGTCTGAAGTATGTGCGTGAGTCGCGATATAGACGTAGGCACCTAATGCAATAATCCCCGTCAATGCAATGATCTTGGCCCATACTCCAGCCAATTGACGACTGACCGGAATTGCCAACGCCAGCAAAGCACCAATCAATAATTCAGCTGCACGCGTATGCGTTCCGTAGTACGCCAAGTTCCGCGATTGAGTCAACACCATTGCTGCGACACTTGCTGCGGCTAACACAACAAGAACAGGGGCGAGCATTTTGCGCCAACGCAGCAGAACGATCATCAGCAGCGGAAAGACGAGATAAAACTGTTCTTCAATGGCTAAAGACCAGAAGTGCAAAACCGGTGATGGTGCCGACTCAAACAATTGTGCGTACGTTGTGCCAGCAGTAGCGAAACGCCAATTGGCCGAATATCCGAGCGCCGCAAACAAATCGCCCCGAAGGCGCGCTCCGTCCAACAGACCACAGACAGCAACTATTGCGATCGCGATCAAACAAACGATCGACCCTGGGGCAAGTCGACGTAATCGACGCGACCAGAAACGCTTGAGGTCAACTTTCCCGGCTCGGGCATGATCAGCCAACATCACCTGGGTAATCAAATAACCCGACAAGGTGAAAAACAGCGAAACTCCAAAAGCTCCGCCGGGCACGAATGACCATCCAAGGTGAAACGCCATCACAGTGATGACGGCGAGTGCGCGCAGACCATCGAGTCCCGCGACATACTCAATTCCGCCCTGATTGCGATCCCCCACGAGGTCAGGATAGTTGGGCATAAGTTCAGGAAATATGCCTCACCAACGATTTCTGACACAGCGTCAGATTTTCGGGTTAATCCGACTAAGGTTCGTCACCGTATGGATCTCAATGAAACTAGTGAAGAATCAGCATTTCGCGCCGAAGCGCGTGCATGGCTTGAGGCCAATGTGCCCGCTTCCCCACTCCCGAGCTTCGATACCGAAGAGGGATTCGCACAACATCGGGTGTGGGAAAAGAAGTTGTACGAGGGCGGCTGGTCAGCAGTCTCGTGGCCAGTTGAGTACGGCGGACGTAATGCCGACTACATCAAGTGGTTGATTTTCGAAGAAGAGTATTACCGAGCTGGTGCACCTGGCCGTGTGAATCAGAACGGCATCTTCTTACTTGGTCCAACCATCATGGAAGTTGGCACCGAAGAACAAAAAGCCAAGTTCTTGCCATCAATGGCTTCATCTGAAATTGTGTGGGGCCAAGCGTGGAGCGAGCCCAATGCCGGTAGTGACTTGGCGGGAATTCGCAGCAAAGCAACACGTGACGGTGATGACTGGATTTTGAACGGTCAAAAGATTTGGGCCAGCCGCGCAGTGTGGGCCGACTGGTGTTTCGGAATCTTCCGCACCGACCCGACCGCTGACCGCCATCGTGGTTTGACATTCATTTTGTGTCCGCTTGATTTGCCGGGCATCACTGTTCGCCCCATCGCTCAACTTGATGGCGACACTGGGTTCGCCGAAATCTTCTTCGACGATGTTCGAGTACCTGTGGCCAACACTTTGGGTGAAGAAAACAAAGGTTGGAACGTCGCAATGGCCACTGCTGGCTTTGAACGTGGCGTGAGTTTGCGAAGTCCTGCACGATTCAGCGAAGCCGTCAACCGACTCATTCATTTGTGGCGCACGTATGCCGATCCAACCGACACCGCCCTATCTGATGCGGTCACTGATGTCTGGATGCAGGCCGAGGGATATCGACTGCACACATACCAGACAGTGACCGGAATGCTCGAAGGGCGTCCCATTGGTGCAGAGGCCAGCTTGAACAAAATCTTCTGGAGCGAAATGGATGTACGCATCCACGAAATCGCTCTGCAAATTCTTGGACCCGAAGCCGAACGCATGGAAGGCCCTTTCGAACGTTGGGTCGATGGATTCTTGTTCTCGTTGAGTGGTCCGATCTACGCCGGCACTAACGAAATTCAACGCAACATCATCGCCGACCGCGTGTTGCAGTTGCCGAAGGGAATGTGACGTTATGAAATTTTCATTCACCGAAGATCAGCGTCTCTTTGCAAGTGGACTTCGTGATCTATTGGCAAACGAATGCACCCCAGCACATGTGCGTGAAGCTTGGGAGAATCACACCGGACACATTCCTCAACTATGGAGTCGCCTGACCGACATGGGTGTTCTCTCGATGTTGGTTCCCGAATCTGCGGGCGGCATGGGTGGAACATTGCTTGACGCAATTTTGTTGTTTCAAGAATTAGGTCGCGCCGGTGTGCCTGGTCCGGTTCTTGAACATATGGCCGTCGCCGCCCCGGCACTTGCCAATACTTCTTGGGGACCTTCGCTCGTTGATGGTTCGCAGATTGCAACATTGTGGGTTGACAACAGTCCATACGTTGCTCATGCCCAAGTCGCCAATCTTGTTTTGCGAAATGATGCTGTGATCACCGGGTTCTCGTCTAGTGATGCACACGGCATTGACGGTGGACGCCAACTGTTCACAATTTCTGGTGGAACTGAAACAAGTGCGTCTGCTGAAGTTTTCGGCCTGCTCGCATCAGATGTGATGGCACTCGCAAGTGCGGCGTATTTGATCGGCGCATCAGAGCGCATGATCGAAGTCGCCGCCGAATACGCCCGTCAACGCGAACAGTTCGGCAAGCCCATTGGTTCGTTCCAGGCTGTCAAACACTTGATGTCTGATGCATTGCTCAAAGTTGAGTTTGCTAAAGCACCCACCTATCGCGCGGCATGGAGTGCGAGTACTGGTGCTGCGACCGCAGTTCGTGACATCAGCATGGCTAAGGCTCTCGCCA
>CALEHE010000299.1 GCA_937876415.1 uncultured Actinomycetes bacterium
TGTGTTCCGAGTGTCGATCAACTTGACGCTGTGTCCAGGCCTCCGTTGTTACGCCCTCCATTTGCCCCGTCAGCACGTCTTCGGGCACGCCGATCATGTGGGAGAGCACACATTTGACTGTCCACTTTGGGCAATGTGGAACCCCTACGGACGCGATTGATTCGGGTGTGGAAATAATCAGACTTGATACACGCTCATATAATTCGGCATAGGCGAGTGCACCTTCAGATGCGGGCAGTAAATACTCGGACATTTTCTTAGATTAGTGCTCGCGATGTAGATTTTGGCGTGGTCAATTTTGACGATGTAGGTCGTCCGGAGCCAGAGCCTGCGGTAAGCGAAGTTGAAACCTTGCTTGGATTTCTCAACTTTCAGCGCGCAACATTGAAATGGAAATGTGCGGGGCTTGGCTCAGATGGGTTGAACGTCAGTGTCGGCGTATCCACAATGACTCTTGGTGGGCTTCTCAAACATATGACCTTCGTAGAGAATGAATGGTTTTGGCGATGGTTGGGCGACAACGAGCGCTTGGAGCCTTGGCTCTCAATTGACTGGGAGCAACAACCCGATTGGGAATTTGCATCGGCTTGTGAAGATTCCCCCGACATCCTGCGAAACAACTGGGAATCATCGGTAATGCTGTCGAATCAGCAGATTGAGAAGTTCCTTTCGGTGGGCGGGCTCGATGGGTTGGCATTGCGGACATGGCCAAACGGAGAATCGCCCAGTCTTCGTTGGATCTTGGTGCACATGATTGAGGAATATGCTCGACATAACGGTCATGCGGATTTGATGCGTGAAGTTGTTGATGGCCAAACAGGCGAGTGACTAGCTGACTGCTTAATTGTTTTCGTGAGCAGTGAGTGGCTTGAGAAGCGACTTGCCAAAGACGGCACAAGCAATCATCACAAGGGCGAAGATGATGAATGGCCCGCGCAACCCAAGGTAGCGAGCGGTTAGCCCACCGAATGCGGCACCGAATGGAACCACGCCCCAGGATATGGTTCGAAATGCAGCGTTCATTCGGCCAAGCATGCGGTCTGGAGTTATTTGCTGGCGCATAGTGGTGTTGATGATCATCCAGAGTCCGTTACCGACACCCAGCAGAACAAAACTGGCGATGGCGATGTAGCGATTTGAGGTGAACGCAATTCCAATCGAAGAGATGGCCCATACCCAAAGCGAAAGCAGAATCGTCTGAGTGGCATTCATTGTGATGGAAAGCCGAGTGACTATGAAACGACTGGCGACGGTGCCCGCTGCTGCTCCAACGGAAAGTGCAGTAAATGCTATTTTTCCACTGTTCAAAATATCTGTGGTGTACAGCACAAGCAGCGCTGCCGCTGCAAAGTAAAAGAAATTGAGAAGTGTGAGA
>CALEHE010000300.1 GCA_937876415.1 uncultured Actinomycetes bacterium
TTGTAGGAGTTGTATCCACAGCTTTGGCAATTATTACTGCAAGTTTGGTGCGCTCAGTAGAGCGCTAAATCCGAGAAGAAGATTCGCTCAGCGCGTCGAGAACGAGAACTTGAGCAAGATGCCGACGATAGTCGGCTGAAGCGCGAAGATCTGACGATGGATTGGTGTTCTCGGCGGCAAGTTTTGATGCTTCTTCGTCACTTGCTCCATTGAGCAAAGCCTGTTCGGTCGCGTCAGCTCGCAACGGAATCTCGCCCATAGCCCCCAGCACAATCCTGGATCCCGAGAGGGCAACAGAAACAACTGCCCAGTCTTGGGATCGAATAGTAAATTTCTGGTAGCTCCAAGGACTTTGGAAAGCCTCTGGAATGTGAATTTCTGTCATCACATCGGTGGGCTCAAGTGCAGTTGTCCAGAATCCGAGGAAGAACTCAGAGGCTGGAATATGACGCATGCCAGAAGGGCCACTGACGACGAACGTTGCGTCGGCTGCAAGCAGGGCGCCGGACAAGTCCGATGCCGAATCTCCGTGGGCAACTGAGCCACCGATGGTGCCTCGATTGCGGACTTGTGGGTCGCCAACGAATGCGGCTGCAGCAGCGATCAGTGGGGCGTATTGCTGAACAATTGGCGACCGCTCAATGTCTACGTGATGAGTGAGTGCACCAATGATGATGTTGCCGCCATCGCGACGAATACCTTTCAAATCTGGAATTCTCATGATGTCGATAAGGACGCTTGGTGTTGCAAGTCGTAATTTCATGAGAGGAATAAGTGAGTGGCCACCAGCAAGTAATTTTGCTTCGTCACCGTAATGATTGAGCGCTTCGCTTGCTTCTTTTGCTGAAGTAACACGAACATGGGTAAATGGTGCAGGAATCATTGTGCGTCTCCGTGCTCTGATGCCCAACGAACCGAGTTGACAATCATTTCGTAGCCCGTACAACGACAGATGTTTCCTTCAAGTGCATGGCGAATCTCATGCTCTGACGGTTTTGGATTTTCTTTGAGCAGGGCAGTGCAGGCCATAACCATGCCTGGGGTGCAGTAACCACATTGCAAACCATGCTCTTGTCTGAAACCCTCTTGTACGGCGCTGAGACCATTGAAATTTCCAGAGATGCCTTCAACTGTTGTTACTTCTTCGCCATCTGCTTGCACCGCAAGTACCGTGCAGCTCTTGACGGCTTCACCGTTGAGGAGGACTGTGCATGCACCACAGTTTGAAGTGTCACAACCGATATGTGCACCCGTGAGGCGGGAATTCTCTCGGATGTAGTGAATAAGCAAGGTGCGATCTTCTACGTCGTGCTTCTGAGCAGTGCCGTTGATTGTGATTCGAACAGTTGTCATGAGTTTTTTCTCCCGTTCATTGCATGCCAAACCTTTTCTGGAGTTACAGGCATATCGATGTGCTCAACGCCAAAAGATGACAGAGCATTAACTATTGCGTTGACGACAGCTGGTGGGCTTCCAACAGCACCAGATTCGCCGATGCCCTTTGCGCCGAGTGGGTTGTTTGGACACAATGTGGTGATTCTTCCTGCGGTGTAGTTAGGCATGTCTGGAGCTGAAGGAATGAGATAGTCAATCAGGTTTGCGGTAATTGGCTGCCCTGAGGAAGGGTCGTAACTGACTTGCTCAAACAGTGCTTGGGCAATGCCTTGTGCAACGCCACCGTGCACTTGTCCTTCGGCCAGCAAAGGGTTAATTACAGTCCCGCAGTCATCGACCACGATCATGTTGCGGATCTTGGTCTTTCCAGTGCGACGATCTACCTCAACGACGCACGCATATGCACCAGATGGGTATGAAAAGTTTGGGCTCTCATGAAACAGTCTTTCCTCAAGTGTGCCCGCCTGTAATTCTGGTGGGAGGCGAAGTGGTTGAAAGCTCGTTGTCGCTACATCGGACCAGCTGACTTTTTTGCCAGGAGTTCCACGAACATTGAATGCGTTGTCCTTCACTTCAATGTCACTCTCTGATGCTTCGAGTAAGTGGGCAGCAATTTTCTTTGCACGAACCATGAGCCGTTCAGATGAAACTTTCACAGCCGAACCAACTGTGGGAACACCACGGCTTCCCATTGTTCCAATGCCTTGAATAACAGTTGCTGTATCACCATGGATCACACTGATGCGCTCAAATGGAATTCCGAGTTCGTCAGATGCAATTTGAGCAACGAATGTCTCGTGACCCTGTCCGTGTGGTGATGAACCAATGAAGACGGTCGCTGAGCCGTCGGGTGCAATTCGAATTTGTGCGGATTCCCATGACGCAAGGTGTCCGAATCCTTCAAGCGAGCCGTTTGGACCGAATCCAGCAATTTCCAACCAGCAAGAAAAACCGATGCCGATGAGTGGCTTCGTTTTGTCGTGAAGGTTGCGCGCCTGTTCGGCCTTTATCGCGTCATAGTCGAGAAGACGTAAGCATTCATCCAGAGCCTGAGGGAAGTCGCCAGAGTCATATACGACTGCCTCGTTGTGGGTTTCGTAAGGAAACTCTTTTGGTTGAATGAAATTGAGTTGGCGAACTTTTACTGGGTCGATGCCGGTGCGGAGTGCAACAAGGTCGATGATTCGCTCGATCGAAAAAGTTGCTTCTGGACGACCCGCACCTCGGTATGCGGCGACAGGTGTGGTGTTGGTAACAACGGTGCGGAAACTTGTTGAGACATGAGGGATTTTGTAGCACCCAGCGGCCATCCAGCCAGTGAGTACAGCGAGACCCAGACCTGTTGGGTCACCAAATGCTCCTAAGTTCTGGCTGATCACCATGCGCAATGCATTGATCTTGCCGTTCTTTTCGAAACCAACTTCAATCTCGTGCACTTGATCGCGGCCGTGAGTCATTTGGACCATTGCCTCTGAGCGAGTTTGCACAAACTTCACTGGCCTGCGAAGCCATTTGGAAAGCAATGGTGCAACGAAGAATTCTGGATACCAAACAATTTTTGCACCGAAACCACCACCGACGTCTGGAGCCACTACGCGACAAAGGTTTTGTGAAACGTCAAGCCATGAAGCAAGTTTGTTGCGCAAGTGGTGCGGAGCTTGAGTCGTGGCCCAGAGCGTAAGTCCTTCTTGTGTCCAATCCGCGAGACAGCCAACAGTTTCGATGGGCACAACTGCGCACCGCTGATTAACAATGCGCAAGTGAGCACGACCATGAGATTTTGAGAAATGCTTTTCTAGATCGTCAAGCATCGGCACCTTGGTGAGAACATTTGAGTTCTCTGACTCGAAAAGCAGAGGGGCTCCTGGAGCGGTTGCTTCATCGACATTCGTAACTGCGTCAAGAGTTTCATAATTGACAACAACTGTTGGAATCGCATCTGCTGCTTGGTATCGATTCTCTGCAACAACGATCGCAACTGGCTCGCCAGCCCAACGCACTCGATCATGGGCGAGCAATGGTCGTTCAAGATCCGGCAAACCACCAGGGAGATTAGGAAACGATGTGAAATCGGCTGCAGTCCAAACACCGAGGACACCAGGCATTTTCAGTGTTTCAGAAATATCAATTGAAAGGATTTTGGCGTGTGCTTGGTCGGACATAACGAACTGCGCAAAAGCGGTATTGATAGGTGCGAAGTCATCAACGAAACGACCGTGACCGGTGAGCAAACTTGGGTCTTCTTTGCGAAGAACTCGTGCACCAACGAGGCTCATTTAGGTACTCCTTTAGCTCGGAAACAATTTGTGATCATGGCTTGATGTGATGTCCTTCTGAATCGGAAGGGTCATGCCACCACTGTTCGGTATTGGCACCATCTTTTGATGGCTTGCGTGAGCCCCATCCAAGGATTCTGCCAAGCAGATATTCGGGACCGCTTTCCTCGCGTCGCCACCAGCGGCGTTGGCCACCATGAACACGTTTTTGGAATGTTGAAAGACCAACCGAAATGATCAGTGCACAGCCGAAGAATAAGTTTTCAACCCAAACCGCACTGACACCAGCGAGTTGGAGTCCTTTGACACCACTTTGGAGAACCAAAACAGCAAGCAAAGTGCCAAGCACGTTAAAACGTCGTTTGAATTGGGTTGCACCAAGGAATGCTGCAGCAAACGAAGGAAGCAAGTAGGGAGCGCCAGATTGTGCCTGCACTGATCCGAACTGAGAAGCGAGAAGAATTCCGGCAGTTGCGCTAAACAAAGCCGAAGTAATCATGGCGGCAGAAATATATCTATCGGTGTGTACACCTGCAAGCCTGGCTGCATCTCGTCCGCCGCCGGTGGCAAAGAAGTAACGACCGATTGCGGTGTGCTCGAACATGAACCATAAAGCAAATGCGAGAAGAAGCGCAATGAGAACCGTGCGCGTGATCCCAAACACAAACTCATCAGTGATTGCGAGATAGCCGTCTGGCAAGCCAAGAATTGATCGGTTTCCAGATCGCCAAACCGAAAATGCGGTGAGGACTGAGCTCATACCGAGAGTTGCAATGAATGAGTCGATCTTGACTCTCACAATCAATGTTGCATTAATAACGCCAACAATGATTCCAAGTATGAGAGATGCAACAATCGCGGCGATGATTGACCAATGCCGGTCAACAAGTAGCCATGAAACGGTCACTGCTGAAGCAGACACGGTCGACGCGATTGAAAGATCAAATACTCCAGCGGAGAGAGGCACAAGCAGACCAAGAGCAACAACAATGAGGATGGATTGTTGATTGATTACCGAACGGTGGGTGAGCCATGTAAGCCAAGTGGATGGAATCCAGAGAGAAAACAACACCCAGGCAACTCCATAGAGATAAATAACGCCGATGTTTCGAGGGTGAAGCTTCTTGAGTTTAAAAGGTGAACGACGAGTATCAAACCGACTATCAATTTTGTCTCGTTTGTCGGTGCGCTCGTATTTCACACGCCAACGACGAGTAATTTTATTTTTCTTCAGCACGAGGCGGGCCTTTACTTCTCCCGTCTTTTCATTAACTTTCACAAATTCCCCCATGCTGCTTGTGGCTGCGCTTCACGAATCACTTCTATGGAAACCTTGCGCGGAGTAACGCGTGCGTCAACTCTATTTGAAGTGGCACCAAGAGTCTCAGTCACAATGCGCGAAGCAGTTATTTCGTCTCCAAAGAGTTCGCAGGCAACGGATCCACCTCGCATGATGAGCACTCGGTCACAGAGGCGGATTAATTCGTCTGTGTCCGAGGAGGCCACGACAACGGTGCCACCAGCTTGAGCAAAGCTCTCAACTCGCTCATAGACGGCCGATTTTGAGCCAATGTCAACACCCTGAGTAGGTTCGTCCAAAATGAGCACCTGTGGGTCGGTGCGCAGCCATCTTGCAAGCACTGCCTTTTGCTGATTTCCGCCCGAAAACTTAGACATCTTGCGCCGAGGGATTGGTGGCTCGATATTCATGTCATTGATCCACGTAGCAACATCCGACTTCAGTCGCTTGTAATCAAGGGTGATGCCTTTGCGCAATGTAGAAAGTCGTGGAAGTGGAATGTGGTCTTCCAGTCGTTCTTCAAGAATGAGACCGATTCGTTTGCGGTCTGCGGGAACTAACGCCATACGTGCTTTGATCGACTGGTGTGGGTGAGCGAAGACTTTCTTTTTGTTGACAAGAACCTTGCCCATGAATCGTGGAGTGACGCCAAACAAACAATTGGCAACTTCCTCTCGACCAGAACCGATCAGGCCTGCAACACCAACAATTTCGCCAGCATGCGCTTTGAGGGAGACTCCGCGAAGCGTGATGCCAAAGAGATTTTCTGCTTCTAGTACAACGCGACCATGCTCTGTATCTATTCGATTGCGTTCCAACGACAATTCACGTCCGACCATCAGTTGAACAAGGTCGCTGACGTTTAGCGACTTAACATTTTCGCCCGATGCAACAACGTTGCCGTCACGGAGAACCGTTACCTTGTCGGCAAGGTCGAGTACTTCTTCGAGCATGTGGCTGACGAAGACAACTCCAACACCAAGGCTGGCCACTCGCCGCACTTCGCTGAATAGTGCATCAACTTCACCGCGGTTAAGTGCGGCTGTCGGTTCATCAAGAATAAGTAATCCTGGTTTATCAAAGTTCCAATCTTGGAGCGCGCGCACAATTGCAACAGCAGCTCGTTCGCCAGAAGTAAGTGCGGCAAGGGGACTACGTACATCTGGCGCAAGTCCAAAGCGCAATAGCAACTCTTGACAGCGGCGCGCCTCTGCGCGCCATTTGATACGTCCACCAATGCCGGTTTCGTATCCGCGGCCTAGACCAAGGTTTTCAATTGCGGAAAGTGTTGGGACAAGACCAAGATCTTGGTGAACAATTCGGATTTGTGTTCGCAAATGTGGAGAGAGTCGCCACAGGTCAACTCGTTCGTTACTAAATTCGACTTCGGCGCCGTGGTCTGCCTTGATGTACCCGGCAATGAGTTTTATCAGTGTTGATTTACCTGATCCGTTTTGACCGATGAGTGCATGAACCTCGCCGGGAAAAATCTGAAGATGTGCTTCGTTTAGCGCTACCTGACCCGGGTAGGTCTTCGAAATTGAACGAATATTGAGGGTAGGCGTAGTCGCATTCATCTGAAAAAGGCGTTAATAAATGTCAATGGGGTGGCTGTCAGCCCAATTTGGATTGATAGCCACCCCACATTGACTAATTAACGGTTACTTCTTGCCCCAACGTGCGAGGAACTTGTCTTGGAAACCGACAACTCCTGGCCACAGTTTGGTTGCATCTTCGATTGTGTCCGCCTGCAGAATCTGCAGTGGCAAACCGTTGAGACCAATGTCTGCGTGTCCGGTAAGCATCTCTGAGGCTGGTGCCTTCGAGATTGTGCCACCTGAGAGCAAGCTCACGGCCATGTCAACTGCACGCCATCCGAGCAACTCGGAAGCAAGAGCAACTTCACCAAGTTGGTGACGACCGCTCTTAATGAAGTCGAAGTTCATTGGTCCACCAGCCTGAGAAACGGCTTTAGCTTGATCGATGAGACCAGCTGCATCAAGTGCATCTGGAACGCCGTACATCATGCCACCGAATGCGTAGGCAATGAAGTCAAGGCTTGGATCAGCTTGCAGTGCAGAAATAATCTGACCTGGCAAGTTGACACCAATATCAGAGATTGCAATTTCCTGCGTCTCGACTTTGCAGTCTGGGCAGATTAATGCGATCTCGTCATTGAAGCCCTGTTGTACGAGTGACAACACTGGGAATACTGGCAAACCAATGAAGCGAATGTTCTTGTTCGCGCTATTGGCTACCGAGTAGTCGGCCATCAACACGCCGTAGAAGTAGTAGTCGTCTGCCGACAAAATGTTGGCAGAAATTCCATCGCCTGGTTCGTAGCCTTCTGGCAACGACCATGAAATCAATGGAATGTTCATGCCTTGCAGAGTTGTGAGTTGATCTGCAAACCACTCACGTGGGTTACCACTCGACATGACTACGTCTGGCTTTGCTGCGATTGCGGCATCAAATGCTGCTGCAACTGTTTCAGGTGTGTCTTGGTGTGATGTTGATTTGAATGTCCAACCAAGAGCCTCGGCTGCTGCTTCAACACCAATTTGGATCTCGGCGCAAACCGCCACACTGCATGCAATGTAGTAAACGGTTTTTGCTTCTGGTACTGATGTAGGTGCATCGCCAAGACTGATGTCTGTGATCGTCTGCAAGTACTTGGTGACGCGTGCTGCTGCGATATCAGATGCTGATGTTTCGGATGCTGCCGCTGCCGCTGCCGCTGCCGCAGTTGTGTCGGACGCTGCATCATCTGCAGAACTTCCTCCACATGCGGTCAGTGAAAGCAAACCAGCAACTGAGAAAGCGAACAAACTACGCACCTTCAATGAATGTGTCTTTTTCATGTTTCCCCCTAGGTTTGAGAATCGGATAAACCGATTACGAGATCCTATCTAAGCCCTAGGTCGATCGAAAGTTGGAAAATGTGCTTTAGGAGCCCAAGATTTTCGAGTTGAGATTATCTACAAACTGAGCCAGAATTTTGTCGCTCACATCGGCCAAGGCACCTCTGCCGAATTGGCCAATTTTGCCCGAAATCGTGAGGTCGGTGTCGACGGAGCATTGTGATGAGTTTTCGTTCACTGCAATCAATGAGGCCGTGATGAGTGCGGAGGCATTCCCTTTTCCAGATCCGTCGCGCCCCTCGCCTTTGAGTACAGCGCGGTGTTGGACATCGTCGCGTTCGATAAAAGATGCTTGTCCTTCAAATTTGGCAAGAATTGGTCCGACTTTTACTTTGACATTTCCAAAGTATGTCTCACCTTGTGCAGCAGTGAGTTGGGCGCCTGGAAGACAAGGAGCAATAAGTTCGATGTCGGTAAGAATTGCCCAAGCTTTGTCAATCGGGACATTGACTATAAATTCGTGGTGAAGGTCCATACAATCATTCTCCTAACGTTTGCTCATTATAGGTGGCGACATGCAGAACAAATCGAGTCTGATTATCACTGGTGGATGGGCTCATGATTTTGCATCGTCTGTTCCATTTTTGGTTGAGAATTTACGTGAAGTGAACATTGACTGCGAGATTGCTTGGGACGTTGATCAATCATCATTGCTCATGCAACAAAATAAATACGACCTTATTGTGGGTTACGCCTGCTGGTTTCAGATGAAAGATTCTCGCTACTCGCCAGAGCAACGGACGCAATGGTCACGCACAACATCTGGTGATTGGAGCGATGCACTTCTTCGCCAAAAAAACAATGGTGCTGGTTTGCTTGCACTGCATACTGCGATCATTTCATTTGATGATGCACCAACTTGGTCCGATTGGGCTGGTGGTTCGTGGAGTTGGGGAGTGTCTCACCACCCTCAACCAGGAGACGTTGAGATCTCGGTTGTTGCTGAGCACCCCATAGTGGACGGAATTAAATCCTTCATAGTGCATGATGAGCGATACATGAATGTCGCTCGCGCCAGTGGAGCAGTTGTGTTGACAGAGTCGTTGGGCCAAGACGGAAATCAGGCAAGCATGTGGTTGCACAACCACGATGGATCACGCTCTGTGTACAGCGCGCTCGGCCATGACCAACGATCACTCACTCACCCTTCGCACCAATTGTTGTTGCGCAGGGCTGCTCACTGGGCGGCCAGTTCAAGCGACGATCACATTCGCAGCATCACTGCCTGACAGTAATATTTGTCTATGGCTTACCGAATCGAAGTACAAAAAGATCTCTGCATTAGTTCTGGCAAATGCGTAAGCGATGGCCCACGAGTTTTTCGGTTTGACGATCAAGAACTTGCAGAACCTATTGCAGAGATGACTGATTATGAATTGCAGTCCCTGTTAAAGTTGGCGCGAAATTGCCCAGGTGAGGCAATCGCAATATTTTCAGAGAATGGTGAAGTTATAGACCATTCGTAGCGAGTGCTATGACTGAAAAACAACGGGGTATTCGATCCAGTTTTGACGAAGCGATTGCACATCGCGTCGTGCAGGTCGAGAGGGATCGGGGACTGCGCCCTTTTGAAGAACGATTTGGGCCATTGTTGCAAGCGCACCCGTGAGTGGAACTTCGGTATCGGTCGACGTTTGCTCGAGGCCACTCACGAGTTCTTGGCCGATACAAGCGTGAAAGCCTGAACCAAAACTGAGCCCCCATGGAGCGATATCGGATGGGATTGTGCGAAATGGGTTGAACTCACAAGCATCACTTCCAAAAACGGTGAGATCACGATTTGCTGTTTGCATATCGATTACAACACGACTTCCCTCGGGAATTTCAAGATCAGGTTCGATCCGAGTATCGCTCATGGCAATACGAACCGATTCAGGGCTTGCGGGATGCAACCGAAGTGATTCAAAACCAAATCTTTGGATGAGAGAAATGTCATTAACCAGCCGCTCACGATCACTGGGGTGTGCATCTAACCAATGAAAAATATGGTCCATCAAGTTGACAAAAGCGCCAGATGTTGAATGCGAACCAACCCATGGAAAGTATGCAATTTCGCGCAGAACTGTGTCTTCTGGGAGTGAAAGATTGTCCTGATTCGACAAGAGCGTTGTTAGTACATCTTTCGGAAGATCCATTGCATCAAGTTGTTTCGCTGCAACCTGCTCGAGCATAAGCATTCTCCGCGTCTTTGCTGGTGCAAAGAATTCGGTTTCGAAGGTTGCGAGCGACTGATTGCCGTCATCAATGACGGCTTGTTTGTCGCCGATGAAATGATTAACGCTCGATGCGCGAGCGAGTTTGCCCATAATCTCAGCGAGCAATGTAAAGCGCTTTGGGTCAGTTCCTAAATCGATTCCTGCAATGCCAGCCGAGATTCGCATCATGGTGAGGCGCGCGAGTTGCAATAAATCAATACTGTCTGTTGATAAATGAGCAGAAATACTCTCGACAATGTTTTGGGGGATGAGACTTTGCTCCCAGTACGCAAACGTGTCTCGTCTAAAAAGTCTGTTTTCTAAACGTCGTCGTGACGTGTGCTCGGCGTCGTGCAAATTGACAATTACTCCCGACATCAATGCCGCACCTTCGTCGTACAGTCCCTGACGTAGATGACGGTTACGAAGTGCTCCTCGAGCTTGCTCCCACTGGGAAACCGTAATTTGCTGTGGCGACATGGCCGCTAGCTAGCAAAAATCACGTGATACGAACCCCAATAGGGACGCTTTGTAGTGGTGTCCATTTTTGCTGGAAGATCGGAGTTCGGAGCAACATTTCGATCGAACATTGCCTGTACTGCAACTGTGGCAAGCCCATATTCAAAATCTGATGTTTCTTCGGATCGTTCTGAAAGTCCGGCGGCCAATTCTTGACCAATGCAGGCATGCATTCCATGACCAAACGAAAGACCCCACGGTGCGACATTTGGTGTTTCGATAACACGATGTGGATTGAACTCAGTTGCCGTTGGACCAAAAATATCAACGCTTCTGTTGACGGACATGAGGTCGATAGTGACGAGTGAGTCCTTCGGAACAGTAGTTCCTGATTTGAGAGTGATGTCCGTTGTTGCTCTGCGCATGGCAGTCGGGCTCGATGGATTCAGACGAATCGTTTCAAACATTGCACGCTGCACGAATGATCGATCAGTCTTCACGAGTACTTGATCTTCTGGATGTTTATCGAGCCAATTAAACAGGTTGTCAAGCGTGCGCACAAAGGCAGTTGCCGATGTGTGTGCTCCAGCAAGGAGGAAGAATGCAATTTCCTTGAGAATTATTTCGTCTGGCAGGTGAAGTGAGTCTTCGTTTTTAAGCAGTTCGGTGAGGATGTCCTTAGGCAGTTCGACTGTCTCATCAGTTGCCGCGGCAGCAATGAGTTGCTGACGGCGCTTGATTGAAGGTACAAGAAACTGAATGTTGAATTCGCTTTTTGCAGCTTCCACTTCGCTCGTGACTTCTTTTGGGTCGCGAGTGGTGTGTGCAAGCGTGGCACCTTCAATAAATTTCATCATGAAGGCATACAGGTTGTCTGTTTCTTCTTTTGTCTTGAGAGGTCGATCGACACCTGCGTTGAGTGCAGCAAGATTCATCATGAGTTGATGGGAGAGTTCAACTAGTTCTGCTCGGCCGGATGCAACGTGCGGTGCAAGTGTCTCTTGAATCACTTGAGGAAAGAGATCGCGCTCGTAATGCACCAAAGTCTCTCGGCGAAACAGACGATTCTCTAGTCGACGCCGTGCACGATGCTCATCGCCGTGCAAATTGACAAGCACGCCATCCATTACAACTTCGCCGGCATCGTAGAGAGCCTGCTTGAAATCTTTATGACGGTAAATCTCTTTGGCATCATCAAACGTAGTCAAGGTAAGCACGTTCACGATATTACGCCTAGTCCCATACCGCCATCAACGGCAAGCACTGTGCCCGTAACCCACTCGGCACGAATGAGATATTCGATACCTTCAGCTATTTCAAGGGAAGTACCGATGCGACCGACCGCATGATGATTGGCCATTGATTGCAAACGCTGCATTGCTGCATCTTCCGTGAAGATTCCGGCTCGAACATTGATTTCTGTAGGCACTGCGCCAGGTCGAACAGCATTCACTCTGATCTTGCGCGGACCAAGTTCGGTTGCCAGCACCTTCACGAGCGCTTCCAAAGCTCCCTTCGTCGCTGCATAGGGGGCAGCGCCAGGGTAGGCGCGAACGGTGTAGACAGAACCCATAAAGATAATTGCACCCTCTGACTTAACAAGATGGGGTAGTGCCTCTTGTGTCAGCATCATTCCAGCCACCACATTGTCGTTAAAGATTTGTTGTAGACGTTCTTCCGTCCATTCTTCAACTGGTTTACGTTCCATGTTTCCGGCGTTGGACACAAGTGCATCTATGCCACCACCGTGTTTTACTGCGGTCTCGATCAGCAACTTGCGATCTGCATCCTTCGTAACGTCAGCCTTGACCCATGCACAGTTTGCACCAATTTCTTTTGCTACTGCTTCGACACGGTCGGCACGTCGTCCGCATATCGTCACCTTTGCGCCACCGCTTGTAAGATGTCGCGCTGCAGCCTCACCAATTCCTGATCCGCCACCCGTAATCACGACTGACAGTGTTGAGAGATCTTTCATGGCTACTTCGACGGACCGACTGAGTCGACGCTCTTTGGTCGAGGGAGTGTAGAAAGAATGCTCATTGCAATTCCGCCGTCAACGAGAATATTTTCACCCGTGATGTAAGAAGACTGGTCTGATGCAAGAAATGCAACAAGGTTTGCAATATCTTCTGCTGTTCCTAAGCGACGAAGCGGAATTCGTGCTTCACGCTCCTTGCGAATTTCCAAATCGGCATGGACTGCATTACTCATACCTGCGTCGATAAGACCTGGAGCGATGGCATTGACGCGGATTCCTTGTGGGCCCCATTCGACGGCCATTTGCTTGGTGAGCAATGCGATCGCTGCTTTTGTCGCCGTGTATGCACCACTGTTCGGACCTGGAACAATTCCGTTCATGGAAGAAATGCTGATGATGTTGCCCGGTTTTCCATCGGCAATCATGAGTGCGGCAACTTGTCGTGATGCACTGAATGTGCCAACAAGATTGACGTTTACAACGGCCTCGAAGTCTGCTTGAGCAAGAGTGAGGAGTGGACCGAAACGAACAATTCCGGCGTTATTCACGAGCAGGTCTGGTGTAGCTCCGAATGCTGACAACGCTGCAGCAATGGATGCTGGATCAGAAACATCTGCCTCTAGGGCTGCGCAGTTGGGCCGAAGTGGTTCTTCGCTTTCGATTGTGGCGATACTGATATCGGCAAGACCAACCCGCCAGCCATCATCGGCGAGGCGGTTTGCGATAACACGTCCTATTCCGCGAGCAGCACCCGTGACGATTGCGTTTTTCATCGCATTTCCCCCATTACCGTAAAGTCCTTGAGCAAAACGATAGAGCCAAAAACGGTCATTCGGGCATTTCTTGATGCCGTTGAATCACGCGACGCATTTGCAGTGGCCGCATGTTTTGCAACGAATGCAACGTATCAAAATGTGCCGCACGCTCCATACTCAGGTCGGGCAGAAATTGAACAGTTGTTTGCGCCGATTTTGAATGCAAGTGAACGAGTGAAGTGGGACGTACTGTCGATGGCGATTGACGGTGTACGAATACACCTAGAACGAGTAGATCGTTTTTGGATTCGTGGCAAAGAATATTCGGTCGAATGTCATGGGGTAATTACTGTTGACCCAACAGACGGATTGATCGTGTCATTTCTTGACTATCTCGACTTGGGTGAGTGGCGCGCAAAATTGGGAGACGTACTTCGCAAGTGATTACGAAAGTGCAATCTCGCGAGTGAGTGCAACATCGGACCAACTTGAAGTCTGTTCACCCCTGAACAACGAGCGCGGTGGCATTGGGCTGAGATCCACTTGTTTGCCCCGGCAATACAAATAGCGAAATTTGGATTTGTCGCCAAGAAGAGAAACGTTCTTTGACGGATCACCATCAAGAATCAATACGTCCGCTCGGTAGCCGCTCGAAATGCAGCCTGTCTCGCCATCTTCATCAAGTGCGACCGCGTTGTCTTTTGTTGCACAGGTAATTGCTTGGAGGGGAGTGAGACCAAGGTGTTGGACAAAGACTTCCATCTCGCGTGCATGCCAATGTCCGTAAGGCGTCATTGAAAAACCGCTCTCCGAACCTGAGAGAAGTTTGACGCCAGCGTCATAGGCCTCACGAAGTTTCGCGCCAGTGTGTTCAAGTTCGCCTGCAAAAATTGATTTTGCAGTTGACGTTGCACCAGCCTTGTGGCCGTATTCGGACAAATTGGCGAGAAAAGTAAACACTGGTCCGACAGGAACTTTCTTGTCAATGATTGCTTCAAGTGCAGCATCACCCAAAAACGAAGCATGCCAAATAATGTCGACACCAGCCATCACTGCATCAAGAGTTGCTTTGTCACCACGACAATGAGCTGTCACGCGCACACCAAGATCATGGGCGGTATCGCAAACAACCTTCAGTTCGTCTCGTGTCCAAACCTGAATTTCTCCAGAACGCGTAGGGATGGAGCCCGTTACGTGAATCTTGATGATGTCGGCGCCTTCTTTGACTTGGCGGCGCACAGCCAGAACCATTTCTTCTTTATTACGAACAACTTCTGCATAGCCAGCTGTTCCAGAGTCGGGAATGAGTTTCCCGGCAGTGCCACCCACAGCAGTCATCAATGCGTAACTTCCAGAGCGCATTGTTGGTCCTTCGACAATGCCGGCATTGATGGAGTCGCGAAGTGCTGGCCCAATATTGAAAATGCCATCGACATCGAGCATTGAAGTCACGCCGGCTTTGAGGATTTTTCTCACGTTATAAGCAGCGAGGATTGCCGACGTTGGCGCATCACGGTGCATAAAGAGTTCGTCATTGGTGCGTGGCTCGCCAAGTGTTACGTGGACGTGAGCATCAATGAGGCCAGGCATTACTGTCAGGCCTGTTGCGTCAATTTTCTCGCAAGATGCGCTGTCGGCAGGATCAATAGAAAGGTTTTTGCCAACTCCAATGATGCGGTCGCCTTTGATCAGAACATCAGTATTTGTCTGTGGGGCAGAGCCTGTTCCATCTATGACGTTTCCGCCGGCAATGAGGACCGTTTTCAAAGGTTTCTCCTATTTCCTATTTCAAGAAATGCTACCTATATATAAGTGTTTATGTATGTAGGGGTAGTTGTGAATCTGGTCTAGATACATGGTCTATATATACGCTTTGCCCGACCACCAAGCCCGAAGTTGGGGTTCAGCCTTCCTATCCACAAGCTCAACGCGTACTCCTTGCGTAGTGAGCAAATAAGCGAAACGAGATGGTTGGCCGTCATCTCCAACCATCCAAGCTTGGAGTTGGTGCCCCTCGCTTACGAGCATGGCGATATCGGACCGCAGGTTGTCTGACCACCAACCAAAATGGTGAGGAGTGCCGTGAGCCTCCATCTGCCACGGGGAGCCAGGGCAGTGTTCGATGAGTTCAACATGCATTGGGTCATCAATTGAATACGTGACTGAAATAGAAATCTCGGTCGGCTCTGTAGTTGGAGTCTGCATAGTAACTGTGCGAACAACTGGCGAAGCCCAGCGCAGACCTACTGAGCCAAATGACTCAATGGCATCGGACAAATGAGGCACGACCCATGCAATGTGATACAGATCGAGATTGTGAAGCGGCATAAAAAGTTAGATCCTAAAGATTCGCTGAGCGTTACCGCCGAGAATCGCTTCGGCTCCACCTACTGGAAGATTCAGTCCTTCAATCATCTGGCGGTATCCGTCCTCCGCATCCCAGCCGGCAAAGTTGGATCCAAGCAAAACCCGGTCAACTCCCTCGGTGTCCACGAGAAACTGCAAAGCGTCAGAGCGATGAACTGCGGTATCAAAACTCAATTGTGCCCATTGATCTGCAAACGGTCTATTGAGTAGATCTTTTCCAAACGGTCGCTTTTCAAGAGCTGCCATGAGGCGACCTTTCTGATACGGAGCAAAACCACCACCGTGCGCAACATGTACATGCAGGTTTGGATGTCGATCAAGAACTCCAGCAAACAACAAGTGCGAAACCGCTAGACCCTCATCTATGGCAAAACCATAAATAACATCGAGTTCCCATTTGTCGAAAAAAGCATCAGGTGTTTGGTATGAACCTCGTGGGCCTGGGTGGATCACCACTGGCACGCCAAGGCGTTCGTGTTCAGACCATAATTCTTCGAATTGTGGATCTGAGAGCGCAAGACCATTGACGTCAGTGCCAATGTATGAACAGACCAATCCAAGTTTTTGAACAGCACGGTTGAGTTCTTCGCATGATGCTTGAGGATCTTGCAATGGAAGAGAAGCGGCACCAACCAACTCGCTATATGCGGAACATGTTTCAGCTATTTCGTCGTTTTGTTTTTTGTTGAACTCAATCGCAGATTTTTTGGGTTGATGGTAAAAGTACGTAATTGGATTTGGGGAGACCAACTGCACATCAATGCCCAATGCCGACATTTTCTCAACTCTTTGTGCTGGAACCGAAAACGGACTGTTGTTAAATCGAACATTTTCTAAGACGTAATCACCAGCACGAAAGAATTCGGTGCCATTTTCACGAAAGCCCATTTCGGGGCCAGCTGCACCGCAAGTCCCCATGACTCCTGGAAGCAAAATATGCGCATGGACGTCAACTACCTTTTGCATCCCCATGTGCAAAGTGTATCCGTAGGGGTTTTTGTCTAACTCTTGCTCGTAATGCTGCGAATTTCAGCAGCAACTTGCTCGGATAGGTCGGTCGTCGGCATGACCGATGGCATCATCAACATCTTGGTGACATCGCCTTCAACCTTGATACGACCCG
>CALEHE010000301.1 GCA_937876415.1 uncultured Actinomycetes bacterium
CAAGATCAACGTAACGATGAACGATGAGATCGGTTCCAGAAATGCTCGCGTTCATGTGTGGGAAGTCGACCAATGCATCAACAACCGCGCGAGAGATAAACGGAAGATACGTCAGGCTGAAACCTTCCGCTGATTTGAATTCGTCTTTCGTCTTGGCTCGCGTGTTATCAACATTGGCGTAGTCAACTTCGACAACGCTAAATGCATGAGGGCTGACGCTCAATGACATCGTCATATGAGCACCGGTCAGTTGACGAATCTTTGATAACGGAACAACGTCGTCACGTTCGCCAGCGCGTACCACTGGTGCCGAAGTAACCCGTGTAGGTGCAACTGGCGCAGACGCAACCGGTGCGGGGCTTACTGCAGCGGGCCGCGCTGCAGGTGCAGCAGCCGGGGCCGAACCGGCAGCGATCTTGTCAATGTGATCAAGAACGTCTTCACGGGTGATGCGACCTCCGGGGCCAGTTCCGGCAATGGAGTCAACGTTGAGATTGTGTTCGGTCACCAAGCGCCGCACAACAGGCGACAGCAAACGATTGTCATTACCCGCAGCCGGAGCGGTGGCAGATACCGGAGCCGCAACGACGGGCGCAGGAGCTGGAGTAGGAGCAGCAACCACAGGTACTGGCGCAACTTCGACGACTGGCGCCGGAGAAGCGGCAGGAGGCGCAGCAACGACTGCACCCGCATCACCGACCACTCCGATAACTGCACCAACGGGGACGGTCTCGCCTTCAGGCACGCGAATTTCAGTCAAGACTCCAGCCACAGGCGAAGGAACTTCGGTGTCCACTTTGTCGGTTGAAACTTCAAACAAGGGCTCATCAGCAGCAACGGTGTCACCGACTTTCTTGAACCAGCGCGTGATAGTTCCTTCGGTAACAGTTTCTCCAAGTTGCGGAAGGGTTACTTCTGCCATGACATTCCTCTTTCAACTATCACTCTCGACTAATTCTTTTGACTTAAGCGTTCAAACTACGGCCAGTGAGTGACAGCACAGTCTCACCGAAGAGTTCAGACAAACTCGGGTGGGGCTGAATGAATTCGGCCACTTCTGCCACTGTTGCTTCCCAGTTCACGGCCAAGTAGCCACCAGACAACTGCTCGGTCACCCACGGTCCAACCATGTGCACTCCAAGAATCTGTCCAGCAGTTCCGTCAGCGTTGCGCTTGGCAACGATCTTCACGAGACCGTCAATTTCACCCAAAATCATGGCCCGACTATTCGCTCGGAATTGATGCTTGGCAACGACAACATCAAGACCAGCGGCCTTGCATGCATCTTCGCCAGGACCTGCCCATGCCACTTCGGGGTGACAATAAATTGCCCACGGGACACGGTCGTATGCAATCGGAATCGGACTTTCGCCCAACATGTGCTTCACTGCCAAGATCGCCTCGGCGTAAGCAACGTGCGCGAGTTGCGGAGTATTGATGAGGTCACCAATTGCGTAGACACCAGGCTCTGATGTCAGACACCACGGATCAACCTCGATATAGCCACGGTCACTCACCTTCACCGCAGTTCCTTGCAAACCAAGCAAGTCAGCAAAGGGGCGACGACCAACCGAAACAATGACGGCATCAACTTCGAGTTGTTCGCCTTCACCAAATGTCACGACCGTTCCACCCGATGCGGTTGGGGCATGACTCTTTACTGCGACACCTGTACGAATGTCAATGTTCTTTTTCTTGAACGACTTCACCACAACATTGGCAACATCGGTATCGAGACCGGGAAGAATCTTGGGGAGGCCTTCCAAAATCGTGACGGCTGCACCAAGATCAGCAAACGTCGAGGCAAATTCACATCCGATCGCGCCACCACCAATGACAGCGACGCGAGCAGGCACATAATCAAGCATCAACACTTCATCACTCGTCATGATCGGACCACCACGATCAAAACCAGGAATCGTGCGCGGAACCGAACCGGCTGCCAAGATCACGCTGGCGCCCTGCGCAGTTGCCGTTGAACCGTCGGCCATCGTCATATTCACGGTGCGATTGGCGCCCAGCGAACCAGTTCCGTTAAATACGGTGACTTTGCGCGACTTACACAACCCCCCGATGCCCTTGACGAGACCATCAACAATCTTGGCTTTACGGGCTTGAGTGGTCGCAAAGTTGATTGCTGGCGCACTTGCTTCAATGCCAAAATCAGCAGCGTGAGCCACATGACGGAAAACTGATGCCGTTTCCAGAAAGGCTTTGGCTGGAATACATCCACGGTTCAAACAGGTGCCGCCAAGAGCATCTCGTTCAACTAAAGCGACATTCATTCCTGCCGACGCGGCGTAGAGGGCCGACCCGTATCCACCGGGTCCACCACCAATCACCACGAGGTCAAATTGCTCGGCCATCTAGGCCACCTCCGAGAGACGGGCGCGGGTTGCGCTGTGCAGGACTTAACAGTAGTGGTCGCAGGCTGGTTACCGATGAGTAGATGACCCCTGTCATGTAAAGAGTCACGAAAATAACAATTACGGCGCCCATTGGCGCTGTTCACCGGCACGGGTATACGCCACCGCTTGGACCGCTGCCACCGACGAGAACCGCAAGAAACACTGCACTGAGGCTTTGGCGTCAGGAACTTCAGTCATGGCATCACACGCACCGTCATAAACCGCTGCTGATGGCTCAAACACCTTGCCATCTCCCAACAGACGCCATCCATCGATGACCAGCTCACCAGCAACACCACTCATTTCAATCGCGACCGAGATGCCTTGATCACTCTCGTTCATGGCAATGACAGTTGCGGTCATATCACCAATCGTGGCCGAGGTTCCGAGTTCATTGACTGGCACTTCGGCGCGATCGGTCGCAACTTGGAAAAGTTTGAGCCCACCAGCCAGCAAAATTATCAAGCCACAACAAATAGACAAAATGATCAAATTGCGCGTCTTCATGCGCTTCAGAATCTAACGAGTAATGAGCCAAACTCAGGAACCCTTCCCAGGATCGCCGTGAACCGTCAATAAAACGAGCCATCGGGAAGCCAATCATTACGAAAATGAACCAATGCCAATAGTTTCAGCCCACACAGACGCTGGTTAGAGTCGTCTGAGTGTCAACGACCGACAACGTTCATCCTGATCCTGCCGACAATGCCCATGAGGGCGCTACCGATTCGGGTCACGGTCGCAACGTTGGGATGGGTGCGTTAGCCCTCGGTGCTCTTGGCATTGTTTACGGGGACATCGGAACATCGCCGCTGTACGCGTTTCGCGAGGCCTTTGAACACCAGCACCTCGACCCCACCAATGAGGTCAATGCCCTCGGTGTGGTTTCCATCGCTTTTTGGGCTCTGATCATCATCATCTCGATCAAGTATTTGGCGATCATGATGCGCGCCGACAACCACGGTGAAGGTGGCATTTTGGCGCTCACCGCCATGATTATGCCCAGGGGTGCAGGCAGCCGAAAGATTTCATTCGCAGTCGCGCTTGGAATATTCGGAACAGCCCTCTTATACGGAGACGGCTTGATCACCCCGGCTATTTCGGTTCTGAGCGCCGTTGAAGGCGTTCAGGAAGCAACAACTGCCTTGGACAGTTTCATTATTCCGATCGCGGTCGGAATCTTGGCAGTTCTGTTCTTGTTCCAAAAACGCGGCACCGGAGGCATCGGTCGCGTTTTCGGCCCGATCATGGTCGTCTGGTTCGCCACTTTGGCCATCCTTGGTCTGAATCAGGTTGTTCAACGACCAAGCGTGCTCAAAGCAATGAACCCCGTTTACGCTTACGACTTTTTTGCGGCCTCACCAATGACCGCATTCTTAACTTTGGGTTCAATTTTTCTCGTCGTCACTGGCGGTGAGGCGCTGTACGCCGACATGGGTCACTTTGGTCGTCGGCCCATACAGGTCTCGTGGTATTGCTTCGTATTGCCCGCATTGCTCCTCAATTACTTCGGACAGGCTGCGCTCATCCTTGGTGACCCCGAAGCAGTTGAACGGCCCTTTTTCAAACTCGCTCCCGAATGGGCTGTCGTGCCCTTAGTAATTCTGGCAACAATGGCCACCGTTATCGCCTCTCAGGCACTGATCTCGGGAGCATTTTCGCTCACCGTTCAAGCCGTGCAACTTGACTACTTGCCCCGCGTCAAAATCCGCCACACCTCGTCTGATCATCGCGGACAGGTTTATGTACCGCTCGTCAATTGGATGCTGATGATCGGGTGTATTGGCCTCGTGCTCACATTCCAATCTTCTAAAAATCTCGCAGCCGCCTATGGAATCGCAGTGACGTCAACAATGGCCATCACCACCATGTTGTTTTATATTTTGGCCGTTAATCGCTGGAACTGGTCGAAGCTAAAAGCACTCGCAGTCACTGTTCCGTTGCTCGCCATCGACCTCGCATTTCTCGGCGCCAACATTCCCAAGATCCCTCATGGCGGCTGGTTCCCATTGCTCATCGCGGTCGGACTTCTTGTTCAGATGATGACATGGCGCAAAGGTCGTCAATTGGTTGCTGCTCGTATTCACCGCGGTGAGCGACCCATCGGCGAAGTGCTTGATGAATACGCCAAGGTTGCCCGCGTTCCTGGCACTGCCGTTTTCATGTTTAAAGATCTTGGTAAAGCGCCTCCTGCGTTAGTGAATAATCTCAAGCACAACAAGGTGCTCCATAAGTGCACGCTCATCGTCGCAGTTGAGACAGCCGAAGTACCTCGCGTGAGCATCTCAGAACGATCAATCGTCACCAAGGTTGAACCTGGCGTTTTCCAGATTTTGCTCAGGTTCGGATTCACCGAAGAACCAAACGTTGTCGAAGCTCTCTCATTAGTTAATGAGCGTGGACTCGAATTTGATCTTGAGGACAGCACCTTCTTTCTTGGTCACGAATCAATCATTGCTGGCAAAGTGCCTGGTATGAATCCTTGGCTTGAACACCTTTTCGTGCTACTCAACCGTGGAGCAGACAGTGCAGGACGCTTCTTCAACTTGCCCAATGACAAGATTTTTGAAGTGGGCTCGCACGTCGAAATTTGATGCGTATCGTGAGAGGTTGCCCTTGTCACCTCTAAATATCGGCTATAGCTATTGCCCAATCGGACACTGCCCCAACATTGGTCGTAACCTGCAGACATGAGCACACGTACGATTGCCATCACCGGAGCTAGTGGTCTGATCGGATCAGCATTGACGCGTCATTTCCAGTTGCAAGGAGACCGTGTCTTACAATTCACGCGTACCGGACAGTCGTCAAACACCACGATCGCCTGGAACCCCGCGACTGGATCCATTGATTCGGCTCAACTCAGTGGAGTTGATGCGGTCATTCATATGGCAGGTGCCGGAATCGGCGACAAGCGTTGGACTGACGAATACAAAAGAGAAATTCTCGACAGCCGAGTCAAGGGAACCAAACTCCTTGCTCAAGCGATGTCAGAAACCCAAGACGGTCCCAAGGTTTTACTGTCGGGTTCAGCCATTGGTATCTACGGTGAGTCTGTAACGACCGAATTCAACGAGCAGTCCGCGATCGGCAGTGGATTCCTCGCGGACGTTTGCGCTCAATGGGAGTCAGCCACCGAAAGTGCTTCCCGCGCCGGAATTCGCGTCGCCCACCTCCGCACCGGAATCGTGCTCAGCCCACAAGGCGGCGCCCTCGCCAAACTTCTCCCCCTTTTCAAACTGGGAGCCGGTGGGAAAATGGGATCTGGCAAACAATGGCAAAGTTGGATTTCGATTGACGATGAGGTCGCTGCCATTGATTATTTGCTCACGGCGAATGTCACCGGAGCGGTCAACCTCACTGCACCAAAGCCAGTTACTCAAGGCGAGTTCAGCAAGATCTTGGCCAAAGTTTTACATCGGCCTTCGTTCTTGCCCGTCCCTTCATTTGGCCCCAAATTGCTGCTCGGAGGAGAACTCGCTGATGCACTTCTTTTCACCGGTCAAAAGGTGATGCCTGAGGTCTTGCAAAAATCGGGATACACCTTCCAGCATTCTGATCTTGAAACCGCATTGCGCTCATTGCTCAACAAGCCCAGTTGATTCGCGCGAAAGAAAATTGATGAGTTCTGATCTGCCTACATCTTGTGACGTTGTCATCGTTGGCGCAGGTCTCGCTGGATTATCGGCAAGTCGCTATCTGATTGCGGCGGGCTTTGATGTGCACATCCTTGAGGCCTCCGATGGAGTAGGTGGTCGGGTGCGAACGGACCATGTTGACGGGTTCACACTTGATCGCGGATTCCAGATTTTGCTCACCGCGTATCCCGAACTTTCCAAACAATTTGATATTGCCGCGCTTCATCTTCAACCATTTGACCCCGGTGCATTGGTGTGGATAAACGGCAAAGGAAAAGTCTTCTCTGATCCACTTCGCCGTCCGCAATCATTTGTTGCAACTACCGTTGCACCCATTGGTTCAGTCATTGACAAAATTCGACTCGCCCTCTTGCGCCTATCAGTCACCCGCGGCAACGGTGCATCATTGCTTTCTGGCACCGACATGACGACCGCCAAGATGTTGAACAGGCGTGGCTTTTCAAAAAAGATGATTCAACGCTTCTTCACGCCCCTTGTGGGCGGAATTCAACTTGATCCCCAGCTCACCGCCTCGCGTCGCATGTTTGATGTGGTCTTTCGGATGCTCAATCAAGGTGACGCCGTTGTTCCCGCCGCAGGTATGTCGGCGATCTCTGAACAACTCGCATGTCATACGCCGTCTGCGAAAATTCATCTCAACACTCGCGTCACAAACGTCACGTCGCAATCGGTCATCACCGAATCGGGGCACACCATTTCAAGCAAGGCCGTCGTCGTCGCAGTCGAAGGTCCAGCGGCAGCAAAACTGACCGGCATTGCACCCGTGCAATCGCGTTCAGTCGGTTGTGTCTACTTCGCGAGCGACTCAGCACCCACCGACAAGAAGCTGATCATCCTTGATGGGACCGGCCAAGGTCCAGTGCTCAACATCGCAGTTATGAGCAACATTGCACCGAGTTACGCGCCAGCAGGTCAACATCTCATTGCCGCGGCCTTGCCGGGGCATATCGGTGATGACATTGAAGATGTCGCTCGCCAACAACTTCAGACTATGTTCGGCCCACAAGTTGCCTCCTGGCGGCATCTCCGTACCTACCGCATCGAGCATGGTCAGCCCGACCAATCGCCACCCTTCATGCCAAAGAAGAAGCAACATCTCAACAGCGGTGTCTTTGTCTGTGGAGATCATCGTGACACTGCGTCAACACAAGGTGCATTATTCTCAGGTCGTCGGTGCGCTGATTCAGTCACAGATTTTCTCGCACGTTGCGGATAACAAGAAAGCAGAAAGTTATATCTACATCAGATCCAAACAAAGTGGTTTCAGAATCTCGATTTATCACAGCCACTCCTCAAGAGATTTTCAATCTGTTGGCCGACCCCGATCAACACCAGTTGATTGACGGTTCTGGGTCGGTAAAAAACGCCAACTCCAGTTCCCCAGAGCGCTTGTCACTCGGTGTGAAGTTCGGTATGGACATGAAGATTGGCGTCAAATACAAGATCACCAATGAAGTTGTTGAATTTGATGAACCCCACCAAATCGCTTGGCGCCATTTCGGTGGCCATATCTGGCGCTACAAGCTTGAAGCGGTCGAAGGCGGCACGCAAGTAACCGAACAATTCGATTGGAATACTGCAAAATCACATCTCATGATGCGCGTCATGCAGTACCCAACTAAAAATCGAGCGTCAATCGTGGCAACCCTCGACCGCTTAGCGAAGCATTTTGCAAAATAGCTAGTCGAAAAAGCTCAGGCCTGCACAGCTTGAATGTCTAATTCGATCTTGATCTTTTCTCCAACCAAGACGCCACCAGTTTCCATCACGACATTCCACTCCAAACCAAAGTCTTTACGGTTGATTTCGGTCTCGGCACTAAATCCGGCGCGAGTACCGCCCCAGGGGTCTTTTGAGGTTCCGTTGAACTCAAGATCGAGAACGACTGAACGAGTCACACCTTTGATCGTCAAGTCGCCAACGACTTCAAAATCATCCCCATCTTGAGTCACCTTGGTGCTCGTAAATGTCATCGTCGGAAACTTTGCTACATCAAAGAAATCTTCACCCTTGATGTGTCCATCACGACCTTCATCAGATGTATCCACCGATGCCATGTCAATGGATGCCGTTACTGAAGATTCAAGCTGCTGTTCACCAATCGTGATTGCGCCACTGAATGCGCGGAACGAACCACGTACTTTGCTGATCACCAAGTGGCGGGCCACAAAGCCGACCGTCGAGTGAGAAGGGTCGATATTCCATATGCCTGCAGGGATAGTTGTTTTTGTCATGTGGACAACCTAATCCCATTTAGTTGTGAGCGCAACTATTGTGAGAGAAATATTTTGTTAGCCTTGCCACATGTCCCGTACCGACGAAAAAACGAACTGGTTGAACAAGACCGAAATGGCCGCCTGGATTTCGTTCATTGAAACGATTGGCGATTTGCAATACAGCCTCGATTCTGACCTGCGCGAATCATGCGACATGACCTTTGGCGACTATCAAGTACTTGTGTACCTATCAGAGTCCCCCGATCGCCGCACCCGCATGTGCGACTTAGCGGCACGTCTCAACTTGACTCCAAGTGGTTTGACTCGCCGACTCGACGGGCTCGTGAAGGAAGGTTCGGTGACACGCGAAGTATCAACAGAAGATCGTCGTGTCCAACTTGCGGTTCTCACTCCACAGGGACATCGCAAATTGGTTGCCGCAGCACCACTTCATGTGGCGAGTGTTCGCCATCGGTTTATCGATCGACTCACGACTGAGCAAATGAAACATCTCGCCGCAGCATTTACAAGTATTCGTGAAGGACTATCCGAATGACGAACAACAACTTCCCCATTGATGACATCATCCGTTCTCGGCGTACGAGCATGTTGGTGGACAAAAGCCGCGAAGTACCTCGCGATCTGATCAATGAGTTATGCGAACTTGCGACGTGGGCACCGAACCACAAGCGAACCTGGCCGTGGCGTTTCGCAGCAATCACCGGCCCTGCTCAACTTCGTTTCGGCAACACCGTTGCTGAAGCAATGGCTGCCTTTGGTGACGAACCGGCCAAGGCTGAAAAGACCCGCACCAAATATGCCCGCACCCCTGCCGTCATAGTGATCGGCAGTGCAGTCGGTGATAGCGACTTACGCACTATCGAAAACCGCGATGCGACCGCCGCAGCCGTGCAAAATCTCATGCTTGCCGCAACTACACGAGGACTTGCCACCTATTGGGGATCATGTCCAAAGGGTGCCAATGACCCAGTTGCGCAATTCTGTGGATTTGAACCTGACATTGCGGTCGTCTGCATCATGTACCTAGGTTGGGCAACAAGCACTGTTGAGGCACCAGAGCGCCCGCAACCATCAATTAACTACATCAACGACTGAAAGTCGACTCTGTCAAACGCTTACGGTTGGTAGACGCCGAACACGCTACGCAATGCATCGCTGATCTCACCCAAAGTTGCATCAACACGCAATGCTTCTTTCATCGGATACAAAACATTGTCGGTGCCCTGAGCGGCTTCAACCAATGCCCCAAGTGCTGCTTGAACCTTGACCTGATCGCGAGCGGCCTTGTATTCACCAAGACGAGCCTTTTGACCACGCTCAAGTTCGGGATTGATCGGGAACACTTCGGGCTCTGGATCGTCATTCACCGCGAACTTGTTGACGCCAACGATGATGCGATCGTCATTGTCAATGGATTTGGCATATTCATATGCAGCGTTTTCGATTTCGTCCATCTGGTAGCCAGCTTCAATTGCTGCTACTGCCCCACCGAGTTCATCAATGTGAGCGATGTACTCAAGGGCCAAACGTTCAATTTCATCGGTCAAAGTTTCAACAAAGTAACTGCCAGCCAATGGGTCGGGAGTATCAACAATGCCACTTTCGTAACCGATGATCTGCTGGGTACGAAGAGCGATGCGAGCAGCGCGTTCGGTTGGCAAGCTGAGCGCTTCGTCAAAACCGTTGGTGTGCAAGCTCTGGGTTCCACCCATGACTGCAGCCATTGATTGCAGTGCGACACGAACAATGTTGTTCTCAGGTTGCTGAGCAGTCAAAGTGCTTCCACCAGTTTGGGTGTGGAAGCGCAATAATTTGCTGGATTCTTTCTTGGCCTGAAAACGATCGTTCATAATGCGGAACCAGATACGACGAGCCGCGCGATATTTAGCGACTTCTTCAAAGAAGTTGTTGTGGGCGTTCCAGAAGAACGACAAGCGTGGTGCAAAATCATCAACGTCAAGACCTGCCGCGATTGCTGCATCAACATATGCGATGCCATTGGCAATTGTGAAAGCGATTTCTTGAACTGCGGTCGAACCTGCTTCACGAATGTGATAGCCCGAAATTGAAATGGTGTTCCACTTCGGCACGTGCTTGGCGCAGTATTCGAAGATGTCAGTGATGATGCGCATGCTCTGACGCGGCGGATACACGTAGGTTCCGCGAGCGATGTATTCCTTAAGCAAGTCATTTTGAATCGTGCCGCTAATTGCTGACGACGGGACGCCTTGTTCTTCAGCGACCAATTCGTACATCAACAACAAGATCGCGCCTGTTGAGTTGATCGTCATTGACGTGGTGACCTTGTCGAGCGGCAGATCTTTCAACAACAAGCGCATGTCGGCCATTGAGTCGATGGCAACTCCGACCTTGCCTACTTCACCTTCGGCACGCGGGTGGTCAGAGTCATAACCCATCTGTGTCGGAAGGTCGAAGGCACATGACAAACCGGTCTGGCCTGCTCCGAGCAAGAACTTGAATCGTTCGTTCGTTGATTCAGGGGTACCAAAGCCGGCGTACTGCCGCATGGTCCACAATTTGCCGCGGTACATCGTCGGATACACGCCACGGGTGTAGGGCTGCTCACCAGGGGCTCCGAGTTTGGCGGCTGGGTCCCAGCCTGCCAAATCGGAAGCCGAGTACAGGGGCCTAATCTCAATACCAGAATCGTTGCGTAGGTCGTCACTCATCGGTCACGAGCGTACGCCGTTTCGAACCCTCTCAGCCATCTCAAGCCGCCATAACTGACGAATCGTCCGCTAAGTGTGACAACAAATAAGTTCCTAGGGACTTGGGGACCACCCACGTCGGCCATTCATGTCATTGGCGGAGTTCTTGTACCTGGCTGATCGGACACGACATCGAGAGCGTCTAGCCTGTTTAGCGTGACTACTACATCTGAACCGACCTCAGGCCCAACACCTGATTTGAAAGCAGCGGCCCTTGGCGGCAATGCCGATCTCTTGGCGATGCCCACGTTTAATACCGTTGACGAAGAACGTGCTTACCGTAAATCACGCCTTGCTGGTGCCTTGCGCATTTTCGGTCGCATGGGATTTGGCGAAGGAGTCGCGGGACATATCACCGTCCGCGACCCCGAACTCACTGATCACTTTTGGGTCAACCCATTTGGCTTGAGCTTTCGTCACATGCGCGTCAGTGATTTGCTCTTGGTCAACCATCACGGAGAAGTCGTTCATGGCACCATGCCCGTGAATCGTGCCGCATTCGTCATCCACTCCGCAGTTCACCAGGCTCGACCCGATGTGATTGCTGCCGCTCATGCCCACTCGGTCCACGGCAAAGCCTTTAGTTCATTAGGCATTCCGCTCGACCCCATCACCCAAGACGCCTGTATTTTCTACGACGATCACACCGTGATCACCGAACAAGGTGGAGCAGTGGTTTTTGATATCGAAGCCGGCAAAGAACTTGCCTCAAAATTTCCGACGGGCAAAGCAGCCATTCACCAAAACCATGGTTTGTTTACTGTTGGTGCAACTGTTGAAGAAGCCGCTTTCTGGTTCTTATCAATGGACCGCTCATGCCAAGCACAATTGCTCGCTATGGCCGCCGGAACTCCCAAGCTGATCAAGCATGAGTACGCGCAATACACCCGTGAACAAACTGGCCATTCATTGGCTGGCTGGTTCCAGTTCCAGCCGTTGTGGCAAGAGATTTGTCGCACCGATCCCGAACTTTTCGACTGAACTCGTCGCTCGCCCCACAAAGTCCCGACAACTCAGTCGGACGCTTTTTCAACACCGCTTCACCCGAAGCGTTATTTGTGTTGAGCGCTACTGCGCAGTACATCGGCGCCGTCATTGCAGTCAATTTATTTGATCAAGTCAATCCTGCGACTGTTGCTTGGTTTCGAGTCATCGGTGCATCGATCGCGTTGATCGCAATTTCAAGTCGGCGTTTATTTCATCGCCACCATCGCCAAAAATGGACCCGCCAAGATTTCATCGCCATGACTGTGTTCGGAGTTGCGACCGCGCTCATGAATACGTTCTTCTATTTGGCGATTGATCGATTGCCATTAGGTAAAGGTGTAGCGATTGAATTCATTGGTCCGATCGCGGTCGCCGCAGTACGAACTCGATCGCGACGTAACGCCGTAGCACTAGGGTGCGCCGCGCTCGGTGTTGCAGTTTTGTCTGGAGTTGAAATCCGTGGCGAACCGCTTGGACTGTTATATATCTTCTTGGCTTCAGCAATGTGGGCGACCTACATCGTGGTCGGTTCACGCGTCGCGCAACAGAATCGTGGCGTTTCCGGACTTGGTGTAGGTCTAGCCATCGGCGCCCTGGTCATCACGCCCGTCGGTGCGTCAACGAGTGGTTCGGTGTGGAGCGCTCCACACCTGATTCTCGCTTGCATGTTTGTCGGCGTTATGTCTAACGCCATTGGTTACGGCATCGACCAATCAGTTTTGCGAAGAATTCCTATTCGCCGATTCAGCGTTTTGCTCGCGCTCTTACCGGTAACCGCAACTGTAATCGCATTCATTGCTCTTGATCAAAAGCCGCAGCCACTTGATCTATTTGGCATGGCGCTCGTTCTCGTTGGCGTCGTCATTCAAGAACGCGAGACACTCGATAATCACTTAACCGAAACGAAGAGGTCAGTGAGATAGACCTGGGGCGCACAGACCCTCAAGGTCAAGCACTTGAATCCGATCGCGGTTAGCCCACGTGACAGGGTTGGTGGGATCGGCTTGCAACTTGAATGTTCTAAAAGACATTTCCGTTGTATCAACAGCCAAGATTCGTCCAATCAAACCATCACCAAGCTTGAGCAAAATCTTGATGGTCTCAAGCGCCTGAATTGAACCAATAATTCCGGGCAAAACACCAAGAACTCCAGCCTCAGCACACGAGGGAGCGAGTTCGGCGGGTGGCGGTTCGGGCACCATGTCGCGATACGTCGGACCCTCTTTGGGATGGAACACCGAAACCATTCCTTCGAAGCGGAAGATTGAACCATGAACCACAGGGATGCCGAGTTTCACACTTGCATCGTTCAGCAAGTAACGCGAGGGGAAGTTGTCAGCACCGTCAACGATGACGTCGTATCCCGCAATAATCTCCATGATATTTTCAGCAGCAAGACGAGTGTCGTACGTGATCACCTTGACATCAGGGTTTAGCAGATTGATCGTCTTCTTTGCAGAATCAACTTTGCGGTCACCGATGCGGTCGATGTTGTGCAAAATCTGGCGTTGCAAATTGCTGGCATCAACATCATCCATGTCGACGATGCCGATTGTTCCGACACCAGCGGCCGCAAGATACAGTGCTGCTGGCGATCCGAGTCCACCGGCACCCAACATCAGCACTTTGCTATCCAGCAACTTCGACTGACCTTCTACGCCCACTTCAGGAAGCAACAGGTGGCGCTTGTAGCGATTCATTTGTTCGGGGGTCAGTGACGCGGGCGCTTTCCAAACGCGACCTTCGTCTTTCCACTTGCCGTAGCCACCCGCCATGGACAAAACATTGGTGTATCCGAGTTCGGCAAGGGTCTTGGCAGCAAAGGCACTGCGCACTCCGCCGGCGCAATACACAATGACTGGTGATCCCTTATCAAGGATGCGGCCCTCAACTTGAGCCTCGAGGTGGCCACGTGGAATGTGCAAAGCCCCAACGAGGGCCCCTTCGGCGTATTCGTCGGGTTCGCGAACATCCAAAACAGTGACGCCACCTGCGGTTATTTGCGTTTGAGCAGTAGCGGTATCCACTTCGGTAATAACCGATTTTGCGGCGGAAAGTAAGTCCCTGAAGGTAGCCATGGCAAAAGCCTACCTAGTTAGTCGGGAATTGCCACGAGGGCGGGAAGCATCTCGGTAATGTCCCCCATCAAAAAGGCGTTGGCGTACCGATCCCGATCGGTGGGCTGGTTATTCATGATGACGACTTTGGCCCCCGCAGCCTTGCCACGTGTCACCACATTGGCTGCTGGCGTGACGTTGAGCTGAGTACCGATCGCCAAAATCAAGTCGGCCTCTTCGGCCGCCGTAATCGCGGCGCTGATGACACCAGGGATGAGCGCTTCGCCAAACAAAATGACATCGCGCTTCATCAATCCCCCACACTTCAAACATTTCGGGTCAGCTTCACCTGCGTCAACTCGCTGCAATGTGTCTTCAACGGGCAAACGATCACCACAGCCGATACAACGTGTGTACTGCCATGTCCCGTGAACTTCATGTACCAGATCGGGCGAGTTGCCAGCGACCAAATGCAGTCCATCAACATTTTGAGTGGCCAGACCACGCAATTGACCGCGACGCTCTAGTTCAACGAGTGCAAGATGTCCGACGTTTGGTTCAACCGTTCGCAAACGTCGCTGACTTGCTGCTTTCCAGCCGGCGATACGAATACTTTCGTCGCTGATGTACGCGTTGATGTTCGACAATTTTTCGGCCGCCGGATTTTTGGTCCAAATACCGTTTGGTCCTCGAAAGTCCGGAACACCAGAAGCCGTTGAAATACCCGCGCCAGTCAAAACTGTGATGCGTTGCGCCTCGGCAACCCACTGCCGCACCTGAGCAAATTCTGTTGAATGGATATCTTCGGTCAACATTGATTCCCTACTTTCGAGCACAAAGTATCTCACTCATCACCGTGTGTGAACGATCTGCGCTCACAACTTTGTGTCGTCATCAAAGAGAAAATTGAAAGGTCAACGTCAACATGTGCGCACAACGCCAGTTCCCCAAACACTCCACAGTTCTTGACCGAGTGTCAGATGAGTTAGTGGTTATTCCGTGGCGCGATCCGATCGTTGAACGCGTTGGTTTTGATGCGTGCGGAGACTATGTCGAACTCTTTTGGCTCAGCACTCTCGGACCTACCGCAACTTGGCTACTTCGCCGCCTCGCCGTCACAGTGGTCAACAACCCTGACGGTTTCGCCATTGACTTGGCTGCAACTGCCGCCAGTCTCGGGCTCGGATGGGAGTCAGGTCGAGCCAACCCATTTGCCCGAGCCGTTCAGAGACTGGTGATGTTCGGCCTTGCGCAACCTGTCGGAGACCGCCTGGCCATTCGATCAGTCGTGCCGCCACTCGCGATGAAACAACTTGCCCGCCTACCTGAACATCTACAGCGCGCCCACGCGCAATGGGCCGAGTCCGATCCTGAACTCGCACTTGTTGAGGGTTACTCCGGCGGACGAATGATCACGGACTAATTACTACCGACTAATTACTAACGATTCGATTTCGGCTTACTAAATCCGAGAGCCAAGTTAATGAGAAGTCGAGTACCGAACCCCGTTGCACCACGGCTCAACCAACCGTCATCGCCGTCAACATTCATTGGACCAGCAATATCAAGGTGTGCCCACGGCACGTCACCGGTAAATTCAGCCAAGAACAATGCCGCCGTAATCGCTCCACCGTATGGCCCACCAATGTTTTTCATGTCCGCGACATTTGAATCAAGCAGACGTCGATAACTGCGTTCAAGTGGCAACTGCCAAACCGGCTCGTCAGCTTTATCGGCAGCGCTCTTGACTTGATCAATAAACGACTGGTTCGTTCCGAGTACTCCGGCGATTTTGGCCCCGAGTGCCGCCATACATGCACCAGTCAGAGTTGCGATATCAACGATGGCATCTGGCTTCAACTCAGTTGCTAACGACAATCCATCGGCCAAAATCAATCGACCCTCAGCATCAGTGTTCAAAATTTCAGATGTTTTACCGTTGCGGAAAGTCAACACGTCGCCCATTGCAACGGCGCTACCTGACGGTCGGTTATCGGTGCACATCAAGTAACCCGTCACGGCAGTGCGACAACGCAATGCTTTCAAGGCACTCATGGCAGAAAGAACCGCGGCGGCACCCGACATATCCATCTTCATGTTTCCGTGCGACGCATCGCTCGGCTTCAAACTGATTCCTCCAGAGTCGTATGTAACGCCCTTACCGACCATGACCAGATGCCCTTGTGGATCACTCGGCGTGTACGTCAACTTCACCATGCGGGCCGGCTCGGTTGATCCACGATTGACCCCAATCAGTCCACCGCAACCCATGACTTCCAACTTGTCATTGTCGAATACTTCAACGCCAAGCCCAGTGGCTCGGGCAATTTCAACGGCACGATCGGCCAAAATTCGTGCGGTCAAATACGCCGGTGGTGTATTCGCCAAATCACGAGCCAAAGTTGCTGCTGCGGCGGTTGTGCGGCCCCGTTCAACTCCAGTTTCAGTACTGCGCTCCCGTGCACTCGAAGTTGTCACCGTCAGTGTGCTTGGTGCAGAACCCTTTGATGATTTGAGATCGGTGTAGCGATATGTCGCCAACGTGAATCCTTCGACGGCCGCCTGAGCCGCCGAACGAGCGTCAAGCGCGACACTGTCGACCAAGTTCGTTGCAACATGGGTTCGACGCGAGCACGCGCGAGCAAGTGCTGCAGCAGCATCGCGAACAGCATTGGCATCGGCTTTACGAGAATCGCCAATTCCGACAGCGATGTATGTGGGACCAGTTGATGACGGCACAACCAATGTCTGGCCGACCTTGCTATCAAAACCATGAGCGGTCAAAGCGGCTCGACTGAGTCCAAGTTGACGAGGTACGGCGCCAGTAGTTGCGACCGCGAATCCGACGGCGTCAGCAGTACGGGGAATGGAACGTGATGTTTCGACAGTTAAAGCCATGTGTCAATCATGACACGCCGCGCACGGGAAGGCTTTCTCCTTCGTTCCATCGAGCCATCGTCCACAGCAAATCTGACAAGCGATTGAGGTACGGAACTGCATGTGAAGGCACTGGGGCCGCAGCAATTGAATGGCGCTCAGCCCGCCGGACCACGGTGCGAGCAACATCCAGCCACGCTGAAACCTTGTTGCCACCGGGCACGACAAATTCAGTCGGCGGCTCAAAGCGGGTATCAAGTTCGTCAATGAGATTCTCTAATCGGGTCACCATTGAGGCTTCAACACACGAAGCACCCGGAGTCAACTTTGAACGGTTTTCTGGCAAGGTCGCCAATTCAGCCATCAACACCCACAAATCACGCATGATCGGAATCAATAAGGATTCAACCTCGGAACCGTGGCCGGCCTCGGCCCGTACCACGCCCAAAATTGATTGAGCCTCGTCCACGGTGCCATATGCACGTGGCAACACACTGTCTTTAGGAACACGACCGCCGTAAAAGAGACCCGTCGTCCCGTCATCACCATCACGGGTATAAATACTTGAACGTGTCATCACCTTCACCCTAGTGCTCGTGAACGAACGACGAGAGATCCACGCAACACCTGTCACATCGCTTTCAACGACTCCAACCCGACCTCGCTCCCTCAGGCCGTGGTGCTCGAACGGTAGCGTATTGAGGAATGTCCCGACAGTCCTTTCTTTCTGCAGTCAACGAACGCGTCATCGTTTTTGATGGTGCTTTTGGCACCTTCGTCCAGGATCTCGACCTTGGGCCAGATGACTTCGGTGGCGCCAGCCTTGAGGGCTGCAACGAGTATCTCTGCATCACTCGCCCTGATGTCATCCGTCAGATGCATTCGGCTTTTCTTGATGTGGGCGTCGATGTACTTGAAACCGCGAGTTTCGGCAGTTTCTCGACAGTGCTCAGCGAATACAACATCTCTGATAAGGCCTACGAACTCAATGTTGAAGCAGCACGTCTCGCACGCGAGACCGCCAACGATTACGAATCAAGCGGCAAGGCGCGCTACGTCGCGGGTTCAATCGGACCTGGCACCAAGTTGCCGAGCCTCGGACATATTCGATTTACTGAACTTCGAGATGCGTACGTTGAACAAGCTCGCGGACTCATTGTCGGTGGTGCCGATCTCTTCTTAATTGAAACGTGCATGGATCTGCTGCAGATCAAAGCCGCGATGATCGCATGTCGTCGAGCAATGGTTGCCGAAGGACGCGAAATCCCGATTCAGGTGCAAGTCACCATGGAAACAACCGGTCGGATGTTGGTGGGTTCTGAAATTGGAGCAGCCCTTACGGCAATCAGCGCTATGAAGCCTGACGTGTTTGGCATCAACTGCGCAACTGGTCCTGCCGAAATGCAAGAGCATTTGCGCCATCTCAGCCAGAACGCTTCAATGCCTATCAGCGTTTTACCCAACGCTGGTTTGCCCAGCATTGTTGATGGTCGCACTCATTACGATCTCACACCTGCGGAACTCGCCAAATTCCATCATCACCATGTCAACGATCTCGGAATCGGAATTGTTGGCGGATGCTGCGGCACCACTCCGGCTCACCTCAAAGCTGTTGTTGATGCAGTGAGTGGCATGGCCGCACCCAAGCGCACGCCAGTTGACGAACCAAGTGTTTCATCGATCTACTCATCGGTTCCCATGGTCCAAGACAAGTCGTTCTTGATTATCGGCGAGCGCACCAACACCAACGGCTCAAAGGCCTTCCGCGACGCGATGATCGCTGGCGAATGGGATAACTGTTCAAAGATTGCCACCGAGCAAATTCGTGAAGGTGCTCACGTTCTCGACGTGTGTGTTGACTACGTCGGACGTGACGGTGCTATCGACATGGATGAAATTGCGAGTCGCTTCGCCACCCAAGCAAGTGTTCCGCTTGTTCTTGACTCAACCGAACCACAAGTACTTGAGGCTGGCCTCATGCATATTGGTGGTCGCGCCATTTTGAATTCGGCCAACCTTGAAGACGGCGAAGAAGTCGGTTGCCGCATGGACCGCGTCTTCAGCCTCGCTCGCGAATACGGCTGCGCAGTGATCTGCCTCCTGATCGATGAGAAGGGTCAGGCTCGCGATGTCGAATGGAAACTTGAAATCGCTCACCGTATTCACCGCATCGCTGTCGATCGCTATGGCTTAAGCGCCAGCGACCTGATCTTTGATGCGCTGACCTTCCCTCTGTCAACTGGCGATGACGACTTACGCCTCGATGCGAAGCACACCATTGATGCCATCAAGCGCATCAAAGACGAAATCCCCGGTTGCTTCACCACTCTCGGAGTTTCTAATGTCAGCTTCGGCCTGAAGCCGTCATCACGCCACGCATTAAACAGTGTCTTCTTGCACGAGTGCGTTCAGGCGGGACTTGATTCGGCAATTGTGCACGCCGGAAAAATTCTTCCTCTGGCACGTATGCCCGAAGAACATAAGCAAGTGTGCCTCGATCTCATCTATGACCGACGCACCAAAGACTATGACCCACTGAAGAAGTTGTTAGAAATCTTCGCCGATGTCAATGTGGTTGAAACGGTACGCGAAGACCGTACCGACTGGACAGTTGAACAACTCTTGAAGCAGCGCATCATTGACGGCGACCGCGAAGGTTTAACAACCGATCTCGATACCGCTATGGCCCAGGGTCTGGCACCGCTGGCAATTGTGAATGATGTTTTACTCGATGGCATGAAAGTCGTTGGCGAATTGTTCGGTTCTGGTCAGATGCAGTTGCCCTTCGTTTTGCAATCTGCCGAAACCATGAAGACGGCAGTTGCCTACCTTGAACCGCATATGGAAAAGACCGGCGAGAGTTCAGCCAAGGGTGTACTCGTTCTTGCCACTGTCAAGGGTGATGTTCACGACATCGGCAAGAACCTGGTTGACATTATCTGCACCAATAATGGCTACGAAGTGCACAACCTCGGAATCAAGATTCCGATCAGCGAGATGATTCAGAAGGTCAAGGAGGTTAATGCCGATGCCTTGGGCATGAGCGGCTTGCTTGTGAAGAGCACTCTCATCATGCGCGAGAACTTGATTGAGATGAATGACACTGGCGTGTCTGGTGTGCCAGTCATCCTTGGAGGCGCTGCACTCACCCGCACATTCGTCGAAAAAGACCTCCGAGAGGTTTATGACGGTCGCGTCTTCTACGGCCGCGATGCCTTTGAGGGACTGCACACCCTCGACAAATTGGTTGCTATGAAAAAGTCGGGTGTCGATGATCCTGATCTTGGTCGCATTCCGTCGGGTCGAGTTCTTCCTAAGCGCACTGGATCTGGTGACAAACCCGCAGTTGAAATTCCTTTGCGTTCACCCGACGTAGTTGATGACAACCAAGTTTTCAAACCACCGTTCTTGGGCTCGAAGATTGTCAAAGGCATCAGCCTGGACGACATCACCCAGTACGTCAACGAGACTGCCTTGTATCGCAATCAATGGCAGTATCGACCCGAGAAAGACGAAAGTGATGAAGATTTCAAATCTCGTCTGCGCGCGACTTTCCGCCAAGAACTCTCCGCTGCCAAGGCTGCTGGCTTCTTAGTTCCGCAAGTCGTGTATGGCTACTACTGCGTTAACGCCGATGGGAATGACCTCGTTGTTTGGAGCGATGAAACTCGCAGTGCCGAACTAGCGCGCTTTTCGTATCCACGCCAGAGCGAAGCACCGTTCATGTGCATCGCCGACTTCTACCGCACATTCAACAAAGGCCCCGACTACGCCGCTTTCCATATCGTCACCATGGGTGAAGCAGTCAGCGTTGAAGCCGCAAAACTCTTTGCGGCGAACGAGTACCAGAAATACATGATCATTCACGGCCTTGGTGTCGAGATGGCTGAAGCACTCGCCGAGTTGTGGCATAAGCGCATTCGTGAAGAGTGGGGTTTTGTCGGCGAAGACGGTCCGTCCATCGGCGGACTCTTCCGTCAGCAATATCGCGGTGGTCGTTACTCGTGGGGCTACCCAGCGTGTCCCGATCTCGAAGACAACGCGACCGTCGCGACACTGCTTGAAGCCGGGCGGCTCGGAATTGAAGTCAGCGAAGAAACTGGTTGGCAATACCAACCCGAACAAACCACTTCAGCCATCATCTGTCACCACCCGCAAGCCAAATACTTCGTCGCCCGCTGACCCTTCGTTCAGCAATCTGATAAACACGCTGTATGGCAAAAATCCTCATCCGCATCGCGATATCAGTCGTTGTTGTCGTCGGTCTCGTGTACGGCGGAATCTTGTTGTACACCAAAGTCATTAATCCGCCCGAAGGCAAACTTAACGAGGATGACTTAACAGCCGTCGTCAGTGGTACGTCCGATGTCCCGTCAACTGAACTTGATGCGTCAACAGTCCCTCCCGAACCAGACTCGGGCGTTAACGGAACATGGCTCGCCACAAGCGATTCAACTGTTGGCTATCGCGTCAAAGAAGTTCTTGGAGGGGTTGACACCGAAGGCGTTGGCCGCACCAACCAGGTCAATGGATCGCTCACCATTCAAGACACAACACTGCTCAGTACGGTTTTTGAAATCGACGTTGCCTCAATCACGAGCGATAGTTCGAGACGAGATTCACAATTTGCTGGCAACATCATGGACACCGCGACATTTCCCACAGCGAACTTTCGACTACTTACTCCCATCAACCTCGGAACAATTCCAGCCGATGGGCAGAAAATTACGGCAACCGCTTTTGGCGAACTCACTTTGCACGGCGTCACGAATCAAGTGAGTTTTGACATCACCGCGACTATTGACAACGGCATTATCGGTGTTCTCGGCTCAATTGACATCACCTTTGCCGATTACGGAATCGCCAATCCATCAAACGGATTCGTCACCACTGGCGATACTGGCTTGCTTGAGTTTGTCTTGGCCTTTCAAAAGAGTTAATTAACTACTTCGGCCAGCTACTTTGGTTGGCTACGTTGCCACGCGTCGGCCAAAGCCGCATACCTTCCACCCAAAGCCACCAATTCATCGTGCGAACCCAGTTCAACTAACGAGCCGTGGTCAATCACTCCGATGCGGTCGGCTCGTCGCACTGTTGTCAATCGATGAGCCACGACAATGACGGTCCGTCCAGTCATCAGCGTTTCTAAAGCGTGCTCAACGACGGCTTCAGTGCCTGGATCAAGATTTGAAGTTGCCTCATCGAGCACTAGAACTGCGGGATCAACCAAGGCGGCTCGCGCCAAGGCAATGAGTTGGCGTTCTCCTGCCGACAATCGTGAACCCCGCTCACGAACTTCGGTCTCGAGCCCTTCCGAGAACTCGACAAAACGATCTAATGCACCGATTGATTCAAGCGCTTGCTCTACTTCAGTATCTGTTGCTTCAGGGCGAGCGATTCGAATGTTCTCGCGAATTGTTCCACCAAAGCAGAAGCCCTCTTGCGGCACCACAATGATTCGTCGGCGAAGGTCAGTCATTGATGACAAGCGCAAGTCCACTCCCCCAAATGACACGCTGCCCGCCACACCATCAACTGCGCTCGGGTCATACAGGCGGGCCATCAATTTGGCCAAAGTTGACTTACCCGCTCCCGTTGGTCCCACTAAAGCCAGTCGTTCGCCATCAGCAACCGAAATTGAGATATCACTGAGAGCTGGACGATCGCTGCCCGCGTATCCAAATGTCACCCTGTCAACGACAATTGCACCGCGCGACGGCAACTCAGTCGGCTGTTCAACCTCGTCAACATCGGGAACAGCGTCGATGATGCCAATCAGTTTGTGCAAAGCCGCAGTTGATGACTGCACAGTGTTGTATAACTGGCTCAATTGTTGAACTGGATCAAAAAGATTGGCCAAAAGCAAAACAAACGCGGTGACAGTTCCGATCGTGACTGAATCACGATGAACTAACCAGCCGCCAACACCAATGATCGCACCAGTTGCCGCAATTCCCGCAAACTCAACCAGTCCGAAATACCAAGTACTGATCCTGACGCTGTACATATGTGAGTCAAATAAGGCACGATTTGACTGACGAAAACGCTCAGACCGATTTTCTTCTTGTCCATAGGCCTGAATGACTCGAACGCCCGTGATTCCTTCTTGCAGTGTCGAAAGGTTATTGCCAACCTTTTCGCGCACATCAAGATAGGCATGATTAGAAGTTCGCTGAAATCTGATTGAAGCGATAATCAATATTGGTAAAACCAACATCGTGACCAAAGATAACTGCCACGACATCACAAACAACAAAATCGTGGCAAGACACAACAGCAAGAACGCCGAAACAAATTGCAACAAGCCGAACTGAATCAACTCAGCCATTGACTCGATATCAGCCGTCATACGTGAAACGAGAACACCAGCCTTCTCGCGATCAAAGTACGACATTGACTGTTTTTGCAATTTGTCAAACACCGTAATTCTGAGTTCGCGCAAGAAACCTTCGCCGGCCCGGTTAATAGTGATGTATTGCAAACGACCGGCAAAGTAACCAATGATCGTGACAATGACATAGAGCACCACTACTTGGTTGAGTGCAGATCCATCTTTAACTTTGATGCCGTTATCAATCGCGAACCGAACCAACGTAGGTCCGGCAAGAGTAACCAAGGTACCGATGAATACAAAGACCAGTGACGACAGAATCAGACGACGCTGTGATCGGGCCATTGAATAGGCCCGACGCAACACCCGCAACGTCTGAACCCGATCAAGGCGATCTTCTTCACTGACAGCAGACAAACTCCACATCAGCGAATCACCTCAACATCGTCATTGCCATCAGACTCTTGTACTTCCCATGCGGCTAGTACTTGGCGGTAACGCTCATTGTCCGCAAGCAAACCTTCATGAGTACCAACAGCAACTGCCCGACCCTCATCAAGAAGGATCACTGTGTCGGCTAACGCAATAGTTCCTGGACGGTGAGCAATCACAATTGTGGTGCGGCCCTTCATCACGGTGGCCATGGCTTCGCGAATCTCATGTTCTTTGGATGGATCAACCGCCGATGTTGCATCGTCAAGAACCAATACCCGAGGATCCGAAACAATCGCTCGAGCAATAGCGATTCGTTGACGCTGACCACCCGACAGCGAATACCCGCGCTCACCAAGGATTGTTTGATAACCCTCGGGTAATTCCATTATAAAATCGTGAGCCCCGGCAAGCCGAGCAGCACGTTCAATCACATCTGGACCCGCATTGGGCCGCGAAAACGCAATGTTGTCGGCGACGGAATCATGAAACAAAAATGTCTCTTCGAAAACAATTCCGATTGCACTACGAAGATCAGTCAGAGTCAACTGACGTACATCAATACCGTCAAGTCGAATTGAACCTTGCTGCACGTCATGAAAACGATTCAATAATCGCACCACCGTTGATTTACCTGATCCGGTAGCGCCCACTAGAGCCACTGCTTGTCCGGGCCGAATGCTGAAACTGAGATGGTTAATAACTGGGCTTGCACCTTCATACGAAAATACGGTCTCGTCGAAAATGACTTCACCAACCGGCCGATCACTACTTGTTGAGGGCAGAGACGTGGGGCTTAGTGGATCAATCACCAAACTTGGAGTACTCAGCACTTCGTCCACCCGTACCAGTGCTACTGAGGCTCGCTGAGCAAGCGCAACGGTCATCGCCAAGTTTCGTAACGGCCAGATCAACATGGTGATGTAGGCATTGAACTTGACGAGGTCTCCCACTGTCATCTGCCCATTAATCACCCGATGACCGCCAATTCCGAGCACTGCAATCAAACCAATTGAGGGAAGTAAATCAAGTGCTGGCAGAAACTTGCTGCGAATTTTCGCCGCCACCAAAGAAACATTCCAAATATCATCGGCTTCGGTTTTGAGTTTGCGTGCTTGAACTTGTTCGGCGCCGAAACCCTTAATCACTCGGACACCTGACACCGACTCTTCAACAACTGTTGCGAGCTGCGCTTGCTCTTGCTGCACTGCCAGAACCGCAGGATGAATTTGTCGAGAAAACCTACTCGCCATCACATTGACAATGGGCAATGGCGCAAGGGCAAACATGGCCAACATCGGTTGCGAGGCAATCAACAGTACGACGACAGCGATTAGCATCGCCAAGTTCGACAACGTGATCGGAATCATGACCACGAAAGCCTGGAGCTGCTGCAAGTCTGATGATGCTCGACTCATCAATTGACCGGTTTGCATCTTGTCGTGGTAGCCAACATGCAACTTCAATAAGTGGCTGAAGATTTGTTCACGCAGTCGCGTCTCAATCCAGCGACTTTCACGAAATGCGTACCAACGTCGCATGGCTGTGAATAGACCAGCAATGACTCCAGCAGCCACAACCAGACCTGACCAGAAAACTAGGTTGCCGCTTCCTTCAATTCCGCGGTCAATACCCATCTTGGTGAGCTGTGGCACCGAGACCTTGCCGAGAGCCCAAAACAATCCGACGACCACCCCAATTGCCAAGCCCCCACGCTGTTGGCTGAGCGCCACCCTCAACAAACGCCATCCCTGTTGGGTGTCGGGCTTTTGAGTCACTGGGGTCACCGTCAAAAATTAGCCCTCACCAGCAGAAACTTCTGCATCCTGAGAGACGAGACGGCATTTTCACAGCCACCTCAACAACTCTGCCTGACCCTTTGGACAAAGTATCAACATGGACATCAACCACCAGACTTCGCAGCCCGCAACCGACGCTCCGGTTCAACTTCAATTAGCCGGCCTCGAAACCACTCCAACCGGAATTGATCCGCGATTCATTCTGTCCGACGAAGTGTGTCGCAACGGACTTCGTCATATCGCCGAAATTCGCCGGCGACTCTCGGCCAGTCAGCAGCATGAAGCGGCGTAACCCAAAACGCTTTTAATAGGCGCTTGGCGACAAGGCCTTCACTGACTCCCAATAATTCAATTCAGGATCAAGAGCAAGAATTGCCAGCGAACTCGTCGTTACTCCGTTATCAAAGTACGACTGAATTTTGGCCCGACATTCAGCCGGCGAACCATGAATCAGGATGTCATCGACAACCTCATCGGGAATCGCAGCCAAGGCCGCCTTTCGGTCACCGGCCTTCCACGCGTCCCACATACCTTGTAATTGCGGACCGCGACCCAACCAGCGATGAAATTCGGCATACACCGGAACATTCAGATACGCAGCAATCGCGAAGCGCCCAGCAGCCCGCACCACTTCAGCATTTTCACTTGGACAAACAAATATTCGCGCCACGATTTCGCGTTCTTCACCACCCGCTGCATCGTTCACAACTTCGGCAACTCGGCGCACGTCAGTCGGCGATAGCCAGTTGATAATCGCACCATCAGATTCACGTCCGGCCAATCGCAACATTCCTTCGCGTAGCGCCGCCACTAAAATTTTTGGCTTCATTTCGGGACGAACACCCAACTTGAAACCGTTGACCTCAAAAGTGTCATACGACTTTGCCACCTTTTCGCCCGATAAGGCATCGTTTAAGAAACGCACGACATCGCGCACTTTCTTGTACGGCTCGACAAACGGAATTCCATTCCATTTCTCCACGATGACATTGCTACTCGAACCGATACCAATCGCAAAACGACCGGGAGCCGCATCAGCCATACTGGCAACACTCTGTGCAAAGCACGCTGGTGATCGCGTGTATGCCGGAACGATTGCTGTTCCTAAACGAAGACGAGGTTCCCAGGCTGCGGCCATTGCCAAAGGAGTGAAAGCATCCGCACCATCTGATTCGGCTGACCAAATATCGGTGTAACCCATATCGGCCAGTTCAACGAGACGGTCACGATGGGTGTGCAAATGACCCGGTAACGGAACTGTCATACCTGGGCGACGAGGAAGCGAAGATGTCATCACTTCATTGTTACCGACAGCGAAGGTCGCTCAAGACTCGGGACCACTTGTTTGATTTCCCAAAGGGGCTACTTATTAGCTATGTCTGTTGGCGACTTCGTCGCTCGCCCAGAGGGACTACTTCTTAGCTATATCTGATGGCGACTTCGTCGCTCGCCCAGAGGGGCTACTTCTTAGCTTTCCCAGAGGGGCCCGGACCCGGCATGTCGCGCCAGAAGCGAATGATGCAACTTTGACTCGCAGTGGCCATCAACGTTCCGTCTTCAGCAAACATGTGCACTAATCCGTGTCCGAATCCACGTTCAACCATATGAATCCGAATATCAAGCAACACCCATTCAGTCGGAACCAATTTTCCGATACGCAAGGTGTTGTCGAGACTGTTTCCACCGCCGCGAATACCTAGAGATTGACCAACACCCATCGGAACGAAGTCACCCAAAATTGACAACGTTGCCGCATCGACTCCTTCGATGACTTCCGGAATACGCGACCACAACAAAACCTGACCGTCACCAGGTGTGCCATCAAGTTCTTCGAGTTCCTCTCGACCCTTGACCATCCGCTGGTCCATCCGACCACTGATCGTTCCCGACCAATCAAGAACGTGAGGACGTTCCTTGCAGTCAAGTGGTTGAGGAATATTGAGTGGCATTTTCTCAAATTGGCCATGCTCTTCCAGATCACGATCGCCAAGCGCGGCATTGACCGTCAAAATCTCTCGATCACCCACATGACAAACGGCGCGAGCTTGCGTGATCTGATGACCATGCACCGCCAACGTGACATCAATGTCCATCACTTCGCCAGGTTTGGCATACGACAAGTACTGAGCTGTGGCCCATACAGCTTTACGACCAGAAGTGCCTTCCATCGCGGCAACTGCCGCCCCGAGGCCACAGCCGCCAAAAAGGAAGCCACCACCAGTACTAATGCCTTGCACGACAGGCAAGACCCATCGATGAGGATTGTGAGTGGGCTCTAATCCCAAGAACTGTCGGCTATCCATCGTTGCAAACTCTAGGCGGGCACTAGCGTCAGCACCTATGGCTGTGACTTCTCACTCAGGTACATCTGCATCCGACACATGGCAGGGCGATGCGTGCTCGCTCGTTGACGCTTTCCGAGCTGGCGAACGCTCGCCCGTTGAAGAACTTGATGCGACGTACGCCGCTATCGAGGCGAGCGACCTCAACGCCTTTGGTCATCTTGATCGCGATCGCGCCTACGCCGCGGCGCGAAATGCCGATGTCAACTTGCCCTTCGGAGGTATCCCGATTGGAGTCAAGGAACTTGATCAGGTCGCAGGTTGGCCCGACACCGAAGCATGCGTCGCTCTCGCACACATCGTTTCAGATTTCTCTTCGGTGATGATTCAACGACTTGAAGATGCCGGCGTTGTTTTAGTTGGCCAAACCACCGCCAGTGAATTTGGTGGCGTGAATGTCACCCGAACAGTCATGCATGGTGCTACCCACAACCCGTGGGAACACGGTCGCACACCGGGCGGATCTTCGGGCGGAAGTGCCGCTGCAGTTGCGGGAGGAATTGTCACGTTGGCAACTGCTGGCGACGGCGGTGGATCCATTCGTATTCCGGCAGGTTTCACCGGACTAGTTGGACTCAAAGCAACGTATGGTCGAATTCCTCGTGCACCAAAAGTGCAACTCGGAAATCTGACCACCGTGACCGGTTGCGTGACGCGCAGTGTTCGCGACACTGCGCGATGGTTCGACGTGACATCTGGTCATGACCCGCGCGATCCGCTCAGCTTGCCCAGTGTTGGAAAATGGGAACCCGAACTCGGATCATTCACTCAGGCACTTCGCGGACTGAGCGTTGCCGTCGTTCCTGATTGGGGCGGAGCAGTTGTCTCCCCAGCTATGTGGGAAGTCTTAAGCGCCGAAGCCGATCAACTCATTGCCGAACACGGATGGAAGCGCGTTGATATTGATACATCGTTGCCAAGTATGGGCGCGGCGTGGAGCATCAGCGGAATGTTGTCAATCCACGCGCAACTAGGAGACTTGTGGCCAGCATGTGCCGATGTACTCACACCAGAAATCGGTTTTGGTTTAGCAAGTACTGTCGAGCGTTACGGACCTGAGGCGCGCGCCCGCATTGAATCGCGTCGCACCGCATTGAATGAACGCATGGCCGAAATTTTCAATCAGGCAACCGGTGTTGATTTGGTTCTCACCGCATCCAACCCCGACATCGCTTTTGATGCCGAAGGTCCACTGCCAGCAAAATTTGGTGGACTCCACGCGGGAGCAGGAAATAACGGTCGACTAACTTTCCCGGCGAACTTGCACGGCAATCCCGCAATTTCAATTCCGGCTGGATTCGTTGATGGACTCCCCGTCGGGCTGCAAGTGGTGTCACGGCACTTCACCGAACAACTACTTCTTGATATCGCACTTCATGTTGAGCGCAATCGTCCGTGGCCCCTCGTTGCATTGTGACTCAACTCAGCGCACCAGTCACTGAAACTTCACATCGTCGTCGGGCATTAGCAATCGGTCTCGTCAGCAGTACTTCACTCGTTGCCTTTGAAACAACTTCACTCCTCACTGCACTGCCGACAATCGCCGATGATTTAGTAGGTGACTCGTTATATGGAGCCACTCTTTCGGCGTACATGTTGGCCAGTATCGTCGGCCTCGTTTCGGCCGGCGAGCGAGCAGATCGCAGCGGACCCCGTGCTCCATTTGTTGTTTGCATCGCGATCTTCTTGTTTGGATTAGTTGTTGCGTCACTCGCCCCCTCTATGACTCTCGTGCTCGTTGGGCGAATTTTGCAAGGAGTAGGTGCCGGTGGAATAGCGCCCATCACCTTTGTCATCATCAAACGAGTTTGGCCCGAAGATCAACGTTCACGAATCTTTGCGTGGGTCTCGGCTGGATGGGTCTTGCCAAGTTTGATTGCGCCTGGACTTGCTGGCTACGTCACTCGGGCCTTCGGTTGGCGGTGGGTGTTTATTGGAATCGCCCCAATCGCTCTAGCGACCGCGGTCTTGTCAGTGTCCGCAATGGGTTCATTGCGCTCCACTGATGAATCAAAGGCTCATGCACAAACTCAAAAATCGCGCCTTCCCCAAGCAATTCTCCTCACGGCCGGAGTTGCTTTTTTCATCGCTGGTTTGCAAACAAAATTTGTGCTGCTGGCCATTGCTTTCATCGGTCTCGGATTGATCTTGGCGATACCTAACTTCAACAAACTCATGCCGCCCGATATTTGGCGTGCCAAACGCGGACTTTCCGCAATTTTGGCGTGTCGTATGTTGGCCACTGCCGCTTTCCTGAGTATTGACTCATTTGTTCCACTCGCCGCAGATCGAATTCATGGCGCATCGGCAACGATCCAAGGGTTTGTGATTATCGGTGCTGCATTGACTTGGAGTCTGGGTTCGGCTCTTTCCACGCGTCGCTCCCATATTCCGGTGGCGCGTTCTGCTGCAACTGGATTTGCCTTGATCTTGTTCGGCATTTTCGCGATCGCTCCGGTGCTGTCTCCAAACTGGCCTCTTCTAGCCACTTTCTTGGCGTGGTGTTTTGGTGGCTTTGGCATGGGCCTTCTTTTTGTACCAACGTCGGTGGCGGCGACTGCCTACGCCGACAATGGCAACGAGGGTCAAATCGGCGGCCAACTCACTTTGGCCGACAGTTTGGGATTTGCCCTCATGGGCGGAATCGGCGGTGCCACCGTTGCCGTTTCTGATCGCACCGATTGGCCACTCTCCCACGCACTCGGAACAAACTTTTTGATTGCGGCGATCCTCGCAGCACTCGGAATCGTGGCTAGCAGGGGTGTGGCTCAACGGACCTGATGCGCGAACATCAGGTATGACGAAAACTGCACAAACTGCCCAACATGGTCCACTTCGCGGAATCAAAGTCCTCGACCTTTCCGTCATGATCTCTGGCCCACTTGCGGCGATGATGCTCGGCGACCAGGGCGCCGACGTCATCAAAGTGGAATCCCCCGGTCTTGGCGACTTCATGCGCTACCTCGGATCTGCCAAAGGTGGCATGACGGGAATCTTTGTCAACAACAATCGCGGCAAGCGGTCACTCGTTGTTGACTTGAAGAGCGAACAAGGAGTCGCAGTTCTGAAAAAACTCGCCGAAACCGCCGACGTTGTGATTCAAAACTTTCGACCAGGTGCAGTAGAGCGACTGGGAATCGGTTACGAAGATCTCAAAAAAGTCAACCCACAGCTCATCTATGTGAGCATCAGTGGCTACGGCCCCGATGGTCCCGATAGCGGGCATCGTGTCTACGACAATGTGATTCAAGCCGCATCTGGATTAGCCAGCGTGCAAACCGATCCGCGTAACGGCGAACCTTCACTCTTTCGAACTTTGCTGTGCGACAAGGTCACCTCGCTGACCGCGGCGCAGGCAATTTCATCTGCGCTATACGCACGCGCTGCGGGCAATGCCGAAGGCCAGCACATTGTTCTCGCCATGCTCGATGCAGCAGTCTCGTTCATGTGGCCAGATTCAGGTATGGACGCGGTTTTGTTGGATGATGATGCCAATCGCACTCCAACAATCGGACAGAACTACGGCATTACGCGACTCAAAGATGGGTTTGCCGCAATAGCAGTAGTCAGCGATAGCGAGTTCCGTGGACTATGCCACGCCTATGGTCGCCCCGAACTCGCCGATGACGAACGCTTTGCATCCATGGCTGGCCGAACCCTCAATGCCTCAGAACTTGTGCCACTCATGACCGAACTCTCCGCTCAGCAGTCGGCTCAAGATTTTGTGCAGCGCGCTCAATCATTCGATGTGCCAGCAGCCTCCGTAGTTGCCCTCGCTGATCTTCCTCATCAACCACAAATTATGAATAACAAGGTGTTCCTTGAACGCGAGCACCCCGTTGCCGGGCGAATTCGCGAACCCCGACCAGCCGCAAGGTTCTCGTCAACCCCCGCTCAAGCTGGAGGCCTCGCCCCCACTGCTGGCCAGCACAGCGATGAAATCGTCACCGAAGTTGGACTTGATGCGGCGGCGCTACGGACTGCGGGTGTGATCTTCTAACCCCAGAATTTCTGAGTCAGGCTTTTCTTGACAGTTTCCTGACGATCCAACACTGCCAATACTCCGATAAGTGACGTGTTGAGTACACGCCATTGACCGAAGTAGGACCACCATGAAAAGACGCGACCGAGGCTCGAGCCTCATTGAAGTCGTCATCGCCGTTGCTCTCATGGGTGTGGTGCTCTCCGGCGTCTTTGGAGCGATGTGGTCAGCCATTCACCTGTCCAAATTTTCTGATGACCAAGCCAAAGTTGAGGCGGTACTCGGCAGTGCTGCCGATCGTTTAGCGAACTACGCCTACATCCCGTGCCCAACCAACAACAGCAACGGCGGCTACCTCCCGATTATCCAAGCGGCCGCGGGAACGGTTGATTGGCCCCCAAATACCGTTGCTCTGACGGGCATGTATTTCTGGAACCCAACGTCGCCTGCGTCTGGTATCTGGCTGGAAACAAACGCACTTTCAGCAACCGAATGCAATGAGACCGCGTCACTAACAACAGCTCGAACATTGCAGCGGATCAAGTTCACAGTCACGTCACCTTCTGGGTACGCAAAGTCATTGGAGGTGGTGAAGAGCAATGTGTTCCCGCGTTCAATTTCATAAAACCAACGCTCAACCGATTCAGCGCGATCGTGGTATGACACTCGTTGAATTACTAATGACGGTCACCATTCTCGGCATCATCATGACCAGTCTTTCAGCCGCAATGATTGTCATTCTCCGCACTGAAGGTCCTATTAAGAATCATCTTTCTGAATCGAAGGACATTACATTTTTGCAAGCGTGGATACCTAATGATCTGGCGTCGGCAACAAGTCGCAATACCGAACCACTTTTCCAGCCATCAGCGACGATCGACTTGCTCGGCACCAATGTGCTGACGTTGAATCGTGCCGATATTTCAGCGAGCGGTATTTCCAGCAATTTCGTGGTGTCTTATCGTTATGTGCAATCAGGTGATGAATGGCAATTGCGGCGATACGAGATTCGCAATGTGGGACTAGCAAACCAAACTGTGACGCAAGTTGGGGTGGCTCACCAATTGGCATCCCCTCCCCCAACATGGAATCCAACACAATCACCAACTCACGCCGTCACCGTGACCTCGCGTAATCAAGTCGTCCTTCGACCAATCGGTGAAGACATTCAGGTGGTCTTTGGAAGTGGAGAACAATTCACGACTGGCGGCGCAGGTTTGTCGTCACAAGATCAGCTCCCCACCGATTACATGGGTGGAATCATTGATCCCGCCGCACCACCAACTCGATGTGGCGGAACAGTGACTGTCGTCCTCGATACGTCTGTTTCAATTCCGTGGCAAGGTGGAGCAACATCTCTCGTCAACGCAGCCCTCGGCTTTATTGACGCTTTTTCGGGGACGCCAACTTTCATGCGTATTGTCGGCTTTGACGTCTCTGCGTATTCGTATTTTCCAACCACCGCTGGCCAATATGTCAACATTCTCAATCCCTCAAACGACCTCACCGCAATGCGGACCAAGGTCGATAACCAAGACTTATCTAACGCCCGCTGGGGCGGTGGAACGAACTGGGAAGACGGTTTGTGGCAAGCGTTTCGCACCAATGCCGGAACCCCTTTTTCTCAATTACCCGAACTAGTTGTCTTCATTTCTGATGGTGAACCAAACCGCAATCGAACCAATACATCCAACGACGGTGACGCTCGGTACAACACGACTGATCTGTCACGTGCGGTGACCGCGGCCAACTACGGACGTGGCACTGGCGCAAGAGTCGTCGGCATTCTCGTTGGCAACGACGCCAGCACAACCAACCAAGGTCGTATGAAGTCAGTCGTAGGAAATGTTGTCTGGAATGGAACTGGACCAACCAATCCCGGCAATGCCGCGGCCGCCGACTTTTTCTTGCCAGCCAACTCTGCATCCTTCGCCCAGTTAGGAAATGTCTTGCGTTCGATCAGCGCTGCCGTCTGTGGTGGAACTGTGACCGTTCAGAAACGAATAGAACAAAACGGAATACTTTCTGAAGCAACCGGAACTTGGTCGTACACAACTGATGTCGGTGTGCGTGACCTCAACACCGCAGAGTCGTCTTCGGCCACCTTTGATTACACATTTCCAGACGGTACAACAACTCGCACAGTGCAAATCACCGAGACTCCAAAATCTGGATACACATTTGTACGAGCAGATTGTTCTTCATCAGGAGTCATACTTCCCACCAGTCGACTCAGTGCGCCAGCAGATGGATCGCCTGGTGCGGTGATTACCCTCAGTCCCGACGAAGCGGTTTCCTGCTTGATGGTGTCGCGGCCATCATGACATTCAATCAATCAGCAAAAGATCGCGAGACCGAACTTGATCGTGGCTCTGCATTGCTAATGGTCCTGATTCTGATGACAGTCGGCAGCATCATCGCAGTTGGTCTGTTGACCTACGCCCGCGTTCTCCTTGATACCCGACCAGCGCTGCACGAACAGAATGCCGCGGCTGAGGCCGTGAAGTCTGGGACGCGAATGGCGATCGCTTTGCAACGAGATTTCGGGCCGTCGGCTTGTTTCGCCACATCAACAGATTGGTCGCTTAATGGATACAACGTCAACTCTTCATGCACCACCGTCACGAGTTACTCCACTGGCGCAAATCGTTACGGCACCATCACCACGCTTAACGCAGGAACGACAGCAAATATTTCAACCCCGGTATGGGCGGGCTCAACGACCACCGCATTGACTGGCAACATTCTTGTGAACACAGGAACATCCACTGACCCGCTCAGTAGCAATCTCATCAATGATGGTTCAACCACATGGACGAACACTGCACAACAGTGGTGGCAGATGGCTGGCGATAACCCCACCGGAACAAGTTGGGTCTATCCACAACTTCCGCAAATTCCCAGTTTTGTACGACCGGGTTCACAGGCGACGAACGGTACATGTTCGTTGTATTTTCCTGGCCGCTATGTAGGAACGACACCCCTCGCCCTCAACGGTGGTGTGCACTACTTTGCATCGGGCGTCTACTACTTTGAACGACCCTTGGTTATTACGGGCAGCGCCCAAGTTGTCTTTGGCGAAGGAAGTTACGCCGGATGTGCCGTCGATGCTCAAGCCGCTTATGCCGCAACTGCTCCAAAAAGCCACGAGATCACTGGCAAAGGTGCGACCCTCCTACTAGGAAGTGGAGCGAGTTTGACGGTTCAGGAATCTTCCGTACGTTTCAATCGTCGAGTTTCAACGTCGACAACACGTGGCAGCGAAGGTGTGTCAATTCGCACCGTCAACTTTGGCCAAAGCAATTCAACTGTTGAAGTCCCGACTGACACCGTTCTACTTCCAGACGGAACGACGACCTCAATTGCTACCCACTCCATCATTCCCGTTAATAATGCGACACCCGTTACGTATGTCTCTTCAACTCTCGCGCCAAGTACGTCTTGGGGGGTTGATGTTCGTCTCAACGGAACCAGTTCACTTACAAATCGTTTTCTCGTTGATGGCTACATTTTCATGCCGAGCACCGGCGTTCGCGCCACGAGCACGACAGCCACGTACGAGTTCGGTATGACAGGCGGTGTCGTTGCAACAAAACTTCAGCTCGATCTCATGCTCGCACCGAACAAAGGAACCACTGCTTACGCAGTTGGAGTCATCAGCCAAACGATTCAGCGAAAAGTTCGTCTCGCGGTGTCTACAACCGACGGAATTCGCAATGCCGTATCTACTGCAATCGTTGAAGTTCACGCCGACAAGAGTTATGCCATCAACTCGTGGGTTGTTGATCCCTGATCAATCTAGTGATAGCTGATTAGCCAGCCAAAACGGCGCGGGCTACTAGATCGGTTCCGAATGCGGTCAAGATCGCGAGATACATCAACCCAGTTGCGGCCATCACCGCTGAATACGCCCGTTCTTGCAAGGCCTTCAAGGTGACCACAGCCAAGACTCCCGTTGTGATTGCACACGCCACCCAAAACCAACCGAGCTGCCCGCCCCAACCATCGTCAACTGATCCAGTGAAAACACTGAACATTCCCGTCGGAATCAACATAACGATGACTTCGAGGGGCCAGATAAACAAGAACGCTTTGACAATCTCGTTGACATGACGCCGAGGTAGCCCCGGTTGAACGAGATACCAGTGCCCTAACAACATCGCATCAGAAACGAACCCCAAGAATGCTGCTCCGACAATTGTTCTGATAATCGCTACTGCGTCATTACCACCATCTGAAACACCCGCGGCGATGAGGGCGATCAAACCGAATGCCACCGGGGCGAGATCAAGTAACGGCGCAAATTCCTTACCCTCACCGACTTCTTTTTCCGCACCTTCGCGGTCAATCCCGGTCATCTCGGCGATGCGCTGTGATCGACGATCATGTTCATCGACAAATCCGCTCACGCCAGCCTTACGTCGAACAATACTCTGACCGAGGCCGAGTGCAATAACACCGGTCACTGCGATGGCGGCAAAGTTACGAATCGTTTCAGATGTGGACGATGGAGAAGTTGAGGCAAAACCGATGTACACCGAGGCGCCAGCCATCAACACATAGATACCGCGCAATAGCCACCCGTAGCCCAAACCCACTTCGCGGTGACGAGTCGTAAACCAGCACCCCAACATGCCGCCGACGGCCCATTGCAGGAGCACCGTGGAGGCATCTAGTTCAATCACATCCTTTACGCTACGAGAACAATGACTCGCTAAAACAATTTCTGTTCAGGTTTCAAACGACGTTTAACTCTAGGATTCAACCGTGTCGTCATTTCGTCTCGCCCAATTGGCCACCGTTATAGGAATGTGCGCACTCATTCTCGGCGGCTGCTTTACGGGTCAACGCCCTACTCTGGTACCCACCGAAACGATTCCGCCCATTTCCGATGCAGCTATTCACGACGTCGTGAAGGTTCTTGAATCCGACCCAATGGCCGCATTCACCATCACCTACGGAGTTGTCACTAAGTATGGCGATCTTCATACCGCGGTGTCACTTGCTCATGATCCCGCGTTTGGGACGAGCATCACGATTGCCGAGGTGCGCTATATTTACTTGGCCAATGGCACGGCGTTGACGTGTTCAACAATCACCAGCGACTGTTCACCCGGAATTGATGAATCACGAGTCTCAGATCGCCAGTTGGTGTCAACGATTTTCAAACAGGCAAGCGTTGATCGTATGCAGCAAGACTCACGAGTCGCAGTCGGTTCGGCAGTTGCCTCGCAAGAAGTCATCGTGGAAAACAGTGCGATCTGTACCGCAATTCCGGTCGTTGATGGAAACGGCGCCACCCAATCAAAGCGTTATTGCGCGTTTACTCAATTCGGAGTGATTGCTTCGATGGATACTGCCGATCTCGCCGTCACCGCTTTGTCACACTCGGCAACAACCTCAGCCGATCAGTTTTCGGCCTAAGTTATTTACTCAGTTGGATCGCCAAAAGCACTGCGCTTCATCGAACGAGTATTCAAGATCTTTACTTCGACGAATTGGCGCGGTCGTGGCGAATGAATGACCGCTTGGCCAACTCCGAGCCACATCATCACATGACCCGGGTAGCGCAGAAGATCTCCGGCTTGTGCAGTGTCAAATGTGCGCGGATCCGCCGCCCGAATCTGCCGAGTCGAATTACGCGGAATATTGAAACCTGCTTGGCTCCAAGCAAAAGATGTCAAACCCGAGCAGTCAAATCCAACACCTGGTTTCATGGCGAAGCGTTTGTACGGAACACCCACTTGAGTTAACGCGGCGATCAACGCGGTTTGATGGTTGATGTCTGAGTCAGCCCAAGCAGCTTCAAGTTCATCGGCATTCAGCACCAAACGATCAGCAATCAGTTCGGCCACTTGGCGACGCAATCGAACAAAAGTGGCACTTGGTTCTTGACCACGATTAAATCGAAATGAGTCTTGTCGCAATTGATTGAGCGCTTGATAGGCGGCCATCGCCACGGGGTCAAATCTAGGTATGGCAACAGCTGCCGGCAATTTCGCCGACATCGACTCGGCCGAAGCGATCGGCGCCAGAGTTGGGCTGAGCGTTAACAGAGCGGTCACCACGCCCACGACGGCCAGACCTCGACGACAATGACCCGTCACCCGTCGGTTGTGTCTCGGTGAATCGATCATTTCTCATCTCCAATCAGTCATTCCGAACAATTTTTGACACGATATCGCAACACAACTGTCACATTTGTTGCGCCCCCGACATATTTGGGCCAGGAATTGCGTCATGTGATGACAAAAGTGCTGGTCATCGGGCAAGATAAAAGGGTGGAAATTTCCTCAGATCATGAGTCACACTCCCCGCCGACCGACTCGGTGGCGGTGCTACTAGCCGCGGGCGCGGGCTCACGATTTTTGGGATCTGAACACAAACTTCTCGCTACTTTGCCGAATACGGATGGCAAAAGTATTTTCCAGACGTCTTTACAACAGGTCCTAGAGGCGGGCTTTGCGACGGTCATCGTGGTGACTGGCGCCGCCGAAATTCCTGCCACCATGCTGGCGCATCGCAACGTTGTCGTCGTCCACAACAACCGGTGGGCCGACGGGCAAAGTGGGTCTGTGCTGACGGGCATCCGTGAGGCCCAACGCCTAAATGCCCGTGCCGTGGTCGTTGGTCTCGCCGATCAGCCCTTTGTCACCGCCGAAGCATGGTGCCGGGTTGCCCAAGCCCCCACCCCGATTGCTGTGGCCACCTACTTTGGTCGCAACGGCAATCCCGTTCGACTTCATGAATCAATCTGGGAATTATTGCCAAAATCTGGCGACTCTGGAGCCCGAGATCTCATCCGCCTGCGTCCCGAGCTCGTTTCGCAAGTAGATTGCCCTGGTTCCGCGGCCGACATCGACACGCAGGAGGACCTTGCGCAATGGACCTAAACCACACTTTCACCGTCAATCAACCCATCGCCGAAACCTGGGTTGTTCTCACCGACCTCGAGCGCATTGCGCCTTGTTTAGCCGGTGCTGAACTACAAGAAGTACACGGCGACGTTTTCAAAGGCGGAGTCAAAATCAAAGTTGGGCCGATCGTTGCCCAGTTCAAAGGTGAAGCACAATTCGTTGAATTAGACGAGGTCAACTTTCGCGCCCACCTCAAGGCATCGGGCCGTGACATTGGTGGCAAGGGCAATGCCTCTGCAACGATCACTGCCCAACTCACCTCCATTACGCCGACGAGCACTTCAGTCAACGTTGTGACCGATCTCGCCATCACTGGCAAGGTCGCACAATTTGGACGCGGCGCACTTGCTGACATCAGTGAAAAACTCATCGCTCAATTCGCTGACAACTTGAACGCCTTGATTGATCGTGAAGGTGGCGCTCCGGCACCTTCAGCCAGCGCGCCAGTCACTGCTGCTTCAGCCACTGAAACGCCGTCCACTGGCAAGGTCACCGATCCTTCAGCCGAAGAGCCCAAGATTCGTAAAATTGAAGGCCCCGCCGCCGAACCGCTGAACCTCCAGTCGGTCGCTGGTGGCGCCGTGATGAAGCGACTTCTTCCTGTCGCTGGAGCAATCTTGGGTGTGCTCTTGTTCATCGTGCGTCCCTTACGCCGGCGTCGCAATCGCGAGAGTTGAACAACGACCTCATTGCCAGTCCTCACGATCGAGAGTTAGTCACCCAACTTCTCGGACGAGAGCCACATAGTGCTTTTGCTGTTGTCGTTCGCGATAGCAACGGAATTCCTGTCGTCATTAAGAACGCCCCATTTCTCGCCGATGGCACACCGATGCCAACGCTGTATTGGTTGTGTTCACCCGAAGTATTAGTTGCAGTCAGTCGTCTTGAGGCAGCGGGCGGGGTCAACGACGCCGAAGCGCAAGTTGATTCCAACGAACTTGAAGATGCCCACCGGCGTTACCAAGCCGAACGCGACGCCTATATTCCTAGCGATCATGATGGCCCTCGCCCATCAGGAGGTGTCGCTGGCACCCGCATCGGCGTGAAGTGCTTACACGCTCATTATGCGTGGCATCTCGCAGGTGGCGATGATCCGGTCGGTCGCTGGGTTGCCGAACGTATCGATGGACAACACATTGAGATACCTGAAGGAAATTTCTCAAGGGGCAACGTGGCCGCAATCGATATCGGAACAAACTCGACCAATTTGCTCATCGTTGATCACAATGGAAAAACCCTTAAACGGCAAGTCAATGTGACCCGACTTGGTCAGGGCGTTGACAAGACTCAAACACTGTCACCAGATGCCATTGATCGAACTATTGAATGTCTCGCGAAATATCGCGAACTTCTTGATGCTCATGGTGCACCTCGCTTGCGAGTTGTTGCATCAAGTGCATCACGCGATGCAGCCAATCGTGATGACTTCTTTGATCGTGCCGAACAAGTCTTAGGTGTGCGACCCGAGTTAGTAAGTGGCGAAGAAGAAGCTCGTCTTGCTTACCGTGGCTGCACATCACATGTCGATGTTGACAAAAACAGTCACCTCATCATTGACATTGGCGGCGGATCAACTGAACTCATCGTGGGCACAACTCAGCTGTCGCGCGCCCACAGTATTGATGTTGGTGCAGTTCGTATGACTGAACGACATCTGCAACATGATCCGCCGCTGCCCGAAGAACTCTTGAATGCCATCGGCGAAGTTCAAGATTTGTTTGACGATGTCGTACGAGTCAACCCCTCCATTACCCATGTTCCACAGATCATCGGAACAGCGGGAACGATCGTCACTATTGCCGCAGTTGAACTCGGTCAACAGGTATTTGATGCCGATGAACTCCATGGCTTCCGACTGACACGTGACGCAATCGAAGATGTCTTCCGCACTTTGGCAACAGAACCGCTGATTGATCGAATTCATAACCCTGGCCTACCTCGCGATCGAGCCGATGTCATCGTCGGTGGCTGTTGTGTGCTCGTTGCTTTGATGCGCACTCTTGACGCAGATGAATTGATTGTCTCAACAAATAACATTCTTGATGGAGTTTGTGCTGAACTGCTGAGCAACATATGAGCACTTTTGATTCCCATCCAACGCGCGCCAATGCAGGCCTTCGGTTATATGGCCGCCGCGTCTTAATGCGTCCATTGGTACCATCTGATTTTGCGGCATGGTCCGATGTACGGCGGCGCAACCGTCAATGGCTGACCATCTGGGAACCACAGAAAATCAAGCATGCGCCCGATCCAGAAACCGATCGCGATGCATTTAGTGCACGATGCAGCATTCGCGATCGCGAACGGCAAAACGGTACGGCGTACACCTTCGGACTCTTTGTCAACCAAAACTTTGCCGGCGAGGTCAACCTCAATTCCGTGCAACGCGGCGCGTTAATGACCGGAACGATTGGCTACTGGATTGATCAGGCCCAAGCGGGACAGTCATACATCGCCGAAGGTGTCGTGGTGATGTGCCGTTATGCGCTCGAAGATCTTGGCTTACATCGCATCGAGATTTGCATCGTTCCGCGAAACAGCAACAGCCGACGAGTCATGGAAAAACTCAACATCCGCGACGAAGGCACCGCACTTCGATTCCTTGAGATCAACGGTGTTTGGGAAGACCACATGCGTTACGCGATTACCGCCGAAGAATGGAACGAACGGCGCGACGAACTATCGGAACGCTGGTTTTAGTTCCTTGCTCAATCAGGCTGATTGAGCAAGGTTGCGATATGCCGCAGCTTTTTGGCGACGCACCGTGGTGCGGCGCTTCCATTCCTTGACCTTCCAGTGTCGCAAGTTGCGAGCATGGTCAAGTTTTTTCACTGCTTTTTCCGCATCGTGATGGTGGAGTGGTTTCCACTTAGCCCCCGGTTCGATCACATCGTCGGGTTCGACTCCGTGACTCACCAATTCGGCCAGTTCGTGAAGCTCACTGTTGACACGGTGACGTTCGCCGTGGGCGTGGGCCCGCTGCTCGGCTCTCGGCAGCGGTACCGCTTCCTGACTTCGATGGCGCTTGCTCATTCGGTCCTCCTTACAGGCTCCGTTGAACTCCCCTTAAGAGAACCGTACAACAATTCAAGGAAAAAGCAAGTCACTTTTTTCGGGACGTTCGTCCCAAATCTGTGCTGATTTCAGCGGCCCATATGTGAGCGAACTATTTCTTAGATGAGATCTGATTCTGCAAGGCCGCAATGCGTTCAGCAAACCATGGTTGACGGGTGCTCCACAACTGCGGTGTTAATTCACGCTCGACCGCCACTACATGTTCTGAAACATCAGCCATGGCTTGAATGGTCTTTTTCGTTTCGATCACCAATTCACGTGGAGCCGATGCTGCTCGTGCTGCCATTGCATGCGCAACAGATTGCAACTGATCGTCGTCAACACAACGATGCACGATGCCCAGGCGCTCTGCTTCGGCTCCGTCGACAACTTCGCCGAAAATCACTGTTGCCATAGTTGTTTGTGGACCAGCGATGCGACGCAGCATCCAGGTGTGACCACCGCCGGGATGAATGCCGATTTGTAAGAACCGCGTGTCAAACTTTGCACGTCGGGCCGCAATACGAACATCACAACCAAGAGCCAAGTTCATACCTGCTCCAACGGCCGCACCGTTAACGGCAGCCAAAGTTGGCAATGGACTGCGAGCGATACGCAAGAAACCTTCATAAATATTGCCAAGGCTTTCAGCTGAACTTTGTTGCAGGTTGCCAAGATTCGCTCCCGCACAAAAAGCTGGTGCCGTACCCGTCACAACGATGGCACCTACATTGTTGTCATTCTCAATGCGGTCCATCGCCGAGATAATTTCGGCCACAAGTGGAGCGGTCAAAGTGTTGCGCTCACCTGGATTGTTCAAAGTGATTGTTGCAACGCCATCGGCGATGTCAAGTAATACGAGAGAGTCGTTAGTTGTCACCCGATTAGTCTCGCAGAATGATCGTTCGGTTCTGATATCCAAACGGTTCGAGGCAATAAGGTTAAGACATGTCCACTGACCCGACTTCGCAAGTCGTCTCCGACCGCAAAAGTCGACCCGCCGCCACCGTGATTTTGACTCGCGAAAGTGAACTTGTTGATTGTGGATTTGAGGTACTCATGTTGCAGCGCAGCACCGTCGGAGCATTTGCTGGAATGTGGGTCTTCCCAGGTGGCCGCATTGACGACGCCGATGCGGGTGAAGACGATCTTGCAAAAGCCCGATCTGCCGCTGTACGAGAGGCCGCCGAAGAAGTATCAGCCGCCATCGAGCATTCATCGCTATCGCTATGGAGTCACTGGACTCCCCCGTTAAATGCCCCGGCTCGATTCACCACCTGGTTCTTTGTTGCGCCGTGGGCCGGCAAACAGGTTGTTGTTGACAACTACGAAATAGTTGACCATCGGTGGATGGCTCCGGATCACGCTTTGACCTCGGGAATTCCCATGGCACCACCGACCATTGTGACGTTGCACGAGCTTCTTGAAGCTGGCGGTCACGATGCCATTCACCGCGGACGCGTTGAGCCCCCAGCCTATGTGACCCGTCCAGCAGTGGCAGCCGATGGCTCATCCATTTTCCTATGGAGCGGAGACGCCGGCTACGAAACCGGCAACCCAGACCTACCTGGACCACGAAATCGCCTGCTGCTTCCTGAGGGTTTTGGTGGGCCAGTGTTCGAGTACATCCGCTCTGCTTAGAAGACTGACATTCAACGGGTTGTAGCGTCATAGCGATGCTTGACCATGTGTTCACCGATGTCATTAGTGCATTGCGCGATGCATTTGAAGGGGCATTTCTTGAACGTCAAGCGTTTGAAGAGCACTTTCAAGTTGATATTCAGCTCGGCGATGTCAGTTGGGAAACCAGTTACGGCTTGCCTGGCGAAGGTCAACCACCGCGCATCGTTGCCCACATCTCCTTTGACTGGCCGTCCTGGAGCCAGACTGCGTATCGCAAGTGGTACGTCGACGAATCAATTGACGAGCTTCCGGCCATTGAAATGGAAATCGTTCTTCGTATTCAACGCATTCAAGATAATCCAGATCTCGCTGCGGTTCGCTCAATCTTGCCCGAAATGAGTCCACTCATTGGCAATGGCCGGCTTGAACGTGCCGGTCTCACCGTTGAAGCAACATTCTTAGACGACATCAGCCCAGCAGAACATGCTGTCGAGGCAACATACGAAGGTATGTATGAACTTGCCGAGGAATCATTGGCAGATGGCGCTAACACATTGCTTGATGAACACTTTGGCGCTCTCGGTGGATGGGTCGCAGCAACGTTGGTCAAACTCGGCGATATCAAATACTCATTTCTTCCTGCCGATACACCCGACAGCGAATAGTTCTTCAGCCCTTCAACAGAAAGATCATCATGACTCTCATCACTTCGGCCGACAGTGTTGTTCTTTTAGAGATCAGCGAACGTATTGCGACAATTACTCTGAATCGCCCATCAGCCCGTAACGCGCTTTCGACTGAAGTTTTAAAACTTCTTCCCCAACTCATGAAGCAGGCTGATGCATCTGACGACGTCGATGTCATCATCCTCACCGGAAGCGACCCCGCCTTTAGTGCGGGACTCGATCTCAAAGAACTCGGATCGACCGGCGACAATCTGGGTGCAGGCACCGGAGCTGATGGTCGACCCAATGCCGACGGAGTCCGCGGACCATTCCCCGCCCTCAAGAAACCACTCATCGGCGCTATCAACGGCGTTGCCGTCACCGGCGGATTTGAACTCGCGCTCAACTGTGATTTCTTAATTGCTTCGGAGAACGCAAAGTTTGGTGACACTCACGCGCGCGTCGGAGTGATGCCTGGCTGGGGTCTGACGGTTTTGCTTCCGCAGGCCATCGGCGTTCGTCGTGCTCGCGAAATGAGCTTTACCGGCAATTTCATGTTGGCTCCTGAGGCCTACGATCGCGGGCTCGTCAATCACGTTGTGCCCCATGCCGATTTAATCCCGTTCACCCGCCAGATCGCTCGAGATATCGCAGGGAATGATCAACCGGGGGTTCGCCAGATTCGGGGCACGTACGCCGAAATCCATGCTGAAACCGCTGGTTGGGCTATTGAGGCCCGAGATGGCGCGGTATGGCGTAAGGAGCAGTTCTCCACTGAAAAGGTTGAAGAACGCCGCCGTGCCATTCAAGATCGTGGTCGCCAGCAATGAGGCGTACATGAAACTAACGGCAGCATTTGGCCAGAAAATGTCACGCCATTGTTTGTTCTCTAGCCATTCTGTGGTCGTGTAGCCTTTGGCTACCGTTCGTTTGGCATTCCCGCCAAACGTTTTAGGGGAGGAAAAAATATGCGTAAGAATGCACGATTGCTGACAGCATCAATTGCCGCACTCAGCCTCTTCGCTGCCGCTTGTGGCGGCGACGACAGTGGCTCATCAAGCAAAGTTATCGCTGGCATCGCTTTTGATACCGGCGGCCGTGGCGACGGAACCTTCAATGACTCAGCAGCAACTGGTGGCGAGCGGGCCGCGAGTGAACTCGGTGTTGAGATCAAAGAACTCGAAGCAGCAGTTGACGAAGACCGTAAAGCCAACCTCGAATTGCTCGCGGGCGACGGCGCACAGGTCATCGTCGGTGTTGGATTCATGTTCACCGACCCTATGACTGAAGTTGCCGCGGCTAACCCCGACGTGCAATTCGGCATTGTCGACTCAGTTGTTGACGCTCCGAACGTGAGTAGCCTCTTATTTGCGGCTAACCAGGGTTCATTCCTCGTTGGTGCAGCAGCTGCTCTCAAGAGCACCACTGGTCAGATCGGTTTCATCGGCGGTCAGGAAATTGACCTGATCAAAGAATTCGAAGCTGGCTACACTGCGGGAGCCAAGTATGTCAATCCCGACATCGTCGTGAAGGTGAAGTACCTCGGGCCGGCCGGCGACAACTCCGCATGGGGCAACGTTGCTGGTGCTAAGGAAATCGCTGCGGGCTGGTATGCCGCTGGCGCCGATGTCGTCTACACCGCTGCTGGCGGTTCAGGTGCTGGCACCATCGAAGCCGCAATTGAAGCCGGCAAATGGGCCATCGGTGTTGACAGCGACCAGTATCTCACCTCCGGTGATGCAGCCGCACAGGCGGTCATTTTAACGTCAATGCTCAAGCGCGTTGACGTTGCCGTGTTTGAGACCATCAAGGCTTCGGTCAACGGAGACAAATCTGGTGGTATCAAGATGTTTGACCTCAGCAATGACGGTGTTGGCTACTCAACTTCAGGTGGACACATCGACGAATTTGTCAGCCAGCTTGACGAAATCAAGGCCAAGGTCGTGGCCGGCGAAATCGAAGTTCCAACAAAGCCCTGATTCAGTTTCTGAATCAATCTGAAGCAGTTAGTTAGTTGAGAGCCCGGGTCCATGACCTGGGCTCTCTGCTATAACGGGATAAGCATTTCAAGGGGCGACATGACTGAACAATCTCATTTAGGGCAATCTCATTTAGCCGTGGAGCTTCACGGCATCACCAAACGTTTTCCTGGTGTGATCGCTAATCACGACATTGAGCTCCTCGTCCGACCCGAAACGATTCATGCAATTGTTGGAGAAAATGGTGCTGGTAAATCAACATTGATGAAAACCTTGTACGGCATGCACCAGCCAGACGAGGGCACCATCACCGTCAACGGAACACTGGTGCAATTCAAGACCCCGACCGACGCCATTGCTGCGGGCATCGGAATGGTGCACCAACACTTCATGTTGGCAGACAATCTCACGATCACCGAGAACATCATCTTGGGTGCTGAACCAGTTGATCATCGCGGGCGGATCAATTTCAAAGAGGCGCGAGATCGTATTGAAGCACTCATGACATCGCTTGGTGCGACATTTAATCCAGATACAAATGTTTCTGAGCTCGGCGTTGGTCAACGTCAACGGGTTGAGATTCTCAAAGTTTTGTATCGTGGCGCGAAGATATTGATCCTTGATGAACCTACTGCCGTGCTTGTACCACAAGAAGTTGAGGAGCTATTTACGACCCTCAAGCGTCTCGTCGCCGACGGAGCAACTGTCATTTTCATTTCGCACAAACTTGACGAAGTACTCGCCTATTGCGACGAAATCACCGTCATTCGTCAAGGCACGTCGGTTGCCCACACCGAACCATCGCAGGTGACTCGTCGTTCACTTGCTGAACTTATGGTTGGCAGCGACCTGCCCGATCCATCTGGTCGCGAAACAAAAGTTGGCGACGATGTTCGTTTACAAGTGACTGGTCTCAATCTGGCTGGTGATATTGCTGGTGCAAAACTCGCACTGGAAGACATCAATGTCGCAGTCCATGCTGGTGAAATTGTGGGAATCGCTGGCGTTGAAGGAAATGGCCAATTTGAATTGTGCGAATCCATCTTGGGACTGCGGACCATTTTGAGTGGCTCAATTTCGGTCTGCGGGCAAGAACTTTCGCATACCGAAACTCGCGAACGAATCAATATGGGATTGTCGTACATTCCATTCGACCGCCATCGTGAAGGATTACTTCTTGATGCACCACTTTGGGAAAACACGTTCTTGGGCCGTGAAGAAAACGCTGGGCTAACCAATGGTCCTTTCATTTCACGCAACAAGATTGAGGCTGATTGTCGCACAATTATTGATCGTTTCGGCGTCCTAACGCCCAGTGAGCAAGTCCCTGCGTTTGCCCTCTCGGGTGGCAACCAGCAAAAACTTGTCGTTGGTCGCGAAATGGCCGGTCATCCCAAGGTTTTACTCGCTGCCCATCCAACACGTGGAGTGGACGTTGGCGCCCAGGCTGCAATTTGGGATGAATTGCGCCACGCCCGCGATAACGGTCTTGGTGTCCTGCTGATTTCAGCCGACCTTGAAGAACTCATCGGCTTGTCCGATCGAATACTGGTGATGTTTGACGGTCGTGTCACTGCCCATCTCAATCCAGCAACTGCTACTCCTGAAATGCTCGGAACGTACATGACTGGTGAAGAGCAAGGAGTCGATGGATGAAAAATCCACGACTTCAACGCATGCTTGTCACTTCGGCCAGTTCTCTGCTAGCAGTATTTGTTGCACTCTGTATTTGTGCAGTGATTTTGTTGATCACTGGCAAAGATCCCATTGAGGCATACCGCACTCTGTTCGGCGCAGCAGGCGAAACAAAAGTTTTACAAGGTGCACTTAACCGAGCCACACCACTCATGATTTCAGCCGCCGCAGTGGCCATCGGATTCAAAATGAATCTCTTCAATATCGGCGTTGAGGGTCAAATGCGCGTGGCACTTCTGGCAACTGCAGTTGCCGGTGCTGCTGTTGACCTACCTGCACCGCTGCACATCCTTTTCTGCCTTGTTGTCGCAATGGCAAGTGGCGCGATTTGGGCTGGTATTGCGGGCTGGCTAAAGGTCAAGCGCGGTGTCAATGAAGTGATTTCAACCATCATGTTGAACTTCGTAGCCCTGAGCTTGGTCGCCTGGGCATTTGATTCGTTCTTCCGTGCCGAGAGCACCACCGGGAGTTTGCTTGTGAAGACCAAGGAACTCCCAACCTCGGCGTGGTTTCCCGACATTGTTGAACGTCGCTTAAACGGAATGTTCTTTGTCGCCATATTAGTTTTAGTTCTCTTCTATGTTTTGGTCTGGAAAACGAAGTTCGGCTTCCAACTTCGTGCTTCTGGCGCCAACGCTGGTGCCTCACGTGTCACCGGCGTCAACCCCAAGCGCATGGTGATGATTTCGATGTTGCTCTCGGGAGCACTCGCCGGACTAGTTGGAATGCGGGCGCTACTCGGCGATGTTCATGCGTACCAAAACAACCTTGCCGAACAACAAGGTTTCAATGGCATCGCCGTTGCACTTCTTGGTCGCAACCATCCACTTGGAATATTTATCTCGGCACTGCTCTTCGGTTATCTCGGTGAAGCATCTGGTCGTTTGCAACTGATTGATATTCCTAAGGAAATCACCACGATCATGACGGGCATCATTGTTCTTGCGGTGGTGATTATCAATGAGGCGGTCAAACGTTGGGATGATCGGCGCATCCAACACAAAGCCGCACTGGCCCTTGAGTCTGCGGCGGTGCCGGCATGAAATTCTTTAAGTCATTAACAACCGGACAACGCACCATTGCCTTGTCACTCGGTTTCATGCTGGTCTTGTCAATTGTTCGTCTCTTCACCAATGCCGATGACATCACCAGTTCAGGAACAATCTCATCAACGTTGCGTGTTGCGACACCTATTTTGCTTGCTGGCCTTGCTGGCGTGTGGGCCGAACGAGTTGGCATCGTCAACATCGGAATCGAAGGAATGATGATCATAGGCACCTGGTTCGGTGCCTATGGTGCCTGGAAATGGGGTTCGTGGGCAGGTATCGCCTTAGCAATTTTTGCTGGTTCCCTCGTCGGCTTACTTCACGCGTTGGCAACTGTTCGATTTAACGTGAATCACGTTGTCTCGGGTATCGCGATCAATATCTTGGCGGCTGGTTCAACCGAGTATCTCTCGATCATCTTCTTTAAGGGTCAAAAGGGTGGCGGAGAAAGTCAATCGCCCGCCGGCAAAGGTGGTTACGGCGAATTCGATATGCCGTTCTTATCGGGAGGGCGTATTGGTTCTTGGCGTAGCCCTGACATTTTGGGTTGGCTTGAAAAGAAGCACGATCTTCCACTTCTGCCTGACCTCGCCGGCGTACTTCGCGGTCTTGTGAGCGACATTTACGTCCCGACCATTGTTGCAATCGCTCTTGTTCCAATCACTGCATATATCTTGTGGCGTACGCGCTTTGGACTTCGCGTTCGTTCAAGCGGTGAATCACCCCAAGCCGGCGAAAGTTTGGGTGTATCAATTAATCGTCTGCGCTATCAGGCAATGGCGATCAGCGGTGGATTGGCCGCATTTGGTGGAGCGTACTTATCGACTGTTTTCACCAGCACATACCGCCAAGGTCAAACTGGCGGTCAGGGATACATCGGACTTGCGACAACCATCTTTGGTAACTGGAACCCATTCGGAGTGTTCCGTGGCGCGATCTTGTTTGGTTTCCCGTCGGCGCTCAAGTTCCGCGACGAGAAGAACGTACCGTCGCTTCTGTTGGTCATTGCCGTCATTTTGATTGCACTCGGCGTTGTGAGCCTGATGAAAAACAAGCAGATATTGACGATGGGGCTCTTTATCGGATCCGCCATATCAGCCGCCACATACTTCTTAGTTGATGACGTCCCTCAAGAGTTCGTCGCGGCGACGCCATACATCGTCACGATTCTGGTGCTCGCTGGGGCTCAACAACAGTTGCGTCCACCGGCCTACGCTGGTATCCCCTACCGTGCCGGCGAGAATCACTAACTGACTCAACTAAAAGAGTCAGCTTCCCAAGTAGAGCACACAGCATTGTCGTTATTGGTAAAACGGCTTAAGCGTTGATGAATAAAGGTAAAAGAGAGAGAAACATCTCGGGCAGATTTCGGGCAGCATCGTTTTTGGGGCCAAAAACCGGCAATCTCGGGCAGATTTCGGGGAGCTTTTGAGGCCTGATAAACCCTCCGCGTACACATGTGTGTCTGAGAACTCTGAGGATTGTTCAAAGACATGAAGCCTGACCGAATCATCGACCAATTCGCTCCTGCCCGAAAACAGAGGCGTGGTAAGCTGAAACTATGCTCCTCCGAGCTCGAAACTGGAACATTTTGGTTGTGATCAGTTTCGGTTTAGGACTGGTGGCTGCTTGCTCTCCGAGCCGCGAAGGAGGGCCGCCCTCGTCGACTATCGAAACCCAACTAGAGGTAGACGAGCGGCTCCCAGATACCGAAGTTCCACAGACGACACTTGAGGTCGAGGTAACAACATCCGCAAAGTCACCTGCCTTGGAGTCACGCTCGACCATCGTTGGGGACGCTGAACGGGAGTTTCTTGTGCAATTCCCTGCAGAGGTTTCAGATTTAGCCCCTGTCATCATCGATTTTCATGGTGGAGGGGGCAGCGCTATTGGCCAGTACTTCACTTCGAATTTTTCCCGGTTATCTGACCGTCAGGAAGTTGTGCTCGTTTACCCGCAGGCAAATGAGTCCACGGGCTCTGTCTGGAATACCTTGCGCTCGCAGGATGGCAACAAGGTCGCTGAGGTTGATGACTTCGGTTTTATCGCCTCGATAATTGAGACACTGAAATTGGACCCAACAGTTGATGCGTCGAAGATTTACGTGTCGGGGTATTCAAATGGGGCCGCTATGGCCTACCAAATTGCCTGCCACTTAAACAGCGATATCGCTGGCTTCGTTGTGATGTCGGGACTTTTCCCAGTTGAGGATGAACACCCTTGCCTAATCACACATGAAACCCCTGGGATCATTGTGAACGGTGCCAGGGACAGAGAGCGGCCGTTGTCTGGCATCGAGGGCTATACGCGATCTGTGCGTGAGGGAGCGTCCTGGTGGGCTCTCCAGAATGGAGCCAGTGAAGGGGTCATTGAAACTTACGCTGGGGTTGAACGAACGTTGTACGAATCTGCCTCAGGTACACAAATTCAGCTGTTTATTGTCGAGAACGGTGACCACGTGTGGTTCGACTTTGAGGTCGACGGGCAACCTATGACTGATTTCATTTGGGATTTTCTTTCCAACGACCAAACTTCAGATGGGTGAAATCCTCAAAGTGACTGAAGGAGCCGGACGGTCCGTCTACGACATCAGAGGTTTCGAGCAACGTTTACGGGGCTCACAGCAACTTTAGGCTTGTCCAATACGAACAGGTGAAAGGCCACTCGCTCCGCCGCGGCTTTGTCACCTCGATCGTCTAATCTGACGAACATGGTCGATGGCGACGACGAACAGATCTGGCAAGCACTCGAAAACGCTCAGCTCAAATCCGAAATCGCTCAGCTCAAATCCGAAAAAGCTGAAGCAGAGCGTCAACTTCTAGAGGAGCGGGTAGACCGCCTCGAAGCCGAAAACAAGCGGTTGAAAATCGCAAACAAGCGGTTGATAGACGGCATTCGTCAGATGGTGGATCTTGACGACACAGACGAAGAACGCTGACAGCGGTCAGCCAAACAGGCTTTCGATGATCGCTTTCGTCACGAGCAGCGACCAGAGTGCTCCAACAGCGTCTCTACGTAGGGCCATCACAAGATGAGGCGCTAATCTAAGCCCTTCTGCGGATGTAGTTCAATGGTAGAACATCAGCTTCCCAAACTGGCAACAGTTTGCACTTCGATTCCGCCACGAGGACGCTGTGTCAACGTCACGATTACTTTACGTGGCTTGGCTGTTTCCATAATTTCGCCAGCGATCTCGGCAGCCAGAGCCTCGGCAAAAACTGCACGATCACGGAAATTCCAGAGATACAACTTCAAACTCTTTGACTCAACACACCACTCAAGTGGCTGATACTCAATCACCACATGTGAAAGGTCGGGCTGTCTGGTGACTGGACACATTGACGACAGTTCATCTGTTGTGAAGCGCACGAGGTCGACATTGGCTGGGGCCGGGAAAACCTCAACGTGGTCAACGGCTTCGCGAACTGTATTGCCCAGAATTGTCAGCGAGGTTGTGGCCACCTCGGTTGACGGGCCTTCGTGTGAACTCATACCCACAGCGTAAGGGTCTTTCGTCGTCTCTGCACCCGCCTGCCCTGAACTCGACCACGACTGGCTCATACGCCCTCTAGAATTCCCCCATGGGAGCCTTCCTCACTGATCAACAAATTGCCGATTACCACCGTGATGGTTTTTTGGTGCTTCCCGATTTCGCAAAGCCTTCGGCTTGTGTCGCTCTCAAGGCCCAGGCCGAAAAGATCTTGCATAACTTTGATCCCGACGCCAATCGAAGTGTCTTTACGACGAATGAACAGTCTCGTCACGCTGATCAACAATTCATTGACTCAGCGACCGGAATCATTTGTTTCTTTGAAGAGGAAGCCTTTGACGACACCGGCACCTTGAAACAAAGCAAAGAACTCAGCATCAACAAAATCGGTCATGCGATGCACGATCTTGATCCAGTATTTGAATCATTCACCTACACCCCAGAACTTGCAGCCGTAGCCAGCGATCTCGGAATGCCCGATGCCCTTGCGTTGCAAACGATGTATATCTGCAAGCAGCCGCGAATTGGTGGTGAAGTGAGTTGCCATCAAGACGCCACTTTCTTGTACAGCGATCCCATCACGGTGACCGGATTTTGGTTTGCTATTGAAGACGCAACACTCGAGAACGGCTGTTTGTGGGCGGCACCAGGTGGACACAAAACCACTCTGCGCAAAAAGTTTGTACGCAATGAAGCGAACGACGGGGCAACATTTGAAGTTCTTGACGACTCTCCACTTCCCGCGGCACCAACAGAATTAGTTCCGCTTGAAGTAAAAGCCGGAACGCTTGTTGTGCTGCACGGTTTGCTCCCACACTGGAGCGACGTCAATCGCAGTGAAAAGAGTCGCCATGCGTACTCACTTCATTGCATCTCCGAATCAGCTGAATATCCAGAATGGAACTGGCTGCAACGCAATAGCGAATTGCCATTGCGCCGACTCGACAAGGTGGCGGTATCACTGTGACTACAGCAACCCCAGAAATCTTGTTACGTGCTCCAAAAGCGCTTTTACACGATCACCTTGACGGTGGCTTGCGTCCCGCGACGGTCATTGAGCTTGCATCCGAATACGGCTACAAGAACCTGCCCTCCACCGACGTCGCCGATCTTTCAAAATGGTTTCATCGTGGCGCCAAGCGCAATGACTTAGTGCTCTATCTCGAAACATTTGCTCACACCGTCGGCGTCATGCAAGACAAAGATGCCATTGAGCGCGTGGCATACGAGTGCGCCCACGATTTAGCGGCCGAAGGGGTCGTGTACGCCGAAGTTCGCATGGCTCCTGAGTTGTGTACTGACAAGGGTCTCACACTTGATGAGGTGACACAGGCGATTCTTGATGGCTTTGCTCGAGGCAGTGCCGGAACCGATCTCACGATCTACGCCATCTGTTCGGCAATGCGCACCGCACGCCGCAGTCTTGAAATTGCCGATCTTGCAGTTCGTTGGCGCGACCGTGGAGTTGTGGGCTTCGATATCGCCGGAGCTGAAGCAGGACACCCACCGACTCGACACCTCGAAGCGTTCAACCACGTTCAACGCGAAAACTTTCACTCGACGATTCATGCTGGCGAAGCATTTGGCTTGCCCAGCATTTGGGAAGCCGTGCAATTGTGCGGCGCCGAACGTCTTGGTCACGGCGTACGTATCGTGGACGACATCACCGGACCAGTCGGGTCCGAGACGCTCGGCCGGCTCGCCGCCTATGTTCGTGATCGCCGGATTCCTCTTGAACTATGCCCAACGAGCAACGTCAATACCGGAGTATGTGGTTCGATCGCCGAACACCCGATCGGGATGCTGCGACGTCTGCGATTCAGGGTCACGGTCAACACCGATAATCGGCTCATGAGCGATACCAACATGACCAAAGAGTTCGTGCAATTGGCCCAAGCCTTCGACTGGGGCCTCGAGGACTTTGAGTGGCTGACCCTCAATGCCATGAAGAGCGCCTTTGCCCCCTTCCCCGAGCGCCTACGCATCATTAACGGCCTCGTCAAGCCCCGCTACGCCCTTTTGAAGGCCGAAGTTGCCATGGGGTCAAACGACCGCTGATGCGCGACAATAGGTGCATGGCTCAAACCTCAGGCACCATCGAAGTCACCGTCGTCAACCATCCCCTGATCGCTGATTCGCTTACGCGGATCCGTGACGTTTCCACACCCAACGCCCTCTTTCGCCAAGAACTCGAACGCGTCGGAACACTGCTTCTCGCTGAGGCCACTCGCGACCTGCCGACGACTGAAATCACAGTGCAGACCCCTCTGACCAAAACTTCAGGACGAGTACTCAGCACCCAACCAGTTGTTATTCCAGTCCTTCGAGCCGGACTTGGTTTTGTTCATGCCGCACAAGAACTCATGCCGAACGCCGATGTCGGCTTCATCGGCGTGAGCCGTGATGAAGACACCTTTGAGCCCAAGCAATATGTCAACAAGCTGCCCGAGACCTTGGCTGGTCGTACTTGTTTCGTCCTTGACCCCATGTTGGCAACGGGTGGTTCACTCGCTCATGCTTGCGAGTTGTTAATGGAACGTAATCCAACCGGGCCCATCACTGTCATTTGCGTGTTGGCTGCTCCCGAGGGAATTGAGTTCTTGAAAAGGACTGGACTGAACCTGCGAATTTTCACAGCCTCAATTGATGAGCGCCTCAATGAGAATGCATTCATCGTGCCCGGACTCGGCGATGCTGGCGACCGACAATTCGGCGCCCCTCACTGACATCTCCAATACCGGCATCACATCGCCCACATCACATTGCTGGAATCACATCGGCGGTCCGCCCCAAGCCGGCACACCTGAAGGTGAACCGCCAAAGAGTTGCTCCTTCGCTGCAGCCAAACCTTCGACAGTCCACTTCTTGTTGCCACCTGTCAACGAGTTAGCAATTTCGGTTGGCCGAATGCGATGTACTTGATCACCCAAAACGATGAACGTCTGCGCGTTGATATCTGATGCATGATCACTCGCCAGGAAAGCAACCATCGGACTGATGTTGGCGGGATCGTATTTATCAAATCCAGATTCGGGCTTCGTAAATTTTGGATTCACTTCAGTCATTGGCGTACGTGCTCGTGGCGCAATGCAGTTCACGGTCACGTTGTAGCGACCAAGTTCGCGAGCAAGGATGGTGGTCATCGTGATGATGCCGCCCTTAGCCGAACCGTAGTTACCCTGACCAGGCCCGCCAAACAAACCGCTCTCGCTAGTGGTGTTAATGATGCGACGTTGCGGCAAACCGCCTTCGGTTCCCTCAAGAGCCTTGGCTTGGTTACGCCAGTAGACCGCGGCGAAATGCGCCGGAGCAAAGTGACCTTTCAGATGCACCGAAACCACGCTGTCAAACGGTGCCTCTTCCATCGAGAAGCTCATGGCATCACGAATGAAGCCGGCGTTGTTCACCAAGATATGCAAGTCACCAAACTCGCTAATAGCCCGTTGAACCAAAGCTTCGGCAGCAGCCCAGTCGCTCACACTTCCACGCTGCGCGACCGCTCGTCCACCATTCGCGACAATTGCGGCAGCAACTGCGTCGGCTGATTCTCCGAGATCATTGACCACGACCGCGGCGCCTTCGGCGGCCAACAGCTCGGCATGGCAACGACCGACGCCCTGACCTGCTCCAGTAACGATGGCGACTTTTCCGGTTAATGCACCCATGGCATAACTCCTTGATGACACGGCGCCCGCAAGCCCCGCAAATGTTTCTGATACCGTGTCAGAAACTAGTCGGGATTGAACAAAGACCGATAACCGTTGGGGGCGATGGTGCAGACAAAAAACTCAAATCGTCGCCCCATTGCCTTGATTACGGGCGCTAGTCGGGGCATTGGCCGCGGAATCGCCCTATCGCTCGCCCAATCGGGATACGACCTCATCATTACTGGTCGAACCATCGCTGAAGGATCAGCCGTCAACCCAGCGACTGGTCGCCCTTTGGTCGGAAGCCTTGAGGAAACTGCTCAGCAGGCGCGCTCCAACGGCTCATCGGTCGGCATTGTTGTGGCCGATGTTTTAGACCTCAACGATGTCATCCCTTCATTTCACCGATGCCTAGAAATCAGTCAGGGTCGCATTGATCTTCTGGTCAATAACGCGATCTATGTCGGACCCGGCAACGACGTTCGTTTTGCCGACACCGATCCTGACGACATTGTCCGCCGATCAAACGGCAATCTGATTGCGCCTTTGTTGTTTACTCAGGGATTTTTGCAACATGCACTTGCAAACCCAGTCAACCCCACTACTTCGTTGCGCGCGACGATTCTGAATATCACCAGCGATGCTGGCAAACGCACACCCGAGCGAATGGCTGGAAACGGCGGATGGTCATTGATGTACGCAGCCACAAAAGCTGGATTTCATCGCATCGCCGATATGTTGGCCCACGAATACGGCCATGAGGGAATCCGATGCCTCAATATCAACCCAGGTTTAGTGGCCACCGAACGCGTTCTTGAAACAGGCACGAACCTTGAATGGATCGCCCGCTCTGGCGTTGCGCCCGAGATCATTGGTCGGGCGGTCGTTCAGCTATTAAATGACTCGCTCGTCGGCAATGGGGCCTACGTGCACGCTCAAGAATATTTGCGCGAAGCACTTGGCGAGCTCGAATTTGAACGCTTACTCTCGACCTCACGGATGAATGGACAATCGCTATGAGCCTGAACGAATCTGACACCTACGTCATTGGACCGACCAATCGGGATATGTTGCTGCCCGAACCAGAGTTGTCACCAATCCACTACACGTTGATATCGGTCGACGACCATTTAGTTGAACCGCCCAACATGTTTGACGGTCGACTGCCCAAAGCACTTCAGCCACAGGCACCGCGACTCATCGTGAACGAGCGCGGCCATCAGGTGTGGTCGTTCGATGGACAGATATTTAGCCAAGTTGGTATGAACGCAGTTGTTGGTCGTAAACCAGAACTGCGATCACTTGAGCCAGCACGTTTTGAAGATATGCGCCGCGGTTGTTGGGACATCGATGAACGGATCAAAGATATGGATCTCATCGGATGTTGGGCTTCGCTCAACTTCCCATCACAAGTCGCTGGTTTCGCTGGTCGTATTTTTAGCGCGTGTAAAGACCCCGAGGTTGGTCACGCAACAATGCGCGCGTGGAATGATTGGCTATACGAAGAGTGGTGGCAGAAATACCCTGACCGCATCATTCCGTGCGGAATCACTTGGCTTGCTCCTGGACCCGACGGCACGGCAAAACTTGGAGCCGATGAGATTCGACGCAATGCCGAACGCGGCTTTGTTTCGGTCACACTGCCAGAACGTCCACACAACGTTGGTTTTCCGAGTTTGTTTAGTGGTTGGTGGGATCCGATCATTGAAGCCTGCGTTGAAACCGACACCGTGATCTCGTTGCACGTTGGCTCGTCTGGAATGTACGCCATGCCCGAAGGCGCACCGGCACTACAACTTGGCGCGACGTTGTTTGGACAACTCTCACTCACTGCGTGTGCCGAATGGTTGTGGAGCGGATACGCCTACAAATACCCCGACCTAAAAATTGCGATGAGCGAAGGCGGAATTGGCTGGGTGCCGATGTTGCTCGATCGTCTTGAAAATGTCGTAGACCGAAGCGGCTACGGTGCGGGATGGGATATTCAACCTGCCGACGTCTTACGGCGTAATTTCTGGTTCTGCACCATTGACGATCCGTCCACCATTGATCTTCATGATGTCATCGGCGACGATCACATCATGGTTGAGATTGATTATCCGCACGGAGACAGCACTTGGCCAAATAGCCAATCAATCTTGAAAGATGCGTGGGGTCATTTATCGCCCCAGTTACTGCGCAAGTTCTGTTGTGAAAATGCCGCCGCGCTCTACCGCCATCCCTTGCCTGCACACATCGTTCCATGACCACTGTTGCCTCGTTAATTCGGGCTAGAAAAGGCGACCAGCATGCTGGCTACATCTTTGAAGGACGCACCTACACCTGGGATGAAGTTGTTTCCGAGTCAGCCATACGTGCATCAATTTTGAATGACCTGCTCGCCGATGGTCGCCCGCCCCATGTCGGCATATTGCTGGAAAACACTCCGGAATACCTCTTTTGGATTGGCGGTGCAGCGCTTGTTGGTGCGTGCGTTGTTGGCATCAACCCAACTCGTCGAGGGAGTGAATTAGAACGCGATATTCAGCACACTGATTGCCAGATCATCGTGAGTGACCAAAGCGGTATGACACTCATTGATGGATTACAAACAGGAGTTGACACGAACAAAGTCATTGACGTTGATTCCGCTCAACACCGCGATCAACTTCTGCAACATCGTGACGCGACGCTCCCAGAACACGAACCCGAAGAAAACAGCATTCTTTTCTTACTCTTCACATCTGGTTCAACAAGTGCACCCAAGGCAGTCGTCTGCACCAATCAACGTATGGCTATCGCCAGCGTGCGAGCCGGGCAGATTTACGGCGTTACTAGTGAAGAAGTTTGCTACTGCCCAATGCCACTATTTCACGGCAACGCGCTCATGGCTTGCTGGGGACCCGCACTCGCGGTTGGAGCGACCGTCGTTCTTCGTCGAAAGTTTTCGGCAAGTAATTTCATGTCCGATATCCGTGAGCACGGCTGTACCTATTTCACCTACGTCGGCCGCACCATCGCCTACATTCTGGGCCAACCAGCGAACGCCGACGACAAGCACAACAAATTGCGCCTTGGATTCGGCACCGAAGCCAGCGCTCTTGATCGTGAGCGTTTCTTCGAACGATTTGGCTGCGACCTCGTTGAGGGTTACGGATCAAGCGAAAGTGTTGTCGCAATCATTCGCACACCCGACACTCCAGCGAATGCTCTCGGCAAAGAGCGAGCCGATATGGCGGGGCAGGTATTCATTATTGATCCCGATACCAATGCCGAATGTCCACGAGTTCAGTTCGATGAATTCGGAGCCATTGTCAATCCTGAGTGCATTGGCGAAATCGTGAGCAAGAGTGGCGGCACTTCATTTGAGGGCTACTACAACAATCGTGAAGCCTCCACCGAACGAGTTCGCAATGGTTGGTATTGGACTGGCGATCTTGGTTATCGCGACGACGACGGCTTTTTCTACTTCGGTGGACGTAGCGCTGATTGGCTGCGCGTTGACAGCGAAAACTTTGCGGCCGGACCAGTAGAAAATATTGTTTCGCGTTTCCCTGGAGTCGTTATGGCCGCCGTCTACCCCGTCCCTGACCCAACAACGGGCGACATGGTGATGGTGGCACTTGAAATGAACGAAACGACCAAGTTTTCGCCACACGAATTTGATGAGTTTCTGTCACAGCAACGCGATCTTGGCACCAAATGGTCACCACAAATTATTCGGGTGATTACAGCAATGCCACTCACTGCGAACAACAAAGTGCACAAGCCACCGCTACGCGCAAGTAAATGGTTTGCTGCAGACCCGCACTATTGGCGACCCGAGCGCAATCAGCCTTTGCAGCTCATGAACGAATCTGCCAAGCAAGAACTCGAAGCGCGTTTTGCAGCGAATGGCCGAACGCAAATACTGACTGCGCTCTAAAGCAACGAATTAGTTATTTGCTTTCCAGACCTGCCACGACTCGAGGCATTCAGGCAACTCACCTCGACCGGTTTGATTTGCCGGCCAGTTCGCGTCTTCAAGTCCGACTGGGGCGTTCGGCATGGTGTGGCCGTACCACAGCAAGTGCTTACGACGAGCAAACAACCAATGTCCATCAACACATGTGTACGTGTCGTGATATTGGATTTGATGGATGATCCAGTTCCCGTCGGCATCTTCAATCTCACCGCGACATGACACGATTCCCGTCGCGTTTGACTCATCCGCCACATCAATAAGATGATTATTGACTTGCAAAATGACCCGCCCGAGCGCATGCATTTGACCATCGAAACTTTCTTTCAATGCCTGAGTCCCTGCGGTTTCACGAGTGACCTTGATATTCGGAATAAACAGCGCTGCAAGATTTTGCGTGTCGCGCGCTCCATAGAAAATCGCATAGCGACTCGCAAGTTGACGAATCTCTTCCGAAGCGATCAACCAAGCAATCTGATCACTATGCCGCAATGCATTGGAGTGACTCATGATTTCGGGCCACCTGGGAGCGGATGCGGATGCGCTGTCGGCTGCAACAATGCGTCGGTGCCACCGTCAACGAATAGTGTCTGACCAACAATGTACGAAGCCTCTTGTGAACCTAAGAATGCAATCGCATTGGCAATCTCTTCTGGCTGACCCCATCGTCCACGAGGAATCGGAATCATGTCTAGAGAATCCTTCACACCTGGCATATCAAGCAACGGACGTGTCATCTCGGTATCAATCACACCTGGTGCGACTGCATTCAGCCGAATACCTGATTTCATCCAATCAGCAGCCGAGCTGCGCACCCAGAAAGCAATCGCTAATTTGCCAGCAGGATATGCAACGAAAGCTGCTGGAGAACTAAATCGCGCCACAACTGTTTCTTCATCTTGCTGCAAATAAGCCATTGCATCGTCAACCGACAAACCAGGAGTCATCGTCGTCGAGTTAGAAGAGATCATGACGACTGCTGAGTTCGTTCCTTTTTCCAGTACAGGACGTAGTCCATTCACAATGGCCAAGGTGCCAAAGAAATTCACGCGCACAATAAGTTCATTTGGTACCGGGGTACTTACTCCCGCGCAGGGAACAAGTCCGTCCAAGACACCGCCACACAAGGCGTTCACTTCGTCGACGATTCGGAGGCGATCTGCGGGCTGTGAAAGATCGCCGCACACGTCGGCATCACGAAGATCAACGCCGATCACTCGATGGCCTTGTGCTTCAAGTTTCTGCTTGGTGGCTGCGCCGATACCCGACGCGGTTCCGGTGACACAAATAGTGCTCATCAGTACCCTTCCCATGAAATCCCGTTTCTGACAGTGTGTCAGATCGTGCCCGTTCTTCACGGATCGCTACGGTTGAGATATGCGTTCAATTGTCTGCAACCAGTTCGCCCCACTTTCTGAATTAGTGCTCGAGGAAAAGCCCTCGCCCGAACTCTTCCCTGGTTCGGTTCGCATTGCGGTAACCGCATGTGGCGTCAATTTCGTTGATGCGCTTTTTGTGCAGGGCAAATACCAGATCAAACCTCCGACGCCATTTGTCCCGGGAATGGAAGTCGTCGGACGAATTACCGAGATTGCCCCCGATGTCACCGATGTACAGATCGGTACGCGCGTATTCGCCAATGTCGGCTTAGGTGGCTTTAGCTCTGAGGCAGTCGTATCGGCGAAGCGCATCATGAAACTCCCTGAGACGCTCTCTGATGGCCAAGCTGCAACATTTATGCAGAGCTACCTCACAGCTTGGTTTGCGCTCGTCGAACGTGCCCATGTTGAACGAGACAAGCATCTATTGGTTCTCGGTGCGGGCAGCGGAGTTGGGCTTGGTGCAGTTGATGTAGGCCGAGCACTCGGATTACGAGTAATTGCTGCCGCTTCAACTGAAGAAAAACGCAACCTCGCGCTTGAACGCGGCGCATTCGCCGTTATTGATTCAACGCTTTCAGCAGATGAAGTGAAAGAAGAAGCTAAGCGTCTTTCGGGTAGTGGAATTGATTACTTGTACGACCCCGTCGGCGGAGACCTTGGCGAAACCTGCTTACGTGCACTCACTGATGACGGTCAATATCTGGTGATTGGCTTTGTGGCAGGCATTCCAAAACTTCCGGCCAATCAAGTGCTCTTGCGTAATCGTCGAGTCACTGGTGTTGATTGGGGCGGATGGGCCGGCAAGAACCCTGGACTCAACGATCGTATGTTGACCCAAGTCATGGAATTGATTGCGGCCGGAGAACTCCGACCCGTTGAACCGCAAACGTATCCACTTGAACAAGCAGCTCAAGCATTGCAAGATCTTGAAGACCGCAAAGTTGCTGGAAAAATTGCTCTGATTCCCTGATCAAAAAGCAGTCGAACTAGTTCAAGAGGCTTTCGCGCTGGTTGGCAGCAAACTTCGTTCGCAGCTGTTGAGCTTGCTCGCGACCGAAAACATCAAAGCGAATGTCTTTGCTGTCACGCCACCAAATTCGAGCATTCGCTTGATTCTCGGCATCGTGCCAACGCCGCAGAACGAGCTCACGTTTAATCACCTTGTTTGACGGAGTCATCGGGAACTCTTCAACGATCTGAATAAAGCTGGGAATCCATTTCGGTCCAAGGTCTGGCTGGGCTCGCAAGAACTCAGCAAACTCACCAACGTCAAATGTTGTTCCAGGTTGTACTTGTAACGCCGCCATCACTCGATCACCCATGTCGAAGTCTGGGATTCCGTAGACCGCTGCCAAAATGACATCGGGATGACGCATCAAAATTCGTTCAATTGGCGCACCAGCAAAATTCTCGCCGTCCACTCTCATCCAATCGGCGCTTCGACCCGCGAAATAGAAGAAGCCATTCTCATCGCGGTAGGCCAAGTCGCCTGTCCAATAAGCACCATCACGGATGCGCTCTTCATTGGCGGCAGCGTTATTCCAGTAACCCTCGAACGTTCCGCCGCCACCATTCACAATTTCGCCGGTGGCTTCTTCAGAATTCATGAGGCGACCGTCCGCATCAAAAATCGCCCGTGGACACTCTTGATTAGTTGCTGGATCTCGCACTGTAATGGTTGATTGCGCTGCTACGCCCAATGATCCGGCAGGCATGTTTGGAATCCGAACGATTGACGCACCCGTCTCCGTTTGGCCGTAGCCGTCAGTGAGTTTACAATCAAATCGCTCGGCGAACCTCAAGAGATCTATTTCAGAACCTTCGTTACCAAAGCCGCGTCGCAACGGGTTATCACGATCATTGCTTTGCTCTGGCGTCGCAAGAATGTACGTCAGTGGCTTTCCGACATAGTTGAAATACGTTGCACCGAAGATGCGAACATCAGACAAGAACTCACTGGCCGAGAACTTGCGACGTAATGCAATTGTTGATCCAAAAACCAAACTCGGAGCCCAAGCGGTAAAAAGCGCATTTGAGTGAAATAAAGGCATGCATATGTACGTCGTGTCCTCTGGTGTGAGCGCAATGATCATATTCATAGACTGGGCAACGAATCCCAGTCGTTGATGGCTCGTGATCACTGCCTTTGGCGCACCGCTAGTACCTGAAGTGAAGAGCAACAAAAATGTGTCAGTCGGATGCACAGGACACTCTTGTGCGGTTGGTAGTGACGAACCGCTGTGCTCCGCGACCTTCAACTTGTAGTCGTCTGATTCCACGACCAAGACACAATCATCAATACCAAGATCAAGCCCATCGAGTAACTCAGATTGACTGCGTTCAGTCACCACAATCTGACATGAAGTATGCGTGATATCACGAGCAAGTTCGGCACCGCGTCGTGTGGGATTGATACCAACAATCACCGACCCGGTGACGGCTGCGGCTCCTAACCACATCGTGAATTCGGGGGAATTCTCTAGCAAAACGCCGATATGTGGTGGCGTGCCTTCTGGTCGACTACCAAGAATTTTCCGCCACATTGCCGCCCGCTCTGCGACCCCATCACACCACTCGCGATAGGTCAGTGTTCCATCGTGGCTACGAATCGCCACATTGTCGTCTTGGCTACGCGCCCGAACATGATCGGCAAATGTGAGAGCAATGTTTTCAGAGCTCACGGGCAACCTTATGGGCCGTGTGCATTGCACCTTCGATGTATCCAACAGTCACGGCATCTCCTGCTACTTGCACTCGTATACCTAAATCTCTGAGCGAGTCCGCCAACGACGTATCTGGTTCGACTTGCGAAGCGACGACAACCGTGTCACCACGAACCTCAGATTCATCATCTCCGTTTCGGTAGCGAACCGAAACCTTGTCGATGGACACGACAACAGCGTCACGAACCAAGACCACTCCGTGCTTGGTGGCCTTGTTAACCGCGGTCCAGCGACGGGGCATCGCCATCGGAAGACCCATGTGAGGACCTTCTTCAAGCACGGTTACAAGTCGACCGCGTTCGGCTAGGAACTCGGCTAGTTCAAGACCCACTAAGCCACCCCCGATGACAACCACTCTTTTGCCCACCGGCATCCACACCTTTGAGAGTGACCGAATGCGATCGGCCGAATTCAATAGTCCGAGACTGCGCCCAGCAGTGACCCCCAGTTTTCCTAGATAACTCAACGAACGGCTGTCGGTATCCTTTTCTCCAGTAATCAGGCCCCGCAAAACATCACCCGTCAACACATGCGGCAAGGCACCTCCTGGCACTTCAGGCAATCCGCGCCGCGCACCAGTCGCAACAACGATGTCATCAGGATTCAATGCCTGAACAACTTCGCGAGTCGCTTCTGTTGACAGCAAGACATCAATGTTCAATCGCTCAATTTCGTGCATCAGCCAATCAACCAATAACTGATTGGCAGGAGTGGTCAGTTGCGAGAACCACATGGTTCCCCCTAATCGCGCACCCTTTTCAATCAATGTCACTTTGGCTCCACGAATCGCGGCGACACGTGCCGCTTCCATACCTCCTGGTCCTCCACCGATCACAACAACATGCTTTGCTGATGTCATTGGAGAAAGAACAGCCACACTTTCGTTGCAGAGCGCTGGGTTAACCGCACACTTAGGGTTTCCATCAAAGAAATTCTGTTCAACGCAGACATAACAGTTGATACATGGACGAACTGATTTTCGCTGTCCCTCACGAATCTTGTTCACCAGTTCAGGATCAGCCAATAGCTGCCGGCCCATCGAAACAAAATCGCACTCGCCGAGTTGCAACATTTCATTGGCGATTTCTGGGAGCATCCGCCCCACAGCGATAACAGGAATTGTCACATGCTGTTTCACAATCTTGGTGTATTCGCGATACTGCCCAACTTCTGCCGGCAGTGGACCTTGCGTGAAATCAGCGAATGGATTATGGGCATTGGCCGACACATGTATCGCATCTGCGCCAGCCTCTTCAATGAGTGCCGCTGCTCGGGCTGTCTCATCGGGGGTGAGACCATCTTCAAGGCCAAATTCAAAACCATTGAGGCGCACGATCACTGGATAGTCAGCACCAACAACAACTTTGATTGCTTTCACTACTTCACACGTCAAACGCGCGCGGTTTTCGAGCGAGCCTCCCCAACGATCATCTCGCTTGTTGTAGCCACGCGAAAGAAATGTTGAAAGCAAATAGCCGTGCGCCGCGTGAATTTCAATCGCATCAACCCCAGCTTCCTTCACCCGCCGTGCGGCCTGTGCGAACTGATCTATCACCCAAGCCAAATCATCTTCATCAGCAACCTTGTAGGACGCTTTCTTGCCTTGCGTCGCAGTTGCTAGTCCCATGAGTTCTGACATGGGACTGTCGCGCAATGCCGAAAGATCTGGTTTTGCATCAAGTACTGACGGAACCAGTTGGGGACGTCCGTCAGCCGTATCAACGCTGGCAGTTTTGCCGTGATGGCAGAGTTGCATGCACAGTGTTCCGCCAACCGCATGAATTGAATCGGCGAGTCGTCGAATACCCGGAATGAATTTGTCATCAGAAAAAGCTGGTTGATGTCGGCTCGTTGCACCCACGGGCCAGGCAACCGCACCGGTGCCCGTAATGACCATCGCTGTGCCGCCAGCGGCTCGTGCGGTGTAATGCGCGATTTCGCCGTCGCTGATTTCACCTTCAACGCACAGGTTCATATCCATTGCTGGGAGAAACACTCGGTTGCTCAGATCAAGTCCCGCAATGCGACCTGGGGCAAGAAGTGCGTTGAATTGTGTATCGGCCATAACGGATTCTCTTGAAGGCTTTCAGTCTTTGGTGTTGCTGCGCTGAATTGCGCGTTCATCGGTGCCCAGATAACTCGCGATGACCGCCGGATTATTGCGAATCACGTCCGGCACACCTTCGGCAATCACGTGACCAGCTTCTAGGCAATAGATGCGATCGGAGATTGACATCACCATTGGCATGTCATGCTCAATGATCAGAATTGATGCGCCCAGTTCTTCTTTGATCATACGAATAAGTGGACCAAAGGCTTCAGTTTCGCGTTGAGCGACACCAGCTGTTGGTTCGTCGAGCAACATCAACTTTGAGTCCAAAGCAATCAACGCACCGAGTTCAACAATGCGACGAGTGCCGGTTGAAAGCTCTCCCATCAAAGAGTCGGCGTAGCGACCCAAGCCCAAATACGAAATAATTTCATCGGCTTCGCGACGTTTACGACCTTCATGTTGAGGCGAAGGCGGCAAAGCCAAGATTGAAGGAATCAGCAGTGAACGTTGCCGAGATTCTAGGGCGACCATCAGTGTTTCGCGAACTGTCAAAGAACTAAAGAGTCGCGCATTTTGGAAGGCGCGACCTTGTCCAAGTCGAGCTCGCTTGTACGCCGACAACTTTGAGACGTCTTGACCAAATAGTTCAATAAGTCCCGAAGACGGCACAAAGCCCGATATTGCGTTCACGATGGTGGTCTTGCCGGCGCCGTTCGTTCCGATCAAGCCAACAACTTCGCCACTGCGTACCTCAAGTGAAACATCATCGACGATGGTTCGGCCACCGAGCGTGACACAGAGACCTTTCGTGACTAAGGGCGATCCAGAAACTTCCACTTGTCTTCCAGAACCAAGTGAGGCGACGTCCGCTCCAGCCTGTCGAACCAGTGGCGTCCACTGCGAACGGCGTGCGATCCAGTTCAGCAAGTTGTCACGTGCAGCATGAATGATAGAGATTAAACCACTCGGGAAATACAACAGCACGATCAACATTCCAAAACCACTGGCGAACAACTCAACCTGTTTTGTCCCATCAAAGAAAAGCGGCACCGCAATAATCAGCAACGTTCCGAGAAGCGCCCCAGTGATTGAACCGATTCCACCAACGACTGCCACCGAAACGATGCGTAACGATTCGTCAAAATTAAAAAGTAGTCCGTCAACTTTGAATTGCGCGTTACGAGCGACGAGAGGCAACAAACCTCCGGCTAAAGCCGCGAGGCCACCCGAGACGCCAAAGGCCAATAACTTTGCTCGATTCGGCGCAACCGTGTACGCCGCCGACGCCGTTTCGTTATCACGCGTCGCAATGATTGAACGGCCGATACCGGTTTTCCGAATTCGCCACACCACTACGATTGACAACAAAGCCATCAACAGCGTGAAGTAATACACACCGTCAAAATTCTTGCCCTTGACGGTCCAAAAAATGAGGCGGAAACCCTCATTACGATCAACATTAAGTTGAGCACTTCCACCGCCACCTGGAGCAAATTTTTCACCGACGATAAACCATGAGCGAATCGCTAAGCCAAAACCAAGAGTGACAACCGCAAGATACAGACCCTTCACTCGCAAAGCCGGAATTCCGACGATCACAGCGGCAATAACTCCCCACAAAACACCAATCGGTAATGCAACCAAATAGGGCAACTCGTTCGCGTAATAGATAGTGAGGTATGAACCCAAAGCAACAAACCCGAATTGACCGAGGGAAAGTTGGCCACCCCAACCAGTGATCACCGTGACGGAGAGGGCAATGATCAGATACACCGGCACCGACGAAAACTTCAACATGTCGCTGGCTTTATCAACTTGACTCGGGAGCACTAACGCAAGCGCTGCGATCAAACCGAATCCCGTCAACGTCATCACTCGGTACAACGGGTGCTTCGTTAGTTCAACGCGAGCCGCACGCACCTTGGAAGTTAATTGCCATGTCTCGTCCTTCATGGAAGCCGAACGTCCCACTGTAAATAACACGACGATGATGACCACGAATAAAACTGCAATGTTTGAACCTGCTGGCAAGTCTCCGCTCAACGACCACGTAATCAAGAAGCGGTCAATGACTCCCGCTAACAAACCGCCGACCAGCGTCCATGTAAACGACTTCATCCGGCCGACCATGGCTGCGACAAGTGAAAGCAACAACATCTTGGGACCGAGTGCATTTTGCACGGACGCTATTGACCCACCTTGCAAGGGGGCAATCAATAATGCACTGAGGGCTGCCAAGAGACCTGCCAACGCCCAAACTTTCGTCGACACTGAGCGCACCCCGATTCCGGCGAGCCGTGCTGCTGAGAAGTTGTCGGCGGTGGCACGAACATTCATTCCGAATGCGCTGCGGTGAAATAGCCAACCCAAGAAGATCATGAGCACCGGCACGAAAAGCAGAACCGTTAACTGCGGGCCCGTGACGTTGATACCGGCGACTTTCCAGTTTCCACTAATCAACACGGGAAAAGTGACGTTAGTTGCCTGCTCATCTGGAATGGGTAGACGTAACTGCAGCAACTGAATCACTTGCGTCAGACCAAGAGTGGCGACGAAAAGTAGCAAACGCGGCTGGGTAAACAGTCGTCGCAGCACTAGCTCTGCCGCAACACCAAGCAAGACTCCACAGAGTAAAGCGATAGGTAACGACAAGCCGTAAGCGATGTCATATCGCACTTGCAGAAGTGCCATCACGTAACCACCGAAGGCGCCAATCTGACCATGCGCAAAGTTGATAACGCCAGTTGCCCGATAAATCAAAAGCAAACCAAAAGCAACTAATGAATAGACGAGACCCTGGATCAATCCGTCAAACAAAATACCGTTTGAATAAGTCAACGCAATCATCGCGTTCACGCGCCCGCCCCAGACAGGAAGACTGCTCGAAGAAGATCGTCACGGTCAAGAAGTTCTTGAGCAGGTCCTTCAAATTTCACCTGACCGCGTTCCATAAAGACCGCACGGTCGGCAATGGAGAGTGCCACGTTCACGGATTGTTCAACAATGACCATCGTGACGCCTTGCTCTTTCAACTTCTCAACAATCTTCAAGAGATCTTGCACCACCACCGGTGCCAAACCGAGTGAAAGTTCATCAATACAGAGTAAATCGGGGTCAAGCATGACGGCTTTGGCTAGGGCCAGCATCTGTTGCTGTCCACCTGATAATGATCCAGCCCGCTGATCTCGTCGCTGCCAAAGAACATCAAATGTTTCGTACACTTGCGCCAATTTTTCTTTGCGCTTTCCGTGATCGACAACCTGACGGCTCCATACCTGGAGGTTTTCTTCAACCGTCATCGAGCTAAACACCGCTTCGCCGCCTGGAACTAAAACCAATCCCATTGAAGCTCGGTATTGAGGTTCAACCAAAGTGATTGTGCGACCGTTCATGCGCACAACGCCGCGATCTGGCATCACGAGTCCCGAAATCGCTTTGAGGATCGTTGACTTACCAGCACCATTCGTCCCGAGCAATGCGAGAACTTCGCCTTTTCGAACATCAAAACCTACGTCAAAAAGAACTTGCAGGTTGCCATAACTGACATCCACATTGCGCACCTGAAGCATCGGGATATTGCCTGGCTCATTTTGCAAGCGCTGCGATTCGGCCTGCTGCTCTTTCAATTCGCTAATCGTTAACGCGATATCGCGTTTCATATAACGACTGCCGTAAATGATCAGCAAACTTCCCAATAATGCTGCCGGTGGTACGACAGCGGTGAGCGCAGTGCGTTCACCGTGAGCGTCCGACAATCCGCCGGCGAGAAGACCACCAAAGAAGCCGCCCATCAAGAAGATGTACACGCCGACCATGGCAAACGCTTGTGAACGCATTTGGTACGGAACGATGGCCGAAATAGCAGGTCCCATTTGCGTGAACGCAGCTCCTTGAAAAGCGTTGCCAATGGTGACAAAAGCAATCATCAGAGCAGCACTCTGAAAGCGCATTCCGACCGTGACGAATATTCCGTAGCAAAGAATGCATATACCCATCATTCGCAAAGCCGATGGCGGATTACGCCTGAACAACTTTTCACCAACACGTCCAGCTAATGGAATTCCGATGAGCGCGCCCGACCAGGTGATCGCCCCAATCCAACCGCGTGTAAACGCGCTGTAGTCATATGAGTTTTTCAAGAGCAAGTTGAACGCTCCGGGCACTGCAATCAGGGCAAACCCAAGAACACCGATACCGACTACTAAGAAGTAAAACGTACGCACTTTCTTCAAACGTTGAAATGCTGCAGACAACAACACAGGTGGTTCTGCTTCGGCATCAACTACCGCTTCACCTAAAACTGCTTCTTGCTCTTGACGGCCACGTGTCGGCTCTTTCAAGGTGAACGACCACAAGATCGTGAGTCCCGCCGGAATCAGCAAAGCAAAGAAGACGACTCGCCAGTCGCCAGCATCGTCGCCCGCAACCACAACGATCACTCCGGCAAACAATGGCCCAAGAACTTGACCGAGTGGTCGACCGAGGGCTTCAATCGCGAAAATTCGAGTACGAACGGCGAGCGGATATTGGTCTGCAACGAGCGAAGGCCCAATCGGTACGCGGGCTGCTGCGCCAAAGCCCGAACCAGCGCGAGCAAGGCCCATTTGAAAGGTATTGACAACAGATCCAGTCAGGGCCACGAATACCAGCCACAGGACCGAGGCACTAGACATCACTCGAACTCGGCGCCGTCGGTCGGCCAGCCAAGCAAACGGCATCGTCGCCAACACCAGGACCACGCCGCCAAAACTCTGCAAACCAAGCAGCACGGTGTCTGAAACACCCAAAGACTCTTGGATGTCAGGACCAAGAACATGCATCGCAACCCGGTCAAACTCTTCAAAAATCGTAAACAACAACAAAACCGTTGCCACGCTGAATCCGCCAGTGCGCAGACCCTCGCGCAACGTCATCGGTCCCTGCGGCGCCGCCTCAAAGTCAATGGCTGCATCGGCCTGACTGTCTCGGTCTCGACGATCTTGTTCGTCGACCACAATTGAGGCCGCCAACGACGCAGCCGAAGGTTTAGCGACTTGTTTGCCCTCAGATTCCTGCATATTCCCCCCGAAACTTCTGCTGGAACATTAGTGCCAGAAGTCCCAACTTCTGACGGCGGATCAGAAAAATCTGACGGACCGTCAGAAGTTTCTGACGGTCCGTCAGAAAACTGTCATTTTTCTGCTAACTTGACCGTTGTGGCTCGTCTCGACGACTTGCCGACTTCACAACATCCGAGGGGGATACCACATGAAGAAATCACGCATTGCGCTCGCGTTCATCGCCAGCGCGTCACTTATCGTTGCTGCTTGTGGCAGCGATGACGGAGAAACCGCCACGACCGAAGCTCCCGCCACCAGCGAGGCACCCGGCTCCAGCGAAGCCCCGTCAACTGAGGCTCCTGCAGAGGAGCTCACAGCCTCTGATATCGGTATCACCGCCGAGACCATCAAGATCGGCGTTGCCATATCAGACCTTGAAGCGATCCGTGCCATGGGTATCTCGATTCCCGAGACTCTGACGACCGATCACTTGTTTGATCGTTGGAATGTTTTCTTCGAGAAGTGGAACGCCGACGGCGGAATCAACGGACGTATGGTTGAACCAGTTCGCCTCGTTTGGAACCCGCTTGATCCGAGCACCTTTGACACTCTTTGTTCAGCAGCAACTGTTGACGACGAATTGTTCATGGTCGTGAACGGAACTGGCTTGTCGTCAACAGCCCGTAAGTGCTTGCTCGATGCTGGCACACCAATCATGTACGGCGACGTCATGGGCCGAGCAGAACTTGACACCGGACTCGCAATTTCACTTTCCGCACCTTCAGAGACTGTTGGCGAAGCCGGCGTAACTGCGTGGATGAACTCAACAGATGCCACACCCGGCTCGGTCGTTGGCATCTTGTCAAACAACACCGTCGCATTGTCAGCTGCCGGCAAGGCTGCTCAAGCTGCGGTGACCGCTGGCGGATTCACACCGAAGTTGATTGAAATCAACTCAACCCAGGGCGATTCTGCCGCAACCAACGAAGAAGGCGCAGCAGCGGTTGCTGTCTTCCAGGCTGAAGGTGCTGTTCACACTTTCGTTGCCACACCATTCACCGAAACCCAAGGCTTCTGGGGTGCTGCTGCCGCTGCAGGATTGAAGTTCTCGTTGCTTGATACTTCATCATCGGGTTGTTCAGCATTCGGATTGAGCCGTGCACCAGCCGCCGCCGTAGGTAGCGATTGCGTCACCGCATACGACCACTCAACTGACGGAAATACACTTCGTGCAGATACCGAGTTCGAAGCAGAGTGCCGTGCGTTCTACGACGAAAGCTTCTCCGAGTACTACGGTGGCCCCTCAAACTCGGGCGTTCCTGCCGGCAACATCTACACCGACGCCAATGGCAAGACCCTGATTTCCGACTACACGCCGCAGGAATGTGCGCTGGCCAACATCATCAATCTTGGATTGACTGCTGCGGGGACTAACCCAACCCGTCAGTCATACATCGATGCAGTGTTGAACCTTGGCGAAGTGCCGTTGGCACTTGCTGGTGGCGGAACTGGCAAGTTTGCGCCAGGCAAGCCATTCGCAGCCAATGCCTTGCACACTGTTCGTATCACCGCAGCAGCACTTGATACTGCGCCTGATGCCAACGGCTTGTACAACGGTTGTGCCGCTCCAGTGAACTGTGGTGTTGTAGTTGGCGATTGGGTACCGATCAGCTGACCATAAGGTCAAAGTACAACGAAGTAGCAATAAGCAATAAATAGAGCAAGCAACGAGGGCCGCCCTGGGAAATCTCCCACGGGCGGCCCTCCCCTTTTTCTGCCACTCTGTACTTTCGGTTCCGACAGGTGGAACTAAAAGTACAGAGTGGCTTTCAAGTTCCGTTTTGTCCGCAGTTATGCACACACCCGTACATGAGTCGACAACTTGCATCAATAATTCGAATCGCAGATCTACGACATGGGCTCGTACTGCTGGACGACCTCAAAGCTCTCGGTATCGGGAAAACTGCTCGCCACCGTTTAGTTTCTGAGGGCCTACTACGCCCCATTCATCGAGGAACCGTTTTCGCAATTGGCGAGGCAAAACTTGATATCTCAGCAGAAATTCTCGCCGCCTGTTTCGCAGTACCTGACTCTTGGGCTTCCGGGAATACCGCTGCTGAATACTGGGGCATTCGACGTATACCGCGTGGCCGTATTGAACTCTCTACGAACTCAACAAGGAATCCAAGATTGGCCGGCGTTCGCGTTCGACGTACAAATCTCATCGAAATTGATGTCGTCGAAATGATTACTGGTGGAAAAGTCAGTTCACCTAGACAGACCTTGTTTGAAATCGCCTTAGAAGTCGATGACCGAACATTGCTTTCCGCTTACGAAGACTGTCTGAATAGAAAACTTGTGACCGTTGCAGGCGTGCGAGAGTTTGGAAGTCGTTCCGTAAAAATGGGGCGGCACGGATCCGCTCGTTTTCGCAGAGTGATTTTGGGTCGACCAGATGAAGTTCCCTTCGCTATGAGTCACCCAGAGTTGGAACTCGCTAAGGCACTCGAGAATTACGATCCACTTTGGCTCCGTCAATACCCAATCTTGATGCCGGGCGGATTCACCATTCACGCTGATATCGCTCGACCCGATATCAAACTCGGAGTGGAGGTCGACGGTGAACTCCATGACACTCCCCTAGAAATTCACAGAGACAAGATGCGAGACCTTCATGCAGCAGCACTCGGTTGGCAAATAATCAGACTCACAACGGCCGACATTGAAACAAACTTGAAAGCGAGCGTGGCTCTCGTCCTCGAAATTGCCGACACAAGGAAAAAACAGATCGCCTAACTGGAACCAACTCGCCACTCTGTACTTTTGGTTCCACCCGTCGGAACTAAAAGTACAGAGTGGCAAGAAATGAGTGGTTATCGGGCGGGGACGGTGTAGGTGTCTTTGCCAGACTTCAAAACGGTTCCTGGCACTGCCCCATTGGCCACGCCGTTCTCCACAATCGTCACTCCATTCACGAGAACTCGCTTCACACCAAACGAGCCAGCCGTCAATCGCGATGAGTTACCCGGAAGGTCGGTCACCAACATCGCATCTTCAGATCCGATTTCGTCTGGATTGAACACCACAACATCGGCGCAAGCACCTTCACGTAATTCGCCTCGGTCAACCAGACCGAACAATTTCGCTGGCTGCGACGTCATCATCTTCACCGCAAATTCAACGGGCACCAACTTGCGCCCACGAATACAGTCGGCAAGCCAACGAGTCGGGTACGGAGCACCACACATACGGTCTAAGTGAGCACCGGCATCGGAGCCGCCGATCATTGCTCGACCGTCTTGCCACAACTCGGCACGCATTTTCCATGATTCAGCGTCGTCGTCTTGCGGGGTCGGCCATAAAATCGTTTTCAATTCGTCGGCGATCACGATGTCGAGCAACGTTCCGAACGAACTCATTCCGCGTTCGTTAGCAACATCTCGAACAATCCGACCCTTCAAACCTTCGTTTGCTGCCGAATAGGTATCGCCAATGATGTAGTCGCCCCAGTCGGCCAAACGACGGAACACACCAGCGGCTTGCGACAAACTATTTTCAAGCATGCGCACCCGAGTATCAGGATCCTGAAGTCGCTGGATTCGCTCTGCTACCGGCACGCCCAAAATCTGCTGCCAGCCTGGCAACAACCACAATCCACAAAAGCTCGAAAAACTCATATTCATTGGTACTTGCACGGGCATCGTGAGGGCAACAACTTTGCCGCCCAATTCAATTGAACGGTCGTAAGCAGAAATCTGTCGCGGCACGCGATCGGCTTCACGCGAGTCAACGGTCAAAACGTTCCAGTTCATTGGACGGTTTGCTGCAGCACTCATGAGTCCGAGCAATTCAATTTCATCATCAGCAAAACGATCTAAGCAACCGGGAACAATTCCTTCAAGCGTTGTTCCTTCGTGCAAACCAACTTCTTCACACAATGCAATGAGTTCATCATGGGTAGCCCAACGACTGGCAACAGGCTCGCCATCGCCATCGCTGTGCGATGTGCTGTTTGTAAACGAAAAACCTAAGGCGCCCGACTGAATTGACTTCGCAAGTTCGGCGCGCATTCCAGCAATATGTTCAATTGATGCTTCAGCACCGACAGCGGCAGGCCCCATCACATAACGACGAATTGCGCAGTGGCCCACCAGAAATCCGGCGTTGACAGAAATGTTTCCTTCAAGGCGACCCAAGTATTCGGCAAATGTTTCCCACGACCAGTCGGTTCCGTTTTCGAGTGCTGCCAACGGCATACCTTCGACCTTGGACATCATCTTGCGCAGGTAGTCAGCATCACCAGGAATGAGCGGGGCAAGGGTGAATCCGCAGTTGCCTCCGATAATCGTCGTTACACCGTGCACACTTGACGGACTAGCCGTTGGGTCCCACAAAAGTTGTGCGTCGTAGTGAGTGTGCGGATCAACGAATCCGGGCGTCACGATGCAACCTGTTGCATCGATCACTTCGGCGGCGTCCTGTTCGACGACTCCGATCGCAACAATCCGACCGTCCTTGATGCCGATATCGGCTACCCGCGATGGTGAACCTGTTCCATCGACCACTGTTCCGCCACGAATCACTTTGTCGAGCATGTCCAACCATCTTTCTCTGAGACCTATTGCCGAGGTCACGGCCTAGGTGGCCTCGGGAAACCATCGTCATTTTCCGATGCAATGGAATCTGACGGTGCGTCAGATTGTAGCCTTGCCATGGCATTCGTGCCGTGGCGAGTCCGCACCTAGGGGGAAATATGTCAAGTTCAGGTTCAGCAGTTGACAAGACGTACAAGATGCTCATCGGCGGCGATTGGGTGCTTGGCGACGAGGGCACGACGCCCATCATCAACCCCGCAACTGAAGAAATCGTGGGCTACGCCCCCGAGGCATCAGTTGCTCAGGCCGAAGCTGCCGCCCAAGCCGCCCAAGACGCTTTCCCCAAATGGTGGCGCACTCCCCCAGCTGAGCGCGCTCGACTTTTGCAAGCCCTCGCCGACACCTTGCGCGAACGCCAAGGCGACCTCGTCCCGTTGATCATTAGCGAAACTGGCGCCACTGCAATGGTCGGTTCGCGCATGCAGGTACCGGTCGCCATCGAACGCTTTGAGCGTTACGCCAAGAGCGCCGCGCGCAGCCTTGATATCGCTCTCCCGCCGTCGGCAATGCAAGCGACTCCTCTTGCCGCTGGTGGCCTCATCGGTGGCGTTGTTCAGCGTCAGCCAGTTGGAGTTGTGGCCTGTATCTCGCCTTACAACTTCCCCGTTGTCAACATGGCTGGCAAGATCGCACCCGCTCTTGCAGTTGGTTGCACGGTTGTCATGAAGCCTGCACCGCAGGACCCGCTCGCCGTGATTGAACTCGCTGAAATCATGCATGAGGTTGGCTTCCCACCCGGAGTAATCAACATCATCACGTCATCAAGCCCTGCGCCTGCTGCAGCACTCACAACAAGTCGCAATGTCGATATGGTGTCGTTCACTGGTTCAACCGGTGTGGGTGTGCGCATTATGGAAGCCGGCGCCGCAACAATGAAGCGTCAATTGCTTGAACTTGGCGGCAAGGGTGCCGGTCTTGTTTTGCATGATGCCGACATTGCTAAAGCTGTGAGTGCAATCCAAAGCGTGTGGGCCTTCCACAGTGGACAGATTTGTACGGCACCAACTCGCGCGATTGTTCATCGCAGCCGCTACGACGAACTCGTCGCCGCATTGGCAAATGTTGCTCCCAATTTGAAAGTTGGTGACCCGACTGCAATGGACACCTTGGTTGGACCAGTTATTTCGGCTGCACAACGTGGACGCATCGAGGGATACATCCAGGCCGGCGCCGACGAAGGTGCCGAAATCATCGTTGATGGTCGTCGTCCAGCACACATGGAACGCGGGTTCTACGTTGCGCCAACATTGATTGCCGGGTGCACGTCAACAATGACTCCAGTCCAAGAAGAAATCTTCGGACCAGTTGTCGTCGTCGTTCCGTTTGACGACGAAGAAGAAGGCATCGCGATCGCAAACAGCACTGAATTCGGCTTGTATGACTATGTTTTCTCGCAAGACTCTGATCGCGCCTACAAGATTGCTCGTCAGCTTCGCAGCGGCAACGTAGGCATCAACTCAGCCCAACGAAATCATGAAGCCCCATTTGGGGGTTTCAAGATGAGCGGTGTTGGTCGTGATGGTGGCGACTTCGGAATGCTGTGCTATACCGAAATGCAATCAATCATTTGGCCTGGCTGAAAAAGATCAGTAGATACTCAGCAATAAAAACATCGCGACGTTCACTGACATTTCGCTACAACGTTTGTCGCGAAGTCATCAATAAACGGCTTGTAAGCCGCCGACATTTCAGCGAGACCGGCGTGGTCTCCCGCTGAAGGATTTCCGAGCGCCCACGGCATACATAATGTTCCCGTCATACCCATTTCTTCTTCGGCGCGCTTATACAAATCGGCCGTTGGCATTGCATACAAACCGCAAATGATTTCGAAGTTGTCGTTTTCACGACCGTACTCACGCAAGTAGCCCTTGAGTTTGTCGATATACATCTTCGCTTCTTCAACTGGATACGCATTACCAATCCATCCGTCGCCAACTTTTGCTGCTCGCTTGAGCGCAGCATCGGTGTGGCCACCAATGTAAATCGGGACTCGCGAAGGAGGTGATGGTTCCATCGTCACGGCAGGAATGTCGTAGTACTCGCCGTGGAATTCGACCCAACCACCACCCCACATGGCACGCAATGCTTCAACCATTTCAGTCAGACGCTTACCCCGATTTGAGAAGTCTTGACCTTGTAGATCAAATTCTTCTTTCATCCAGCCAGCTCCCGCACCAAGTGCAACACGACCATCAGACAAAACCGACGCAGTGGCAATTTCTTTAGCCAACTGCAAGAGCGGACGATGGCCAGCAACATAGATGTTGGTCGTGAAGTTCAATTGCTTGGTCACGCTGGTCATTGCACCAATCAGCACCCACGGATCAGGCCAGGCGGTTTCTGGTTCCCAAATCGGTCGGCCATCGGGGTGCGGCGAATATGGGTACTTCGACTGCAAGTTCTTGGGATACACCAGATGATCGCTCACCATTAAGCCGTGATATCCGGCTTCATCAAGCAACTGAGCAATATGCACCAATTGTTTCGTCTTCATAAATGCCGTTGCGCACCAGAACTTCATCATCACCCTCCGTTTCTGACACTCTGTCAGATGATGAGTGATCTTGACAGCATTGACGAACCAATTGTTCAAGTCGAGATACACGAAATCGCCTCGGGCAAGATCGCCGTGGTCACTCTCAATCGTCCCGAATCTCGCAACGCCCTCAATGCTGCCCTTTCGGCCGCACTCCCCGTGGCTATCTCACAATGTGATTCTGATCCCAATGTGCGGGCAATCATTTTGACCGGAGCCGACCCGGCCTTTTGTGCGGGCTTCGACCTACGCGATGTTTCGGGTGGAGAAAAGAAAGGCGAGAACCCGCACCCCGGTTATTGGGGTGCACTTCCTCCAACGCGGGTTCCCGTGATCGGTGCAATTAACGGAGCCGCCATTACCGGCGGATTTGAGATTGCGTTGGCGTGCGATTTCATGATCGCTTCAGACCAAGCCCGCTTCGCCGACACTCATGCAAAAGTTGGCATGGTTCCTGGCTGGGGCCTCACCGTCAAACTGCCCCGCCTGATCGGCATCGGCCGTGCCCGACGCATGAGTCTCACTGCAGAAATGATGAATGCCCAAACCGCTCTTGATTGGGGACTCGTCACCGAAGTAGTAGCTCACGACCATCTGTTAACTCGCGCTTTAGAAGTTGCTGAATCAATAGCCAACAACCACGCCGGTGCGATCACTGCAATTCGTTCGCTGTACGACGAGGTCGCACCTCTCGGCAATAGCGATGCGGCGTACGCCCTTGAAAATCAACGTGCGCGCGAATGGGCTAAGTTACGCGCCCAGCAGATAGCCGAACAGAAATTGAGCGACAAATAATGCGCGTCTACGCAGGTATGGATCCGCGACTCCCCATTCGCGATATCGCGGCACATGCGCAACGTATTGAAAGACTCGGATACGACGGTCTGCATATTGCCGAAACAGTTCACGATCCGTTTTTGGCATCAATGGCTGCGCTTCAAGCGACAACAAGTTTGACGGTTCGCACGTCAGTTGCTCTTGCCCTTGTACGTAGTCCTATGGCCATCGCGTATTCAGCGTGGGATTTAGCAGCACTCTCTGACGGGCGTTTCCAACTCGGTCTCGGAACCCAAATTCGTCCGCACATTGAACGAAGGTTCGGCGCACAGTTTGATGATCCAACTGGTCGCCTCCGTGATCACATCGGAGCAGTTCGTGCATGCTGGCGGGCTTTTGACGGACTTGAAAAACTCGATTACACCAGCGAGCACTTCACGCTGAATTTGCTCACGCCAAACTTCACACCTGATCCGCTGCCCGCGCACATTGAGCGACCAAATATTTGGATGGGTGGAGTCAACAAAAAACTTGTTGAGCTTGCTGGACAAATCGCTGATGGCTTTGTGACGCACCCAACTAACAGTCATCCGCGATACTTGCGAGAGTTGTGTCGACCTGGTTTACAAGTTGGTGCAGATGCATCAGGGCGCGTACTTTCAGAACTTGAGCTTGTCGTCGGCACTCAATGGATACTTGGCAAAACACAAAGTGACCTCGACGAGCGACGAGAGCACAATCGGCGACTCTTGGCCTTTCTTTATTCAACTCCTGCCTACGAACGAACTCTTGAATTGTTCGGTTGGAGTGAATTAGCGCCGCAATTGCGCGCTCTTATTCGCGAACAACGATGGGGCGACCTGTCAACTCTCGTCACCGATGAAGTTCTTGACACGCTCGTACCGCAAGCAACTTTTGCTCAGCTTCCCAATGTCGCGATCGAATGGTTTGACGGATTGGCTGACGGAATTCTTGTTGCTGCCACGCCCGACGATTCACATGATCAACTACTCAAGTCAGCGATTTACGAATTACGCAATCGTTGAATCACATCGCGTGAAACAACTTCTTGACCCGACAGAGCAATAGCTTCGGCATTTCCTTCAATGAGCCAACGAGTTGCGCTTGCAACATCTTCTGGTCCATTGCCAGTCACTTCACGACCTTCGCGTTGCGCACGCATCGACATGACCTCAGTTGTTACGTGACCCGGGTTCAAGCTGTATGCCCGGAATCCTTGCGACGAATACTCGGCATGCATCACACCCGCAATGCGGTGGGCAGCACCTTTGGCCATTGCGTAAGCGACTCCCCAGCCACCCTCACCGGCAGGTTTATTGGGCACAAGAGAAGCAGCGCCCGACGTGAGATGCACAAACACTCCGCGCCCACTGCTCAGCATTCCGGGAAGAAAACTCTTCAACAAAATCACCGATGCAATGGCGTCACCTTCAATGACTTTGCGCAGATTTTCAATCGGCAGATCTTGCAACCAGTCGTTCACTCCCGGACCTTGATAGATCGCATTGGATATCAGTGTGTCAACAACACCAAACTCTGCCAACGCAGTTTGTGCTGCACGAATCACACTCGGCTCATCAGTGAGATCCATCGCAACTGCGATTGCGTGCGCGCCTAGTTTTTGACATTCACGCGCAACGTCGGCGACCGAACCCGAAAGATCCATGCCCGCCAGAGGGTCATTTAGTGATGTTCCAGAAAACTTGGCACCACCATCAAGTGACCGTGCCGTCAGAATCAGTGAATGACCTTGCTCGGCCAATGACAAAGCAATCGCCCGACCGATTCCGCGGCTCGCTCCAGTCACCATGATCACTCGGGGCACAACTATTGGCGCCTCATGAGTGCGAACGTCCGCTACTGAACTATTCATAACGTGCACTGTACGGTGGTCGCATGTCTGAATCTCTCATTCGCTTTGATGAAAAGGTCGCCATCGTTACCGGAGCCGGGCGCGGACTCGGTCGCGAACACGCCCTCTTCCTTGCATCACGAGGCGCCAAGGTCGTCGTCAACGATGTTTCTTCTGAGCATGCGCAGGTAACCGCCAACGACATTGTTCACGCAGGCGGTATCGCAGTCGCTGACACGAACTCTGTTGCTGACCCCGAAGCAGCACAGAACATCGTGCAGTCTGCGCTCAACGAATTTGGCGCGCTGCATATCGTTCTCAATAACGCAGGTCGTGGTGGGCCGACGGGCACCATTGAACAAACGACCGACCATCAGGTGGCGACCATTATCTCGACTCACCTAGTCGGCTCGTTCAACCTGACTCGCGCCGCATGGGGTCACCTCAGCCAGCAACAATTCGGTCGAATTCTGTTGACCTCATCGAGCGCCGCCGTCGGTTCGCTCGGCATGCCGGCTTACTCAATGGCCAAGGCTGGCTTGATCGGCTTAGCCAGGTCGCTCGCCCTCGAAGGCGCCCCAGTCGGGATCAAGATCAATGTACTCATGCCCATTGGCTACACCCGATCGGCCGCCCTCAACCCCAACGAGGACACGCGCAAGTGGATGGAGGACAACTTCGCCCCCCAGATGTGCTCGCCCGTTGCGGCCTGGTTGGTTCATGACGATGTCCCCTGTTCAGGACAGATATTTACGACCGGAGCCGGACGAACCGCCCTCATTTCAACGACCGGCGTCCCTGGGTGGTCGGGTGGTCCCGACGCGACCATTGAGGGTCTGCGAGACCACTGGCCCGACGTCGTCAACTCCCACGGGGCAATCCCGATGACCTACAGCCGAGATGACCTCAAGTTCTACACCGGCCCAGCCACGTGGCGCGATTAGGGCGCAAATGCTGCCCGTGTCTTGAGCGCGGTTAGGTGCGGTTGGGTTAGTTTCTGACAGACTGTCAGAAACCTGCAGACGCTTGTCGCCTGCCTCTTTTCCACAGGGATCATCGCTTTCATGCATATTGGGGACACTCCAGAAGAAGCCACCTTCCGAGCCGAGGCTCGCACGTGGCTTGAGGCTCACGCTCACCGCCGCGACTCACACGAAGGTAAGTCGGCCGACCACACCCGCGACCTAGCCGGACACATGCAGGCGTGCCGTGATTGGCAACGCGTGTTGTACGACAACAACTGGGCTGGCATTACCTGGCCCAAGCAATACGGCGGACGTGGCGCAAGTGCCATTCAGTCAGCCATCTTCGCCGAAGAGATGTCGCAGTTTGAGGTTGCGACCGGTGCCTTCGCAGTGTCTATCGGCATGGTTGGACCAACACTCATCGCCCACGGAACACCCGAACAACAACAACAACACCTCGCTCCCATCTTGAAGGGCGAAGAAGTCTGGTGCCAACTCTTCAGCGAACCTGGTTCGGGCAGCGATTTGGCTTCACTCGGCACTCGCGCCGTACGTGACGGCGACGACTGGATTGTCAACGGGCAAAAAGTTTGGACCAGCTTTGGCCAATTTGCTGACTACGCAATTTTGCTCGCTCGCACCGATGTTGATCTTCCAAAACATGCCGGAATCACCTACTTCATCTTGGACATGAAGAGTCCGGGTATTGATGTCCGCCCCATCACCCAGATCACTGGCGTGCAGCACTTCAATGAAACCTTCCTCACTGACGTACGTATTCCACATACGAACATCATCGGCGAAATCAACGCTGGCTGGAAGGGTGCTCAGACCACGTTGATGAACGAACGCAGCCACATTGGTTCGGGCGGTACTTGGTCGGTTGACCAATTGATTCAGCTTGCTCAACAACGCGGGCTATCACACGATCTCAACATTCGCCAAGGACTTGCTCAAGCGCATACTCGCGCCGAAACACTTCGCTACATGGGTTTCCGTATGCGCACAGCGATGAGTCAAATGCGCATGCCTGGGCCCGAAGCACTCACGCTCAAATTGGCCTACGCCAACCATTGGATTCTCACCGCTGAATTAGCAACCGAAATTCTTGGAGCTGGCGCAATGCTCTGGGCCGATGACGCTCCCGAAGACAATCAATGGGGTCAGCACCTACTCGGCCAATTTGCCATTCGCATTGGTGGTGGCACCGACGAAATTCAACACAACATCATTGCCGAGCGCGGACTCGGCTTGCCGCGCGAACCTCAGCTTGACAAGGACATGCCGTGGCGCGTGTCAAACAAAGTTGGATGAAAGAGAATCAAAAAGAGAATCAATATGAGCAACACAACTTCTGACATCATCGTTGACGCAACGCCCGAAGCGAAGGCTTCATTCTTTAGCGAACTGCAAACTTATGTGGGTCTTGAAATTGGCGCACCGACTCCGGCGCCTGACGAAATCAATGCTCCCATGATTCGACACCTTGTCGAAGCGGTTGGCGATAAAAACCCCATTTATTCAAACGCTGAACTCGCGAAGCAATCAATTCATGGTGGCATCGTTGCTCCTCCCACCATGTTGCAAGCGTGGGTCATGAATGGAATTGATGGCCCACCGCGAACTGGTGACGGGCCCTACGAAAAAATGAATCAACTGTTGTTCTCACGGGGTTACACCAGCGTTGTTGGAACAAATAGCGAGCAGACGTACGTGCGTTATCTTCGCCCCGGAGATCAACTCACGATGCGCACAGTGATCGATTCAATTAGCGACGAGAAAACCACTGGCCTTGGCACTGGCCATTTCGTGAGCACTCGACAAGATTATTACGACGCGAAGAATGAACTCGTCGGATCAATGCTCTTTCGCATTTTCCGTTTCCAACCCAAAGCGAAAGCCCCAGCAGCCAAGCCCAAGGCACTTCGCCCGCGCCCCGCAACAACCCATGACAACCAGTGGTACTTTGATGGTCTCAACGATGGTGTCTTGTATTCGCAAGCTTGTGCCGAATGTGGTGAAGTGCGCTTCCCCACCGGACCGATGTGCCCCACCTGTCATTCTTTGAAGTGGGACAAAGTTGAGATGCCACTATCGGGAACCATTCATAGTTTTGTGA
>CALEHE010000302.1 GCA_937876415.1 uncultured Actinomycetes bacterium
TTGCGCCACTTGAGGTGAGCTTTCACGAATGCTTCTTGAACTGCGTCGGCGGCTTCTTCAGAGTTGCCACATATAACGGTGAGTGAACGAACGAGGCGCGCGTAGTGCAGATTGAACAATGTGGTGACGTCGGTGGCTTGGGCCGAGAGGGAAGTTTGAGTGATGTCGTCCACAGTGATTCCGCCCCATCGCGAAGTAAACGACAGAGATGCAGGGGAACGAAAGTTTCCCTGCTCCCACGATAGGGCGGATGACGACGTAGTAAACACAGCCATAGACACGAACCCTTGGGACAAATGGTTTGGTATCTCCTCAAGAAATTGTCAGGGCACTGGCTTGTGGGGAATAGCCTGAGGTTGTGGCTGGAGATTCGAATCGACACATTGTCACCGACGTTGAGTTCGGCCAGCCCCGCGTGCGGTTCGCAACTTTGCCGACGCACCTTGAACGAGGACCAATTCTTGCTGGTCAGAGCCGTTTATGGGTCAAGCGAGACGATCTCACAGGACTGGGTATGGGTGGCAATAAGGCCCGCAAACTTGAGTTCTTGTGTGGGGCCGCAGTTGCTGCAGGGGCTAACTGCCTCATCACCGTCGGGGCCGGACAGTCAAATCATTGTCGAATGACGGCCGCGGCCGGGGCAGTGCTTGGTCTTGAAGTGCATTTGGTGTTGGCCGGAGATCGGCCAGCGGTGCGTGAAGGCAATCAGTTGCTTTCAGAGCGATTTGGCGCGCATCAACACTTCACTGGCGCTGGACCATCCGAATGGGGACTATTAGAAATTGCTCGCGAAGACCTCACCGACGAGTTGAGTGCCCAAGGCCTGAGGCCGTATTCAATTCCGATTGGTGGATCAACTGCAGTCGGCGCACTGGGGTACATCGTTGCCTATCAAGAAATTGTTGAACAAGCTAAAGCTTTGAAGATTTCACCGAAGACAATCGTGTTCACATCATCAAGCGGTGGTACTCACGCTGGTCTCGTCGCGGGGCGCGCCTATGCGCGTGCCATTGGCAAAGTTGATGTACTGCCGAACCTTTTAGCAATTGGTGTTGCCAAAGGAGTGATTGCCGGTTATCCATCGGTCAAAGAACTAGCCCAAGAAGCTTTGACTATTGCTGGCTTGCCAGGCGTGGTTGTCAACGAAGACATTGAAGTAGACGCTCGTTGGCTCGGTGAAGATTATGCAATCCCCACCGAAGCATCGCGTGCGGCCATTACGTGGGCAGCGCATAACGGAGCGTGGGTTCTTGATGATGTGTACACCGCAAAAGGCATGGCGGGATTATTAGGAAATGCAAGTCAAGGCCGTTGGGGCAATGGCGATGATGTGATTTTTATTCATACGGGCGGTTCGCCGGAGGTTTTTGTACGTCATGACTGATTCAAACAATTCTCGTTCAGCACGCACGATCGCGGTTACTGCCGGTCGACCACAAAATGAAAACGATCCGCTCAATGCGTCGATTGTTCTCGCATCTAACTTTCAGTCAAGCGGTGACTATGCCCGCACTCACGGCACGTCCACTTGGGCGGCGCTTGAGCAGGCTGTCGGCGAATTGGAAGGCGGGCAATGTCTTTCATTTGCCACTGGAATGGCAGCAGCTTCGGCGATTTTGTTCGCACTACATCCGAGCATTGTTGTCGTACCGAGTGTGAGTTACCTCGGTGTTCGGGCGTTATTGAGCGACATGCAAGATCATGGTCATGTCCGAGTTGTTTCAATTGACATTGTTAACACTGAAGCAGTCGTCAAGGCTATGAAAGCGGCTTCTGTAGAAGTAGGTGCCGAGCGAGTGGTGCTCTGGATTGAAACACCCACTAACCCAACCCTTGATGAAGCTGAACCTGAAATATTGTGTCGTGCCGCAAACGCAAGCAATGTGAAAACAGTGGTTGACTCAACATTTGCTTCGCCCATTGGTCAGCAACCTCTCAAACTTGGTGCGTCGGTTGTGATGCACTCGGGAACGAAATTCATCGGCGGACACAGTGACTTAATGATTGGTTTAGCACTCACGAATGATGCAGAAGTGTTTGAGAAGTTGAGTCGTGCGCGAGTTGTTCAGGGGGCGACGCCTGGTGCACTTGAAGCATTTTTGGCATTGCGTGGCTTGCGAACACTGCCGTTGCGTTACGAAGCGGCTACGAAGAATGCCAACGAAATTTGTCGGCGATTGCAGACACACAGTGCTATTGAATGGACCAAAAATGTTGGGCCAATGTTGAGTTACATTGTCACAGGTGGTGCCGCTGCCGCTGACAGGGTTTGTGCCACAACTTCAATGATCATTACCGCCACCAGTTTGGGTGGCGTTGAGACAACAATGGAGCGCCGCCAGAAGTATGCCGGTGATGCTCATGTGAATCCAGGCCTCATTCGAATGAGTGTTGGTATTGAAGATGTTGAAGACATCTGGTCCGATCTAGAGAAAGCGTTAGCGTCATGAAGATGAGTGATCAAATCCTTGATGTTGACTTGTTGGCTTTTGAAACTGGTTCGCAAGCCACACGTCAAGCGGTGGTTGACGGTGTCCGCCGAAGTCTGGCCACCGGATTTGTGTATACCAGCACCGATATCTCCGAAGACTTACTTGATTCGGCTTATGGAATGCTCGCCGAGTTTTTCTCCAAAGATCAAGAGACCAAAACTAGTTGCATCGCGCCAGGTGCTCATGGCCAAACTGGTTACACAGGTTTGCTCGTTGAGACCGCGGCATCAAGCGATAAGCCTGACTGGAAAGAAATGCTCAATTGGGCGTCACCGATTGCGCCGGGCCATCCGCTGAAGCGAAATTTCCCTGGTTCATATCCCGATCAATTATTACCGGATGCAGTCGTTCCCGGAATTTCAGAAGTGCTGTATGCGTTTCATGATGCGATTGCCGAAATTCAAAAGCGCTTCTTGCGCATCATTGCTTTGAGTATCGGTTGCCACGAATCTTTCTTTGATGACATGGTGACCGATGGGCCAACGCTCACCCGAGCAATTCGTTATCCATCAATGAAGGGTGCGCCGCAGGGTGGGCACATTTGGGCGGGTGCACACGGTGATATCAATTTAATTACGGCTCTTCCTCGTGCCACTGCTCCGGGACTTCAAGTAGAAGTTGATGGTGAATGGGTTGATGCGATTCCGCCTGACGGAAAAATGATAATAAACACTGGCATCATGCTCGAGCGACTGACCAACGGCGTCTTGCCAGTTGGTTGGCATCGAGTCATTGCGGCGCCAGGTTTTGAAGATGAGCGCTACAGCGTGGTGCAGTTTTGCCATCCACGGCCGTGGACAATGTTGGCGCCGGTGCCTACTTGCTGTACTCCTGAGAATCCCGTGCGCTATTCAACAATTAGTGCGGCTGACGCCCTCGATGAGGTGTTGTATCAAATCAATCTCATTGAGGACGCCCGACGCGTCGTTGATTAAATGGGAAGTGTTCAACTTCCCATTTCAAGTTCAATACATGGCATGATGGCCTCCATGAAAGCCGCTTCACCCTCAGCGCTGGGGTCGCCACCGGCCATGATGGACTTCATATCCTCGTCACTCAGAGTGTCGATGGTGGCATCGGCCATGCACTCAGCAACTTCTTGTGTCATGTCTCCATCGGCAGTGAACATTTCAATTAAGGCATCGCGATCGTTTGAATCGATTCCACCATCGTCGCCGCCACAGCTCACTACGACGAGTGAAGCTGTAAATAAGCCTGCGAGTATTTTCTTCATGATGTACTCCTTGTTAGTTTCTTGGAAAAAAACCTAACGAATCTGGAACTGCAAGGTCAGTATTTCCCTGACTCTTGAGAGCTTCTTGCCCGAGTAGATCTTGTCTGTGGTCAATAGCCTGTCAACTGTGACTCTTGAGAATGCAGGGCAGCCCGAGCAGTTGTCCGAACTCATACCGTTAGCGCTCGCCATTGACATCGGTGGCTCAAAGATGGCAGTCGGATTAGTGAATCGTCGAGGTGACATGCTCGATCGCGAAATTGCCCGCACCGACAAAGACAAAAATGCCAACGACCTCTTTGAAATCTTGGCTGTGTTGATTAAGCGACAATTCGCTCGTGCTGAAGAACGTCACGGCGGCAAAGTTGTTGTCGTTGGAATTGGATCGGCTGGACCCATCGAAACAGATTGCGCATCAGTTTCGCCGCTCAATATTCCGGCTTGGCGACGTTTTCCTATGCGTGAGGCCGTCCAGGATTTAGTCAACGTACCTGTCTTTGGTGACCTTGATGCAAAAGCTTTTGCGCTGGCCGAAGGTTGGTTGGGCGCCGCCAAAGGTG
>CALEHE010000303.1 GCA_937876415.1 uncultured Actinomycetes bacterium
GGATGAGCTCCACCAAACCTTGCCGATCCAACACCAAGACCAAGCAATGCGGCGAATACCGTCACGATTGTGACCCAAATTCTGGAAGCATCATTCGCTAACGAAGATGCCAACAACGGAATGCCCGCGCCGATTGAAAAAGCTGTTGCTGAACTCACCGCCGCCTGCAACGGTCGCGCCAGATTGTGGCGCGATATACCTAATTCCTCGGCCAAGTGGGTAGATAAAGCATCGTGTGCAGTGAGTTCTTCAGCCACCTCGCGGGCCAACTTATGTGACAAACCTTTGGCTTGATAAATACCCGTGAGTTCAGCCAACTCACGCTCGGGCGTATTTTCTAACTCCCACGTTTCTTTCTGAATATCGGCCTGCTCAGAATCGCGCTGCGAACTCACCGAGACATATTCACCAATCGCCATTGAAGCTGCGCCCGCAACAAGCCCTGCAGTGCCGGCAACCAAGATCGCACGACCGCTTGCATCGGCCGCAGCAACACCAAGAATCAAACACGCCGTCGAAATGAGGCCGTCGTTTGCCCCAAGCACCATGGCCCGCAAGAGCCCGATGCGTTGACTGAAGTGTTTTTCACCTTGAGGGGACATGCCAACAACCTAGCCGTCCCCAACCAGCAGATCTCCTTCTAATGATCCCTCAATGCTGTTACAAACGACTCACAAAATCACCGACCAACGCCAGCGCAGTGTCAATTTCTTCAACCGTGTTGTAATGAGTTGGCCCAATCCGCACAACTCCCCCACGATCCTGCAGACCAAGCCATTCAATGACATCAATTCCGTACGAATGTCCGTCCCAGACATACACGCCGTGTTGATCTAAAAACTTGGCAAGTTCAGAAGGCACAAGATCGGGGCGAGTAATGGAAACAGTTGGCACGCGGTGTGTAAAACGCTCTGGATTGGTGATTCCGCGCACTTCGATACCAGGCAATCGCTGGAGACCAGTAATCAAATGGGCGACCAGCATGCGGTCATAGATAGCCATCGCCTTTAAGCCCGCGTGAATTTCTTTGGTGCGCTGGCGGTGATTGGGATTGTCATTCAGATGCTCTTGGCCCATCGTCGTTCCGACCCACTGCATGTACTCAAGTGCACCATGGGTTCCGGCTTGTCCTTCTAATGACTGAGTTCCTGTTTCGTAACGACCTGGCGAAACGTCTTTGACGACTCGCAACTTGTATGCGGGCAAACTATTGAGCAATTCTTCGCGCCCCCACAGCACACCCTGGTGCGGTCCGTAAAACTTGTAGGCCGACGTCACTAAGAAATCGCACCCTAGATCTTGCACATCAATGGCTCCGTGCGGCGCGAATTGAACTGCGTCAACATACGTCAGAACTCCGGCGGCGCGATACTTTGCGCACATTGCTTTCACATCATTGATGGTTCCCAAAATATTGCTCGAATAATTGATGGCCGCAAACTTTGTGCGAGGAGTGATCAAAGTGTCAAGTAATTCAAGATCAATCTCGTAGGTGTTTCGATCAAACTCAAGACGCTTCACAATGAACCCATGCTCTTCAGCCATAATCCGCCACGGTGAAGCATTACCGTCGTGCTCCATTTGCGTCAGGATGATTTCATCACCAGCAGAAAACTGCGATGCCAAAACTCGCGCCATCATGAATGTCAATGACGTCATATTTGGTCCAAAGATCACTTCATTTTCGCTTCGGGCATTAAAGAAATCGGCCATGGCCACGTGTGCTTGACGTGAAATCTCGGTGGCCTCACGCGAGGTACGGAAGTTGCCGCCCATATTGGAATTCGAGTCGATAAGTGCCGACACCATACGGTCAACCACTCTTTGCGGCACTTGGGTTCCGGCAGGGTTATCGAAGTAAATACGAAGACCGCCACGATCGGTGAGCGCTAATGCTGGAAACTGGGCTCGAACTTTGTTGATATCTAGGACCATGGGAACACCGTCTTTCTGATGCAATCTCAATTCAGAGTAGTGCTCGCATCATGGCTATTGTGAACCTCATGAGTAGCGCCACGATTCACAAACTGGACGGTCGGCACGAGCGGGTTCGCAAGGGCAAAGAAGCGGCGATTAATGCAATTATTGCAATGGTCGCTGAAGGGCGCGTGAATTTGACTGCTGCCGATATTGCCGCCCGTGCCGGAATTTCTGAGCGAACATTTACTCGCTATTTCGATTCAATCGGTGACCTCATTGAATTGTCCTTGCAACAAATTGAACCACATATCAAACATATGCTCACGCTTGAGGTGCCATCAGGCGACCTCTCAAGTCGGATTAAGACATTGATTAGTCTTCGCGTGAGTTTGATACGTACGTACGGCCCGCTTGTTGAAGCAGTTGATCAATTGAGTTCAAATTGGGCAGTGGCCAAAGAAGTCATGCGCGAACGCGACCGTGTTCTTGAGGTTCAATTCCAACGTTGGTTTTCTGGTGAACGTACCAAAATGAACGAGGACCGATTCGCAGCAATCGGAATCTTTTTGTCATATGACTCACTACGTCAACTTGTTTTCGCCCTCGGGTCCCGCACCGAACACGTCGTGACGACCCTTGTGTCAGAAATGTTTGTCACGAAATCTCGCTAGGTCTGCAGTAGTCCACCCAAGACCCACCCGTCTGCCTGTACCCTCGTGATGCCATGGAAAACGGTGCCAACATCTCTGAAGAAGCCTTGCGGCGCCGAACTTTCGCCATCATTAGTCACCCCGACGCCGGAAAAACCAGCCTCACCGAAAAGTTCTTGCTGTATGCCGGTGCCATCCAAGATGCCGGTTCAGTGCGGGCCCGTGCAGGACAGCGCTCGGCCACATCTGACTGGATGGAGATGGAGCGCCAACGTGGCATCTCGATTTCGTCGACTGTTCTCCAGTTCCCATACGGCGACCATGTCTTCAACCTTCTTGATACTCCAGGTCACCGTGACTTCAGCGAAGACACTTATCGCGTTTTGGCCGCTGTTGACGCAGTCATCATGGTGCTTGACACCGCCAAGGGAATTGAAGCCCAGACTTTGAAACTCTTCAATGTGTGTCGTTCGCGCAACTTGCCCGTGCTCACATTTTTCAACAAGTTCGACCGCCCTGGTCGTGACCCGCTCGAACTTCTCGATGAGGTCGAACAACAAATCGGTCTGCGCGCCACTCCGGCAACGTGGCCAGTTGGTCAGCCTGGCGACTTCCGCGGCACCATTGATCGACGAACCGGACTCTTCACCAAGTACACACGTACCGCACGCGGTGCTGCCGCTGCTCCTGAAGAAATCATTGATGCTGATCGGGCCGCCGTCGAAGAAGGCGACGCCTGGAAGGTCGCACTGGATTCATGTTCGTTACTTGATGCGATTGAAGCCAACGTTGATCTGCCATCGTTCTTAGCGGGTAAGAGCACACCAGTTTTCGTTGGATCTGCTCTCACTAACTTCGGAGTTCGTGCCCTACTCGATGCGGTTGCCGAACTTGCTCCTCCGCCAATACCGCGCTTCGACCTCGCCGAAAATGAACGGGTTCTCGAAAGCCCCTTCTCGGGTTTTGTGTTCAAGATTCAAGCCAACATGGACCCGAATCACCGTGACCGTTTGGCATTCGCCCGAGTTTGTTCGGGCCATTTTGAACGTGGCATGGATATTGACTGCACCCGATCGGGCCGGGCAGTCGGCACCAAGTATGTGACGACCGCTTTTGGTAACGACCGCGAGACGATTGAAGAAGCATTCCCAGGCGACATCATCGGACTTGTCAATGCCGGTGATCTACGTATTGGCGACACGATTTACGCAGGCAAGAAAGTTGAATTCCCGGGCGTTCCGCGTTTTGCACCTGAAGTCTTTGCCAGCGCCCGTCCACTTGACCGCAGCAAAATTAAGCAGTTCCGTAAAGGAATTGAACAACTCGATCAAGAAGGTGTTGTGCAAGTGTTACGCGACCTTGATTTTGGTGACACTGAACCCGTACTTGCTGCTGTAGGTGTTTTGCAGTTTGAAGTATTCGCCTACCGACTTTCCAGTGAGTTCAGTGCACCGACTGAAATCATTTCGTCGCCCTATCAAGCAATGCGAATCACCGACAAGGCCAGTGCTGATCGCTTGCGTCAAATCGGCGGTATTCGAATT
>CALEHE010000304.1 GCA_937876415.1 uncultured Actinomycetes bacterium
AATGTGGCGAACGTTTCCACGACCGTAAATGGGAACTCCGGCACCGTCACCGATGATTGAGTACCAGTGTTCCCTCTGTTTCCCGATAAAAAACGGCCTGACGCGTAAACGGGCTTTGAGGCGCACCATTTCGCCAGTTCGTAGCTCTACATCCTGATGCCAAAGTTTGATCTTTGTATTTGAATCATCAGATTCGGCGCGGATTCGAATATTGTGCGTTTCGTCATCGTGGTTTCGAAGCACGATGCGAATACGTCCCCGCAAGCGGCGGCGTATTGAAGGAGGCGACAGATGCATTTTGATCGCTTGGGTGTGTTGGACGTCAAGGAGTACCTCACCTTGCCCAATCACCGAACCGGTTGAACGGTCAAGAACCTCAATGAGAACTGGATGCTCTCCAACCGGCATTCCAGAAGGAACTTGTAATGAAATTTCGGTCTGAATACTGAGGTGCGCGGGCAGCTGACGCGATATCGCGGGAAGGGGCCCCGTTAATGATCCGATGAGTCGAACAAGAATCTCGCGATCAGTTCCGGAGAAATCGGTGACACCAACAGAAATTGGTACAAGTTGGCCGAGAGCAGCGGGAACTTTCTCGGGGAGGATCAGCGAAACGCTGTTGTTGCTACTCATGGCACAACCAATCCTGCAATCACACTCGTACTGGCGGGGAGTTCGACTGTTTGTGAAGTCAGCGCGGGATTCCCCGGAACATTAGTTGCCTCAATGACATAACGAGCTGGTGCATCCAAACTGTTGAAGACGAATGAACCATTGCTGGCAGTTAAGCCAACTCCCAAAATTGGGCCACCTGGATAGTCGCTTTCTTTCCAAATTCGTACTTGGTATCCAGAACGAGGATCAATCGTGCCAGTTTGATTGGCGCATGATTCTGGAGTGGTGGCGGCGACAATTCGACAAACGAATACTTGGATTGTGGACCGGATACTGAGTGTTTGATCGGTTATTTGGGCGGACCCAGCGGTCACAACAACTTGTCGCGATGCGGTAACAGAACCAACCCGCGAAAAGGTGATGGTGTAAGCACCGGCGGGAATGTTGTCGAGACGATAAGTGCCAACGCATGACGTATTCGGCGCGACACAGGTGGAAGCCGAAGTCGTGCTGCGAGTGGTGATTCCGTTCGCAATACGAACGGTAACTCCACCGACGGGACCAGAACTATCACGCACCGTTCCGCTAATTGTTCCAGTTGATGCTGTGAGATCAACAATGAGTGATTCGTTGAGGTTCGTGCTCCGTAATACAACGTTACGAACAACAGTTGAGTAGTCGCCGCCGCCAACGGTCACGGTAAACACACCTGGCGCCGGAACACCGAAAATAGTGAACGAACCAATTTCGTTGGAATTTGGAGTCGCTGGATCATCAACGGTCACTGAAGTAGTCGAAAAAGATGTGTCTGGACCGGTCACTGTGATCGGCACGCCACCAATAGCGATTCCTCGCGAGTCACGAACGAGACCGCTAATTGATCCTGTACTTGGCGCAAGCACAACATTGAGATCAGATATTTGCTGTCCAGATGAAAGTGAAACTGTGATGTTCTTGTCGGCGTATCCAGGTGCACTCACCGTGACTGCATAGGACGCTGGAGTCAATAAATCGGGAATGACGAACGAACCGACAATTCCTGTTGTGAGTGACAACGTTGAGGCATTTTGGTCGGGCGAGGTGAGAGCAATGGTGGCGTTTCCTAAGGGGCTGTCTGGACCATTGACGAGACCCGAGATTGATCCGTCGCCGGCGCGCAACTGCACGGTGACGCCGGTACGCGTTTCGCCACCAGAAAGCTCGAAGGAAATTCGCGTCGTAATCGAACCAACTTTGCGAACGCGCAAGTCGTATGCGCCTGGGGCTGGGATTGATTGAAATTCAAAAACGCCAGTGTCGTCCACGGGAAAACTTCCTAGTACAGCATCTTGTGTACCGCCAGTCACCGATGCCGGCACAATGAGATCTACGCTGGCGCCTTCAACGTTTCCGCCAATGACGATTCCCTTTAAGGT
>CALEHE010000305.1 GCA_937876415.1 uncultured Actinomycetes bacterium
GAAGCAATCAGTGGATTCGGGACAACGACGTTGTCGTTGAATCCTCCACACTCGGGTGAAGCGACACACAATGGAGCAGCCATGATCCCGCCGCTGGTGTTGCGCATATCGTGACGCAAAGTCATGAAGTGCCCTTCAGCGACATTGTTGTCGAGTGAACCCCATTCGCGCCCCAAATAGCGGTACGTCAACAACGACGTCCATTTCTCCTCAAAGGCTTTCCAATAATCTCCTGGCGCGGCTCCACGAATATCGCTCGGTTTGTTCGCAGATTGCTCACTCGTCATACCTAAGAGTTAGCAGATATGCGGGTGCGATGTGGCAATCTTGGACATGGATGAGAAGCAATTGAAACGGCTTGCCGGGTTACTAGTTCCAGAGACGACCGCTGTTCTCACGATGGAACTGCAAAATGGCGTGGTGGGCGCTGGTGCTCTCATGAAGGCTTTGGTTGATGAGGTTGATCGTGTCGGAGTTCGCGCGACCGCTGGGCGACTGTGTGAGGCAGCCCGAGACCGAGGAATTCAAGTCGTTCATTGTGTTGCAGAAAATCGTGCCGATGGTCGTGGTGCCGCTGATAATTGCAAAGTTTTTGCGATGAACAATCGGCTGCGTCGTGAAACCGGTTCAACGCCGATTGACCAAGGTACGGACGGAGCCAAACTTGTTGCGGAATTAGGTCCAGATGAACGCGACATTGTCGTGCCGCGTATTCACGGTCTCACTCCGTTTACTCAAACATCTCTAGATCAGATTTTGCGCAACCTCTCGATTAGCACTCTTGTTGTCACTGGAGTTTCGGTCAACATGGGAATTTTCGGAACCGTGATGAGTGCCGTCGATCTTGGTTACAACGTTGTCATCGTTCGAGATGGTGTGTGTGGCGTGCCGCGTGAATATGCAGATGCCGTTCTTGAAAACTCATTGTCTCTGTTGGCGACGATTACCTCGGCCGATGATGTCATCGGTGCATGGGGCTGACAAGCCGATCGTTACAACAACTGATCGCGCATTTCTGCATAACGATCAATAAATGCCGGCACTCCTGACGGATCTTCCCATCCGTCTCGTCCAGACCCAACAATCACGCGTTCAATACCGAGATCGCGATACATCAGCAATGTGTCGAGAGTGGGATCACCAAAGGCCACCATCGAAATTGGTATGTCGTGTCGACCAGCATCAGCCGATAATTGGCGGAACTTGTTGACGCGTTTGGTCACGTCACCCAAAGTGACGTCGAGCGGCATCCAGCCATCGGCCCACGCAATCGTGTGTTGCGATCCGAGTTTGCCTCCGGCACCAAACCAAATGGGCGGGTGAGGATTCTGCATGGGTTTTGGGCGTGACCACACCTTGTCAAAGTTGAAGTACTCGCCATGAAACTCTGACTCGTCATCAACCCATAGCGATCGCAACGCTCCTACGCATTCGGCGAGAGCTCGATAGCGCATCGACCACTTCACCGAACTGTGGTTGGCAAGTTCCTCCTGGTTCCAGCCGACGCCGACGCCAAATTGCAAACGACCGTTGCTGAGAACATCCAAAGTGGCGGCAGTCTTGGCAAGGGCCAAAATGTCGTGTTCAAGTGGAAGAGCTACGCCAAGACCGAGGAGCAGATGGGTGGTGTGTTCGCCAATTTGAGTGAGGCTGATGAAGGGGTCCATCATCGTCGTGTACTGCCATGGCATGTCGCCGCCGGTGGGATAGGGCGTTGCTCGCGAGACTGGGATGTGGCTGTGCTCGCCAATCCAGATCGAGTCAAACCCGGCGTCTTCAAGCATCGGTCCAAGAACGCGAGGAGCGATGTCTGCGGGAGTGTTCATCGTTGTGTAGCCGATTTTCATGTCGCTGAGCTTTCTCCGCAAATCTTGAACACCATGTCAGAAACGGTACTCTCCCTATGTGCGTTTTCTCTACCAATACCCCGATGCCACTGGGCGAGACGGCGACATGATGGCAGCTGGTCGGATCACCGCGGTCGCAAAGGCAGTTGAAGCGCACGGATTACATGGTTTGGCCTTCACTGAGCATCCTGCACCTGGTTCGCGTTGGTTGGACGCTGGGGGACACCAAACGCTCGATCCATTCGTCGCTCTTGGGCATGCCGCAGCAGTGACCGAACGCATTCGACTCGTGACCTACTTGACTGTTATTGCCTACCGCAATCCGTTTTTACTGGGTAAGTCCGCAGCAACTGTCGATTTGCTGTCGAACGGCCGCTTTACGCTCGGAGTCGGCGCTGGTTATCAAAAAGGTGAGTTCAAAGCTCTCGGCGTTGATTTTGAACGCCGAAATGACCTCTTTGATGAGTCACTTGAGGTTTTGCCAAAGTATTGGTCAGGCGAGCCGGTGTCATTCATTGGAGACGGGTACGAGGCGCGTGAGATCATTTGTCGACCGGCACCCCTTCAACAGCCAATACCGATTTGGATCGGCGGAAATTCGCAGTTGACAAAACGTCGCGTTGCGGCGTCGGCTCAGGGTTGGATGCCCATGTTGAGCGCTGAAATAGTTTCGAACACGACTCGCACACCGAATATCGGCGATACCAAGAAGCTTGGTGAACAAATATCTGAAGTGAAGCAATTGGCTGGCGTTCGCGCTGCGTCTCTTGAATTCTTGACGACGTATCCCGATCACACCATCGGATCAAAGACCGACAATATTGAATACCACCGCGAGCAAATTGAAATGCTCCGACTCGCGGGAATTACCTGGCTTGGTATCCCTGGTTCTTCGTCAACAGAGACTCAAACGCTTGAAGTCATTGAGTGCGTCGGCAAAAACTACGTTTGATCAGACGGGTGCCACTTGTCGTAAGGTGTTGAGATGAGTCCATCTTCTTTTTCTGCTTTTGTTTTTTCAAATGATCCAGAGAATTCCAAGCGGTCTGTTCAGCAGGTTTCGCTTGATGACATTGCTCAAGACGGCGTGTTGATTGAAGTCGAGTGGTCGAGTGTCAATTTCAAAGACGGTTTAGCGTCAACGACGAGCGGAAAGATCTCGCGTCTCAAGCCGATGATTCCCGGAATCGATATTGCCGGGACCGTTGTAGATGCGGCGGGAAGTGATTTCGTAGTTGGCCAAAAAGTCATTGCTCATGGATACGACATCGGTGTCGCTCGACACGGCGGCTATTCGCAGTTCGCCCGTGTACCTGCTGAATGGATTATGGCATTGCCGGACGGTCTCTCGACTCGTGATGCAATGGTTGTGGGCACTGGCGGTTTTACATCAGCACTGTCAGTTGTTGCTCTTGAAAATTGGGGCCTCACACCGTCAGCTGGCCCGGTCTTGGTGACCGGCGCGACTGGTGGCGTTGGAAGTATGGCAGTGTCAATGTTGGCGGGTCGTGGGTACGAGGTGGTGGCGAGTAGCGGCAAGGCTTCAGCGACAGATTTCTTACTTGGTCTCGGGGCAGCACGCGTCATTGACCGCAGCGAACTCTCGGCCGATGATGCTCGTCCGCTACAAACAACGACATATGCTGCGGCTGTCGATTGCGTCGGCGGAAACACTCTTGCCAACGCTATTAAGCGACTGAACTACGGTTCGGCTGTTGCCGCAAGTGGTTTGACTGGTGGTACCTCAATACCAACTTCAGTGATGCCGTTCATTTTGCGTGGAGTCGCATTGTTAGGTATTGACTCAGTGCAGACTCCAATGGACATCCGTCAGAATGTTTGGTCGCGAATTGCGACTGATCTCAAACCAGCGGGTCTGGAAAGTATCGGACAATCCATCGGATTGAACGACCTGGATCGGGTTTTAACCGCAATCCTGGCCGGCAAAGTCTCAGGTAGGTATGTCGTTTCTCCAACTATTTGAGGTCGCTTACCTAACTTGGCCTATTTGTGACTAATCTGCGAAGAACACATGTCTACGGTTTCGCCATCCCCTTCGTCGTCGATAGTTGTCCAAGGTTCGCACCTGATGGCTGGGCTTCTCGGCCACCGAGATAGTCACCTGCGTCTCATAGAGACGGCTTTCTCGGATAGCGAGATCATCGTTCGCGGCAATGAAATATCGATCCTCGGAGAATCTGCTGGCGTGCTGTCAAGACTTTTTGAAGAGTTGGTCTTGCTGCTTCGTCGTGGAGAAATTGTCGATGACACTGTCGTGAAGCGTTGTATTTCGATGGTGCGCTCTGATGAGAAGCCAAGTTCAGTGCTCACCGATGAAATCCTTCGAGGAGCGAAGGGTCGCACCATTCGTCCTAAGACTGCCGGACAAAAGCGCTATATCGATGCGATTCGTAACAATGTGATTACTTTCGGGGTGGGTCCTGCGGGAACCGGTAAAAGTTGGCTTGCCGTGGCGATGGCCGTACACGCTTTGCAAACAAAGTCCGTGCAGCGCATTATTTTGACTCGCCCTGCGGTTGAGGCTGGTGAGCGGCTCGGTTTTCTTCCGGGTGACCTGATGGCGAAAATTGACCCTTATCTACGTCCGTTGTATGACGCCATGTTTGACATGGTTGATGCAGAGGGCGTGCAAAAGATGCACGAGCGCCAGGCTTTAGAGGTTGCTCCATTGGCATTCATGAGAGGACGAACTCTCAACAACAGCTTCATCATCTTGGATGAGGCGCAAAATACAACTCCAGAGCAAATGAAGATGTTTTTGACGCGCATCGGTTTTGGGTCAAAAGTGGTCGTCACAGGCGATGCCACTCAGGTCGATGTTCCTGATGGGCGAAGCGGTCTGTCGGGGTTGCAGCGCCTTCTTGGTGATATTGAGGGGCTCGAATTTGTCCATTTAGACACGTCTGACGTCGTTCGGCATCGTATTGTGGGAGACATCGTTGCCGCTTATGAAAAAGACACCCAAGCTAAAGACGCTTTACGACAGAAGCCTCAGGTGAAGACGTCCCATGATTGAGGGCCCTCCTAGATTTCGCAAAAAGGTAAAAGTAGGTGGAGACACCGAGGCTGAGGTTTTCTGTGCCGACGAACAATCTGAGATTGCGGTCGACATTGAACGTTGGCAAAAGTTAGCGATCGCCGTTTTGGCTGATCAAGGTGCTCGTGGTGGAACTGAACTCAGTCTCTTTTTTGTTTCGGTTCACGATATGGCTGAACTAAATTCTGAACATATGGGCAAGTCTGGAGCGACCGATGTTTTGGCGTTTCCCATCGATGGTGGCGAAGTGCTGGAAATGATTAACGGTCCGACCGGTGCCAGTCGTGGCCCAGATCGTCCACCGCCAGATCGAGGCGACTTGCCGCTGCTGCTTGGCGACATTGTGATTTGCCCCGAAGTTGCGGTGGCGCAAGCCCCTTCGCATGCCGGAAGTGTTGACGACGAATTTGCGTTACTCGTCGTTCACGGAATTTTGCACATCTTGGGTTGGGACCATGACACGGCTGAAAAGACCGAACTCATGCAAGCGCAAGAACGAAAACTGCTCCAAGCGCATCATTGGCAGGGAGATATTCCGATGAAATTTACTCAGAGTCAAAAAGAGGATTAATGATGTTATCCATGTTTGCAGCTTTCACTGGGCTTGATTGGGCCCTGCTTGGAGTCATTGTTCTCCTGTTGATCTTTTTGATCTTTCTGTCGCTTGCAGAAATGGGATTGTCCCGAATGACAAAACCCAAGGCTGCAGCGATGGCTGAAGGTGGTGTCAAACAAGGTCGGGCGTTACAGCAATTAGTAGGGGAGCCCGAGAAGTGGGTAAACCCGTTACTTCTGTCCGTCAATGTGTGTCAAACAGTTCAAGCGACCATAACTGGCGTGGTTGCCTCTCGGGCTTTTGGCCCACTCGGTGTGGCTGTTGGTGTGCTGCTCAACGTCATTGTATTTTTTGTTTTGGCCGAAGCAGTTCCTAAAACTTATGCGTTGTTGTACCCGGAGCGCGCCGCGTTAACCACTGCTCGCGGAACCAAGCTGTTGGTGTCGTTTTTACCGTTGAGAATGGTGTCGGGTTGGTTGATCTCTTTAACCAATGTCATAGTCAAAGGAAAAGGACTTGAGCAAGGTCCTTTTGTAAACGAGCAAGAGTTGCTTGGCATCGTTGAGGCAGCTATGAACGATGATGTCATTGAAGAAGAAGAACGCGATCTCATCGAGTCAATTATTGAATTCGGTGACACTGTCGCTCGCGAGGTGATGGTGCCACTACCTGACATGGTGACGATTCCCCAGACATTCACCTTGACCCAGGCCATTGACGTCGCTATTGAGCACGGTTTTTCACGTCTTCCAATTCTCAACGACGATGATGATGTCGTTGGTATCACGTTTATCAAAGACCTCATTCGACAAGAACGAAGCGGTCATGGTTCTGCAATCGTGACCTCGCATATGCGCGGCGTAGTAGTGATTCCAGAAAACAAACCAGTGAATCGACTCATGCGCGAAATGCAAGAGCAGAAGTTTCACCTTGCAGTGGTCGCTGACGAATACGGAAGTATTTCTGGATTAATCACTCTTGAGGATTGTCTCGAAGAACTAGTCGGCGAAATCGTTGACGAGTACGACAAACACGAACAAGACATTGAGCACTTGATTGATGGTCAGTATTTGGTTGATGGTTCCACAAGTGTTTCAGATGTTAATGAAGAACTAGGTATCAATATTCCTGATGAAGAATGGGACAGCGTTGGAGGGTTTGTTTTCGGAACTCTTGAACATGTTCCAGTTGTTGGCGAAGCAATTGATTTTGATGGCTGGCGTTTCACTGTCGTGGCAGTCCATGGTCGTAGAATTCGAACTGTTCGTATTTCTCTGATCAGCGGCGCAGAAGTTGAATCAAAAGAGTAATCTCTGACGCTGTCAACGTTTGCTCGGTGAACCTCATTTGATTTGACCAAAAGCTTTTGGAAGATTGGGGTAGCGACCTGTGTTGCCTCCGCCGTCAACTGAAATGAATGAGGCGCTCATATAGGACGATTCATCAGAGGCCAAAAATGCTGCGACTGAAGCAATCTCGTGCGGTTGAGCGAATCGCGAGAGAGTTGCATTTTCGATGAACTCTTCTATGACTACTGGAACCGAAAACATTCCACTGGTCGCATTGGTCTCAACGAGACCAGGAGCAATTGTGTTGACCCTGACTCCGCGAGGTCCAAATTCCATGGCCGCAACTTGAGTAAGCATCGCGACCCCAGCCTTTGCCGCACAGTAAGCCGACATTCCTTGAGACGGTTGGATTGCATTTAAGGATGCGATGTTGATGATTGAACCACCATCGCTGATGACGGCGCCGCCGTGTTTCAGAGTGAGGAACACTCCGGTCAAACACAGATCAATGATTC
>CALEHE010000306.1 GCA_937876415.1 uncultured Actinomycetes bacterium
ATCGGTTTGGCGATTCTGATCACCTACGACTTTGATCCGTTTGACTTCCGATCATCGTGGTTACTGATACCGATCATTCATTCGGCAATTGCTCTTCCTTTTGTCATTCGAGCTGCGCTTCCCGTCGTTCAGGGAATTCCCAATGACCTCAGGTTGGCGGCGGCAACATTAGGCGCCGGACCTTGGCGACGATTGTTGACCGTTGAGATACCACTGCTACGACCGGCAATCTCAACTGGATTCGCTTTCTCTTTAGCAATGTCTTTGGGTGAATTCGGAGCAACAAGTTTTCTTACTCGCCGCGAATCGCGCACTCTTCCCATCATCATTGCTGGACTTTTCGGTAGAGCAGGCGAGATTCCACGGGCTACAGGCATGGCTGCATCAGTAGTCTTAATTCTTGTGACTGCGATGATCGTCTTATCTGTAGATCGAAAGTCATACTCATGAGTCTGATCATTACTGACGTTTCATTTAACTATGGCGAGCGAATTATCCTGCATGATTTTTCCTTAGAAGTTACAACCGGAACTACTACAGCTGTCGTTGCGCCATCCGGCTCGGGTAAATCAACTTTGCTTCGCATTGTTGCCGGCCTTTTGAAACCGACAACGGGGATAATCATTCTTGATGAACGCAATATAACCCATACTCCCACTCACCAAAGGTCAGTCGGAATGGTTTTTCAAGATAACCAACTGTTTCCACATCTCAACGTGCATGACAATGTCGCCTTCGGTTTAAAAGTTTCCAAAATGAATCAACGCGACATCAACTCTCGTTGCCACGAACTACTTGAACTGGTTGGACTTGGCGACGTCATGAGACAATCCGTCGCAACCCTGTCAGGCGGTGAATCAAAGCGGGTTGCTTTAGCCCGTGCACTTGCGCCGTCCCCACGCGTCTTACTGCTAGACGAACCACTAACTGGCCTTGACCAAGAACTTCACGACCGCCTGGCACAGGACTTGCATCAAATTCTGCACTTGACCAACACGACAGCACTACTAGTTACTCACGATTTGTCCGAGGCCAAAGTCATTTCAGATTCAATACATCATCTCCAGTAAGTTGGAAATATGACAGCGGTCTCGGAGCTCAAAATTGGGTTTATAGGTACTGGATTTATCGCCACCCATCACTCCAAAAGTATTCGTGTCGGGAACAACTCATGAGCGGCACGTTAGGAAGTATCTCGATTCGTGCAGTGAATTATCTTGACGTTCAAGCTTTACGTCGTGAAGTTTTACGCGCCGGGATGATCGACCAGACGGTCAATTTTGATGGTGATGATGACCCGACAACCATGCACCTCGGTGCTTTCACTGACGCAGGAGTAAATATCGGGGTAAGCACGTGGTTGCAACGTCCCTTTCCATCGGAGCCTCAACTTCGGGGATTGCAGTTACGCGGAATGGCTACGGCTGTGCTCGTTCAGGGGCACGGGATCGGCGGGCTACTGCTTCATGCTGGAATGGAGTACGCCGCAGCAATCGGAGTTGACCTCATTTGGGCAAATGCTCGGGACTCCGCCCTGGCCTTCTATAACCGTCATGGCTACAGCACCGTTGGAGATGGATTTATTGAGACCGTCACTCAACTACCCCATCATCAAGTTGTGGCATATCTAGAGCAGTAACCGCAAACGCGCGCTTCTTGCACACACTCGTGCATGGGAACTCATCTTCAACTGGCATCGCGCATACAAGACACCATCGATAACCAAATTCGCGATATTTCTCGCCTTTCAGACTCAGATACTTGGACCGGACCTATTGCTTTGATTTCTCGAAGTGAAATCAAAGCAACCAAATTGTTGCTCGCTTCGTGCGTTGATCTACTTCGGACCCACCATGAGTCAACTGGGTTGTGACCCTCGACGCTTGGCGCTACTTGCCCGCAGCATCGCCACTGTTCGGGACGAAGTTGAATTAATACTTCGTCTCACTCAGATCGGAGATCTTGCTATTCCAAAAGTCCATTCGGTGCTGAAGCAAACTCTCGCAGTTTTTGAACGGCAAGATGTACGAATCAGACGAGTGTTAAACAGCACATTTTTTGATATCTCAGATTCTTACACCCTGAAGTTCAATTCTGCAGCGTTTTTCTTTACCCGCTGGGTTGATCAACATCCCGAGTGGTGGTCAGATGCAACTCACGGAGAGCCAACTGAAATTGACGAGCGCCTGTCGCGCATCGCCGAGGATCCACTCGAATCGGGACGGCTCATCGACTCGACAAAGTTCCTGCCCCCCTTGGTTTACGGTGCTCACGATCCCAACATTGTTCGCTCGCTGTGGCTATCTGCGACCGATCCCCGCACCACATCGGCCGCTGCTGCTGGTCGCCGAATCACTCGTCTCGTTGAAACGGTGTTTGATGGTCATGATTGGCGTCGAGGGATTGCCCCGAGTTGGGTTGACATTCATGAACAAAAACGGATTCACCGTGAGATTCGGAAAATTCTTGGCGAGGTCATTGCACCATGGCAACTTCATTTCACCGGGCTTGCGTCCGAATGGAAGTGGTCAGCCGACGACGGAGTTGGCTACCTAAAGAAAATTTCCGAGTCCAAAGAGGCCGCGAGTTCCCTTTCAAGTGGACTTGGGTCAGCGCTATATCGCAACCTCTCCGATCTCCCCCTTGATGACAGCGAACGCCTTCAACGAATTCAGTTCATCGCATTTGCAGTTGGTGCATCAACAGAAATTCTACGGGGCGCAAAGGTACGACAGGCCCAATTGGATTCTGATCATCTTGCGGCTTTGCTTGCGATCCCAACTATGTTGCCGCTCAAAGCACCGTGGCCGACTTCATTGGTACTAGGCAAGATCACTTCAGGTCTCATCCAACAACTTGATACCACTAACGACCGAAAAGTTTCATCGGCAATTGAGCAAATACAACAGCATCAGGCCCTTGCTGCCATCGGCTACATGGCTGTATTTAACTCAGCCCTCACTTCAGGTCGTTTAGAAAGTCCGCTCGATGAGCCCCCAGTTGAACTCAAACTGGAATTACAACACACCGTTGACTCGCTCGATAACGCGGCTTCGCGCGGTCAGGCTCTCGCTGAAATCCATCGCTAACCAGTAATAGGAACTTCGGTCACCACACGAGTACTTGAAGACGGATCAGGCTGAATCAAGATCTCTAGTGTCCAAGTTCCGGGTGTCAATATCGACAGAGTTCCCACGAAATGATTAGGACCCAATTCGGCTATTGCCGCAGTAATCGTTGGCACTTCTGAACCTGGCAGCGTTAATCGCATCGTGAGGTTTTCAATGGGCGACAATGAGCCGCTTGGTGTCGTGACTGTCACGTGAATTTCGTTGTTACCGACCCGCCCTGGAGTCACCGCTACTCCAACGATCATGTCCCCTTCAACAAGTTGAATGCTAAAAACCGAAGATGCCGAGGTGACCTCGGGTGCTTGCGAGAGCATGCCAGCGGTAACCCCAAGCGCCATCACTGCTACAAAGACCTCGACCATGACAATCCGCTGAATCGATCGCACTTCTCCCCTTCGAACCAGCCATTGTGCAAACGCTCCGAGGGTGACGGCCACAACAACAATGCAGGATTTAATCAGCAGAGCCTGGCCCCACTTCGTTTGAGTGATGTCACTCAGTGAAGGAACTAAATGCCAGGTCTGCCACAAACCTGTGAAGACTGCGATCGGAATCGCAAAGGTTGCGATTCGAGAAAAACGCTGCACAACGACTTCTGCTTCGAGACTACGCATCACTCCACCGCCCGCCAGAACGACGAGACCTCCGACCCACAAAACGACACTTGAGAGGTGGAGTACATCAGCAAGAACCGCGATACCTGAGTTTTCTGAGGCACTGGGGTGCCCGGATGCCGACAAAGTCAGCACTATTCCTACTCCAACTAATGCGGTCGTTGACCTCCACCATGAAGTCAGCGACCTCGCAAAGTGACCTCGCAGCGACCACAACAGAACCAAGAGCGATAGCAAAAGCAATTCGCGAATGACGAGGGCTTTACCCAATCGTGTTGCGTACACATCTGACCACAACGAAGTGTTGAAAAGATCAGACCATGAACCAGCGATGGTGTACGGCCCTTGCGTCACGAATAGAACGAATGCACTAACAAAAGCCAACAACCAACCGACTCCGATAAACATCGGGACTCGGCGAGATGAAATTGATCCGCCAGCGACCATGGCGAGACATCCCAGCACAAGGCAAAGCCCGAGAAAACCTAAAAACTTCGCGATGCCCATCACCCATGACAGACCGCTCGGTCCATTTTGTCCGGCCAAAACATTTGAGATCAGATCACTCGTCGCAATGATCGGTGCCGAAGTGCCGATTTGAAATGTGTAGGCGCCTTCAATTGCGTGACCGTCATTGGAGACCGCGCGCCAAGCGACGACATAGAGACCATCTGGTATTTCTGGAACATCGCCAGCAATCAAAACTGACGGATCGTCCGGTGAGAGCAAGGCTTCACCTAACACGATTCGTTGACCATCTTGATTGTAAATCTCAATTGAACGTGCAATGGGCGTGACAGGTTCATTGAAATCAAGGCGGATTTCGCTCGGGGCAGATTCAAGCACCGCCGACGGCGCGGGTGAGGATGTATCTAACTGCGCGTGAGCTGCCACTGGCGAAGCCCAAGCAATTGAAGCGACGAGCGCAACAACCACGAACCAAAACTTACGAATGCTGCTCACAGTTGTCATCCCATCAATCCTGCAGGTGCAAGGCCATCAATGGTCACTCGACCCATCAACCAACCCAACCGCACTGTAGGCGACTGTGTACGTATCTGTTGTGGAAGGTCGGTTAGACCCATGGAGCCGCGGGACTTCCACTGCATGGTCATCACCGATAAGTCATGCCGCACATAATCCATAGACCATGATTCGGGACCACAGCACTCAAGTTCTGACAAACCGAGATCGCCCATATGAACTTCAACCTCACGCCAGCGGCGCAGTGGCAGATCGGTGACTCGCACTTCAATTCCAGACACCATTCGTGCCGAGCCGTACCACCCTTGACGCGCCGAGGCTATTGCTCCTTCCAACGCGTAAATCGAACGACGCACATCGGCTACATGCTCGGCGGCCGATCGTGACGCCGCACCATCAATGGCCGCCACGCGTGCCGCAAAGCCACCTTCATATTGGTCGACAACTTCACCTAATTCGGCAGCCAGAAAAAGTCGCGTGATGCTGTCGCCTTGTTGAGCGATGTGAGCGAGCACATGACCCACCGTCCAGTCGGACAAAAGTGACGGGCGGGCAACCATCTCATCGGTCAAGTCCCCGAGTCGCTCTAATAGCAATTGATGCGAAGCCGCCAGACCTTCGACCTGCCGATTCATGACGGTGGCATCAAATGTATTTTCCACGCCTCAAACCGTACTCGTCCATCTGTGATTCTGGTGTCGTTTTACTTGGCTATACCGACAGAAATGACACCAGAATTTCAAGCAAGCGGAACAGTACGGCGCGGCACAACGACCACAGTGCCATCTGGTTCATGATGAACCGACACCGAGACTCCATAGAACTCCGACAAAGTCTCAGCCTTCAACACTTGTTCCGCTGGACCAGCTGCCACACAGTGACCCTGATGAAGCAACGCCAAGCGATCGCTATACAAACCAGCAAGCGTTAGATCATGCATTGCCGAGACCACAGTGAATCCGTGCTCACGACGCAAACTGTCAACTAACTCAAGTGCTTGTTGTTGGTGACCAATGTCTAAGGCACTCGTTGGCTCATCCAACAGCATGATGGGGGCTTCTTGGGCCAGTGCACGCGCAATCACTAATCGTTGACGCTCGCCGCCTGACAGAGTTCCGAGTCTCCGACTCGCGAAGTGTTCAAGATCAAGTCGTTCGATAACTCGGGCCACCATCATCCGATCATGTTTGGTTTCGTTACCAAAATATCCCACGTATGGATTTCGTCCCAGTAAGACGTATTCAGCCGCAGTCATATCGTCTGGCATTGAGGGTGACTGTGGAACATGCGCGACTAACGCAGCTCGTCGACGCGATGAACGTAGATGCAACGGCGAACCATCAACCAAGATGCCACCTTCATGTTTGACTAAACCAGCTGCAGAACGCAAAAGTGATGACTTGCCGGCACCGTTTGGCCCGATGAGACATAACCACTCCCCTGGTCGAACCGTGTCAGTGAAACCTTGAACTGCAGTTGAGGATCCGTATTTGACAGATACATCAACAAAGGCCAGTGATGTCATCGGGATGCTCCTTGACGAGAACGTAAAACGATAATGAAAAATGGTGCACCTAAAAATGCTGTGACCACTCCGATAGGAGTTTCAGCTGGGTCGGACAAAATTCGCCCAGGAATATCGGCGACGATCAAAAAGGCCGCGCCGAGAAGAACGGTCAGAGGAAGTATTCGGCGATAACTCGATCCAGCAAGCAGCCGAACTAAATGAGGAACAACAATTCCGACAAACCCGATGAGTCCACTCACGCTCACTACTGCTGCAGTTCCTAATGTTGCAGCAATCACAACGGTGAGTCGAATGCGATCAACACGTGCTCCAAGAGATTGCGCCTCATCATCACCAACGCGCAAGACATCAAGCAACCGACGATGCCACAACAAAACCCCTGTACTCACGATGACATACGGTAAGACCAATCTCACATCGTGCCAAGTAGCCGACGATAAACGACCAAGGATCCAGCTATACACCTGACGAACAACATCAGTATTCTTCTGCAACATGAAGGTCTGAATTGCAGTGGCAAGAGATGTCACGGCAACACCAGCAAGTACGAGCGTTGCCGAAGATTTCGCTGCGCCGAACGCTGCACCTACCGAATACGTAATCATCACCGCGACGAGACCTCCAGCAAAGGCGGCTATCGGCAATGGGTCAATTGGCCACGACGAACTGCTTGCGCGTCCCGCAACAATGATGACAGTTGCTCCAAGTCCGGCCCCCGCAGCAACACCTAGCAAATACGGATCAACTAAGGGATTGCGAAACACCCCTTGATACGAGGCACCAGCGATGGACAACATGGCGCCCACAATGCCGGCGAGAACAACTCGAGGCATCCGGATCTGCCACAGCACAGTGCTTTGCAATTCGGTAGCGCCTGACGAGATGTCAATGAAAGGTAAACGATTCAACAACTCGGCAGGCACCCGCCACCAATCTGGCCCAGCGGGCCCGACCATTGCGCCGAACAAGAACGCGATCGCAAGCAAGACACATGCCAACGGCATCCACCATGAG